>SVEJ01000033.1 GCA_015057435.1 Lachnospiraceae bacterium
CAATCTGATATCTATGATATTGGAATCTGCTATCACTTTTCAAAAATGATATTGCAATCTGCTATCATCATTTTCGTGTTTCAAAAAAGTGATATTGCAATCTACTATCATTGATATTGTAATCTGCTACCATATTTTCAAAATGATATTGCAAAATACTATCACCATTTTTACGTTCTAGAAAATTGCTAGCATATCTAGCAAAAAATGCTAGATTTCCGCCCTGTTTCTAGCATTTTCTAACATCCGTTTTTCCAAATCTAGCAAATTTGATAGCACGTCTAGCATCCACTTTCTCGAATCTAGCAAAATTGCTATTGCGTCTAGCATCCGTTTTCTCGTGTCTAGCAATAATGCTAGATTTCCTCCCTTTTCTAGCAAAATTGCTAGACTCACCTTGTATGTACATAAGACTCCAACTGCATTTATTCCAAAAGAAATAGGTGCCAGCAACTACGCCAACACCTACCTCATAGACTCGTACAGATAAAAGAAGTATCTTTCTCAACGCTAGCTCCATTTCATAATGTCATCCATCATTGCACTCGGTAATTCTGCTTGCGGTTCGTTATTCGGCACAGGATTTATTCCGGCAGTATAGCTACCAGTCTGTTTCTCCGATTGTATCTCTGCAACTGTTCTTGATACATTCACTGTTGCTAGAAATCGAATCAAATCCTGATACACTTCATTGCGAATCTGCTCCCTATCTTCCGCCCTCTTTTTTTCGTACTCTTCCACTGTGATATAATTTTCACGTTTTGCCTGCTTTTCCAAATATTCTGCTCCATAACCATGGATATAATCATACAAGGCATTGATAACGAATCGGTTCTTTGACTTATGAATCGATACATTCAGGTCATCAAGTACCTTGAACACTTCTTGGTCAATTGGATTATCCAAACGAAACCTAATATTAAATTGTTTAGAACGTATCATAATCTTTTCCCCCTTTACTCTTTCACCTTTGCCATTTCTTCTAACGTTTGCGCCACCACTTGAATGGTGTAGAACAACTCTTCTTCACATTCTCCACCATTGTTAATACGTCTTAGTTCCTCATTGATTTCTTGCATCTGCTCTCGTAGTGCCTTAAACACTCTTGGACTTCGTCCTTGCACTACTACATCTCTGTTGGTGAGCTTTCGCAGGATATAATCCTGCTTTGCAAGCCCTGACATTTTCACACAAGCATCAAGAAGCTTTGCTTCCTCTTCCGATACTCGAAAACCGATTGTGCGTTTTCTCCAACGCCCTTTATGATCTACAATTCTTTCCATATCACTTCACCTTGCCTTTCTCCTTTTTTGCTGTTCGTTCCAAATCCAGTTTATTTGCCATTTCACTCTGCTTCGTTGGAAATAAGTGTGCGTAATTATAAGTGATGTCTATACTCTCATGCCCCACGCGTTCCGCAATTGCTAACGCTGTAAACCCAAGCTCAATCAACAAGGATATATGACTATGACGCAAATCATGGATTCGTATTGGTTTCACACCAGTCTCATTGCAACCTCTATCCATCTCGTGATGAAGATAAGACTTTGTCACAGGGAAGATTCTCTCCGTCGGTTTCACCTTATACAACATTGCTAGATAATCCTGCATTTCATCACTTAGAAAATCCGGCATTGTGATTACTCGGTTACTTTTCGGAGTTTTCGGTGATGTGATTAAATCTCTACCCTTCAGCCTTTGATATGATTTATTAATTGTGATTGTCTTTTTCTCAAAGTCAAAATCCTCTGGTGTCAAAGCAAGCATTTCTCCCATTCTTAATCCACACCAGTAAAGAATCTCAAACGCATAGTAAGACAGAGGTTTCTCCATCATCGCCTCAGAAAATTGCAGATATTCTTCCTGGGTCCAAAACTGCATTTCCTTATGTTCTTCCATTCCGATACAGCCCGCCAACTTTGCCGGATTCGTGCCTAAATGATAGAACCGCACTGCATGATTAAAAATGGAACTTAGCTGCGCATGAATCGTCTTGAGATAGGTCGGGGAATATTCCGTCCCATTCTCGTAACGAAATGCCAGCAATTCATTCTGCCATGCGATTACATCTTTTGCTTCAATCGCCGTCATCGGTCGGTCTTTAAAATAGGGAAGTATTTTTGTTTCTACCATGTGCTTTTTTGTCTCCCACGTGGTTTCCTTCAACCTCGCCTGACGGTCTTGTTTGTAAAGTTCCCAGAAGCTTTCGAAGGTCATATCCAACTTTGACTCTGTCTTTAACATCGCCTCATGCTCCCAAACCACGGCTTCTCTTTTTGTTGCAAACCCTCGTTTACTCGTCTGTTTCCGTTCCCCCTTAAAATTAGTATAACGGAAAACAACTCTCCACTTGTTTCCTTCCTTATATACAGCCGTAGTTACCACATCCTTTCTGGTGGCAATTTCATGCCACCTATTCACTGTACTGAAAACGCTTCATAAAATACTCTCTGTTAACTCTGCCCCGAATGGTAATATACCCTTTGGCATTCAATTCTTCATTCAAGGTACGGATAACATCATAGGCTTTCTGCTCTGAAATCTGTAAAGCCTTCTGAACATCATCCACTCTTAATAAAATTGTTTCCTCTTCCATATTGCATTTCCTCCTTCTCCTTACTTCCCCACACACAGCAACTAAACACTTTTGTTTAACTCGTTGTTTTGTCATTCTACTAAACAATTCTGTTAAAGTCAAGTGGTTTCTAAATAAATAATTAAATAAATTTGTTTAAGTTCTTATTGCACCACTAAAAATGCTGTGTTATACTGACTTTATCATTTTTGTTTAGTAATTTATTATAGGAGGATACAATTGTGGCAATTGGAAAAAGAATTAAATTTATTCGTACACTTCGCAACTTAAAACAGAAAGACCTCGGGGCAATGATTGGTTTCAAAGGTAAAACTACTGATGTGCGTATCGCACAGTACGAGTCTGAAACAAGAGTACCAAAGGAAGACATTCTTTCCTCACTGGCAGATGCGTTACAGGTAAGTCCAAAAGCATTGTCTGTGCCGGACATTGATACATACAAAGGAATTCTTCATACATTTTTTGCATTAGAAGATATGTATGGTTTCAAAATCAGCACCAACACTGACGAGTTAACCATCTCTTTAGATATGGATAACCCTGCTTATGATTCCTTAAATGAACTCTTTTCCCACTGGCAAAGAGAAGCCATTGCACTTGCAAATGGTGAAATCAGCAAGGAAGAATATGATAACTGGCGTTACAACTATCCAGAATCAGAAGCTGCTAGAACGAAGAAACTCTTGAAAGCAGCCAAGAAAAAAGACAAATAAAGAAAAGCATAGAAAAACCTTACTGTCATTCGCAATCTGCAAAAACAGTAAGGTCTTTTTATGCTTCTATAAATAGAGATTATTTTTTTGAACTATCAGCCTATTAACACTCCTCTTCTCACAAAACACTGTTTAAACTGTTGTCAAAACGTTGCCAACACTTAAACATTTTTGCTTGAAACAATTGTATTTACTAGCTTTATTAGCTCCAAAAGTCTACTCGAACTCAATCGTTGCAACAGGCTTCTTCGTCAACTCGAAACATACTCGGTTAACGCTTGGAACCTCTGCTGTGATTCTATCAGCAATCTTCTCTAAAATATCATAATCCACTCTCTCGATGGTTGCTGTCATAGCATCGATAGTGTTTACCGCACGGATAACTACCATATAACCCATGCTTCTCTCATGGTTTCTAACACCAACAGCCTTGAAATCAGGTACTACTGTAAAGTACTGCCATACCTTCTTGTCCAATCCGGCCTTAGCGAACTCCTCACGAAGGATTGCATCCGACTCACGAACTGCCTCAAGGCGGTCACGAGTGATTGCACCAAGACAACGAACACCAAGTCCCGGTCCCGGGAATGGCTGACGGTATACCATGTGTGGTGGAAGACCAAGCTCGATACCACATTCACGAACCTCATCCTTGAACAACTGTAACAATGGTTCAACCAATTCGAACTGCATGTCCTCAGGAAGACCACCAACGTTGTGATGAGACTTAACCATCTTAGCTGTCTTTGTTCCACTCTCAATAATATCCGGATAAATGGTACCCTGACCTAAGAAGTCGATACCTTCTAACTTTCTAGCTTCTTCCTCGAATACACGGATGAACTCGCCACCGATAATCTTTCTCTTCTCCTCTGGGTCAGCTACATTCTCAAGCTTACCTAAGAAACGGTCTGTTGCATCTACATATACAAGGTTTGCATTTAACTGGTTCTTGAATACTTCTACTACGTCCTCAGACTCGTTCTTACGCATCAAACCATGGTTAACATGCACACATACTAACTGCTGGCCAATTGCCTTAAGTAACAATGCTGCCACAACAGATGAATCTACACCACCTGACAATGCCAACAATACTTTTTTATCTCCAACCTGACGACGAACTGCCTCGATCTGGTCCTCAACAAAATTCTTCATATTCCAGTTTGCCTCTGCCTGACATACCTCAAACAAGAACTTCTTCATCTCGTCATCATTTGGCAACTCAGCATACTGCTTCGCACATTTTGCAGTTGGGTGATCCACTGAAATAACCGGGAAACCACAATCATAGATTGCAGGATCTACATCTACAGCAACACCATCTACTACACGGTTCTCGCCACCATTTAAAATAACACCTTTTACATTATTAAGTGCCTTAAGGCCCTCTGGTGTGATGTCGTGTGGATGAATCTCGCTATACACTCCCAAGTCACGAATTTGTCTTGCAAGCACGGTATTCTCTGTGCTTCCCATGTCCAGAATTACAATCATATCCTGTTTCATCGTCGATTTCTCCTTTATTTAATAATTTCTGTAATAGAAAAATATTACTTTGCTATTATAGTATAATTTTTTTTTAAGTAAAAGAGTTTTTTTTGCATATGAGGCATTTTCGGAAAATTTTCTACAAAGTGCGCATTTATAGACTGTCCTTTGTTCATAATACCGAAATTATGAAAAAAAAGAAAATAAGTATTTTCAAATGCAGAATAGGTGTGCTAAAATGCAATAGTAATTTCACTTGCAACAAAAAGACTTTTTATAGCAAAGGAGACTTTATCATGAAAAAGGTATACGAAGGAAAGACAAAAGATGTTTATCAGCTTGAAAACGGCAATGTAATGCTTAAGTTCAAGGATGACTGTACCGGAAAAGACGGCGTTTTTGATCCGGGTGAGAATAGTGTTGGTTTGACAATCGATGGTATCGGTAAGGCAAACCTTGAGACATCTATTCACTATTTTGAGCTTTTAAAAGAAGCTGGTATCAAGACTCACTATGTTAGTGCAAACCTTGATGATGCAACTATGGAAGTTCTTCCTGCTACCGTATTTGGTCATGGTCTTGAAGTTATCTGCCGTTTAGTAGCTACAGGTAGTTTCATCCGTAGATACGGTGAGTACATCGAAGATGGCACTGTTTTAGAAGGTGGCTATGTAGAGTGTACATTCAAGAATGATGCTTTGGGCGATCCTCTCGTTACCGGTGAAGGTCTTGCTGCATTAGGTGTTATGACACCTGCAATGTTCGAGAGCATGAAGGAGCAGACACTTAAGATTACTAAGATTGTTGCTGACGATTTGAAGTCAATTGGTCTTGATCTTTGGGATATCAAGTTCGAGTTCGGTTACAACAACGATGAAGTTATCTTAATCGACGAAATCGCTTCCGGTAACATGCGTGTTTACAAGGACGGCAAGATTGTTGACCCTGTTGAGTTAACAAAGATTATCAACAACAGATAATCCTTCACACAATTGTGAATATAGAGTGCACCATATGTGCACAAGCAAAAAGGAACTTCCAAAAACGGAAGTTCCTTTTATTTTTTCGGTGTATAATACTATAATATCATAAGTTACAACTTCGAAATACTGATATGAATCTTAGTTTCATATGCTTGTATTTCATATCTTCTGACTATTGTTTCAAATCAAATTCCATGGTTTCCTGAAGCATATAATCTGCACTCGTAAATTCTACCGTGCGTACCTCAGAATATGGAACCGGCAATGGGATCAACACAACGGAATAGCCTACATTTCCACATTCCATCGTGAAATCTTCCACATTTTCACCATTGACACTAAGACTGCCAAACCACATAAATTGCTTGTTCACAGCTGCATCTTCTGCCCTATAAGTCAGTACAAGATAGCCGTGCTCGCTGTAATCAAAATCATCTACAGAATCACATGGACGATTGCTCATTTCCACAAACTTGACATTAGAACCATCTAGTTTCAAAACATCATCTAACTCCTGCTGTACGGTAGATGCAGGTGTAAGCTCTAACTTTTTGTTATCCAACTTCTGTCTTACCCACAGTCCATCCGCTTTCACAGTTGCTGTTTTAACATCACCCTGAATGCTAGTCAAATCATAAACACTTCTGCCGAGATACGAGTTCTCCATATCTTGAAACATATAACTGTCGTCACCAACATCTTCGAGTTGCTGCCCATTCACTGTGGTCGTGAGGGGACCTCGCTCAAACATATTAAAGCCCATAACCATTGAATATTCACCACAGTCCATTGAGTAGAAATCAACAATTAGCTTCTGCTCCTTCCATGTTGGAACGCACATAACCTTAACAGCACCTATTTCCTCCACAAATCCATTGTCTGTGACATCCTCCGGCGAACCTCCAAGATCTAATTTCTTCATCTTGATATCCAGATTCACATCCGCAATACTTAAAGTTCCGAATGGTACATCTTCCGTCAACACATCCTTCACATCATACGTTTCGCTAATGCAGATAACTCGTGCTCCTTCTGTCGACTCACTTCCGCCGACTGACACGCTTAAGGCTTCTACCGGCTTTCCGTTAACGGTTGTGTTAGACTTCGGTTTCATATCTAAAGTTTCCTCACAATTAAGCGTGAAATACTTATCATATCCGAGGCGAACATACATCTCCTCCAAAGCCGATTCATCCACACCATTAAGTGCTGCATAAGCCGCATCAAGCTCTTCATCTGTAATCTTCAATAAGCGTACTGCATATCGCACTTCCAACTTATCACCTGCCACGACTGCATCCTTAAGCTCCACCTGAATCATATCATCACCGGCTGTAGCATCTGTATTTTCCAACAGATACCACTTAGCCGCTTGTACTGTTGGTGCTTCCTCGGCAGCATTATCTTTTGCCTCACCATCCTTGTGCTTGTCGCCGTTTTTCTTGTCAGGCTTTGCCGTACTGCTTTCCTCGTGTTCCACTTCCACCACACCGACACCCGGCACAAAGCCAAACAACTGCGCAAATTCCGCCTTCACTTCATCTGCCTTATAAATCGCAGTTCCCGTGAATGCGACCACCAACGCTGCTGCCGCCACAAGCCAACGTTTCGTCTTGTGCTTTGGCTTCTTGGTGAATTCTACATTTTCTTTCTTCATTTTTTCCTTTACCATATTTTTGATCCGCTGCTCGCTATCAGGGGAAAGCGGTTCTAACTCTATGTCATGTAATTCATCACTCAACTGATCTAGTGGCATTGCATCAAATACCTTTCTTAATTTGTTTTCCATATCCTGCATTACACATATCCCTCCATTCTAAATTTCAGTTTTTCCAAAGCTCTGGCAATCCGTTTACTAACTGCCGGTCGCTTCATACCGATTGCATCCGCAATCTCATTGAGCGACTGGTCTAGATAATACCTGCGAAATAAGATTTCGCTGTCCGGTTCGCCTAGCTTTTGTACTTCCTCTAGCAGGAAGGAATTCTCCTCCTTCATCACCATGGTAGATTCGGGAGTAGGAGCATGATCCGGAGTAGAATACGTTGTTTCTTCATCTAGCGCTGCGACATGCATTTTATTCTTAACCGCAACCTGAAAATAATCAACCGCACGACGTCTGGCAATTGTAGATATGTAAGTTTTGATACTTCCTTTCGCAAGATCTATCTTGTCTAACTGTTTATAAAAATCCACGAAAACATCTGCTATACACTCTTCTACATCTTCTTCCTGACAGGCGGTAGCAGTTTTATGACGTATGATATATCCGACAAGGCTTCCATAGGTTTCAATTAACAAATCCATGCCTGCCGAAGGATCCTTTTTCAACAGACGCATAATTTTTTCATCTTTGAGAATTCTCATATAGTGATTCCACTCCTTTCACTCCTATCTTACTATTCACACAGATAGGAGAAAATGTGACACAAAACCGAAAATAATATAACGAAAAGACAAGCCAATGGAATCCCATCAGCTTGTCTGATATCTTTTTTCTATTTTGCAGCCTCTTCCACGAACTGTACCAATTCCTCAGATAAATGCTGTACCAGCAAGGTATCTAACACTTCTGCTTTTACAGGTTTCGAACAATAGTTATCAAATCCATGCTCTAAGTACATCTCGCGGCAGCCTGCAATCGCATTAGCAGTAAGTGCTACCACCACCGCTTTTTGATTCGGATTATTCGCATCCTCTCGCAATTTCTTTAACGTTTCAATACCATCCATTTCCGGCATCATATGATCCATCAAAATGATGTCATACGATTGCTCTTTTGTCATCTCCAGACACTTCATTCCGCTATCAGCAAAATCAACCTGCATCTTCGTACGCTTCAATAGTGCACCGATAACCGTCAGATTCATCTTATTATCATCAACCACCAAAATCTTTGCACGTGGTGCAACAAAGCGCTGTTCCGGTTTCATATTCTCACTTCGAAGCTTACGAACTGCTTCTTCCACATTATCGATTGCAGTTTTATCTACTACTGTTTGCGGTATCGTCACAATAAATGTTGACCCTTTGCCATACTTGCTATCCACCGAGATGCTACCATTCATCTGTTCAACGAGACTCTTTGCAATATTAAGTCCAAGCCCCGTTCCTTCGATATGACGATTCTTCTCCAGTTCCAATCGCTTAAAACTACTAAAGAGATTTTCTATATCCTCCTGTCGAATTCCGACACCTGTATCACGAACTTCAAAGGAAAGCAGAATCTGGTCCTCACCTTTCCACTTAGCTGATACGCCAAATGTAACGGTTCCTTCTTTTGTGTACTTTACTGCGTTCGACAACAGATTTGTAACAATCTGTTTGATTCGAAGCTCATCACCATATAATACTGACGGCAAATCATCCGCCACTTCCATTTGCGTAGAGATTGCTTTTCCCGCTGCTCTTGCATTCAAAAGTACCATTTCATCCTTAATCAGACTCGCAAGATTATAATTCTCCATGACTAGTTCTAACTGTCCGGATTCAATCTTAGAAAAATCCAGTACGTCATTCACTAATCCTAACAACATATTAGACGAACTCTTGATATTATGTGCATATTCCTGAATTGTCTCGTTCTGACTTTCACGAATAATCATCTCATTCATACCGATAACTGCGTTAATCGGTGTTCGAATCTCATGTGACATACTTGCCAAAAATTGTGCCTGCGCCTTCGACGCAATAATTGCCTGTTTCTTCTTCTCTTCTGATGCGAACAAATCCTGTCCGGTTTTGATAATCGCCATAATAAGCAAAAACAAAAGACCAATCATCAGCATTGAACCCAATGAATACACTGAATTTATGTAATAAAGAAGGAGCTCTAATATCGCGAAAAATAACATGCCATAGATTCCTAATCCTACAAAGAAATAGCCGGATAAATTTTTACGAAATGCATCCACTAAGATTGTTCCGATAATACATGCCATCGCAAATCCAATTCCTCCGTGAATAAACGGAAGCTGCTCAACAAATTGCATAACATCAAATAACTGCAAAATTGTTCCCACAACTGCAACCACCATAGAATATCCCATAGAAATCAGATATAATTTGCGATATCGGCCTTCTTGTATATCATCCATATAGATAAGAAATGGGAACGGAATAAGCATCAGACTCCAATAAGTCATAGAAGTAAGCACAGACACATTGTGAAATAACAACTGTCGAAATTCCGTTTCTGACAACATCCAAAGAGAACAATAAAACAGCGACCATGCCAGATAATTCAGCGAAAGATTCTTCTTATACATTTGTCTTAATACAGAACAAGCAATTACGCAGAACAGACAAATACCCATAAGAAGCATTGCAACCACCGTCTTAAAACCTGACTCTTTTACAAGATGTGCCCAGATTGATGACTTATCCCCAATCAAAACTTTTCTGTAAGTTCCCGCATACTTAGAATCCGTCGTAATACAATACGCAAGCTCCTTTCCTGCGTCTTCATCTCCAACGGAAACAAACACATAACGAAACGCACTGTTTGTTCCAAAAAGCCTTGTTTCTTTCGTACTATAATCAGCTCTTAATTCTCCATCTATATATATTTCCAGATCCTGCCATACCGGTCGGAAGCATATCACATCAAACCCTTCAATCTTATCCGGAAGTGTTGTTATAATCGTCACTTTTTCTCCGCGTTTCGCGGAAACCTTCCCCGGCACTTCTACCGGTTCTTTCGTCCCATCTTCTAAGACGTGATACCACTGCGTCTCAAACGCTCTGCAATTATCCGATGACGCATCTCTTTCATCCGGTGCAACAATCTGCCCTATCACAAAATACAGCAATAGCAGCACTGCACAAACCGCGAAGAAACATTTTACAACCATCATTCCGTCATTAAGCATTTTTTGCTTTTTATTCATATATATCCACTCCCCAAGATTTATAAACAACTTCCTTGTAATACAACTACGCTTATCATATCACATTTTCTGACATTTCCATACAATTTTCTGATGACAATACATTTTTTATATAATCTATATATAAAAAAGACATAATCTCTCCATTCGAAGAAATCATGCCTTTTTCACATTAATCAATATTATTCACTTTTCTTATTCCAAACTGTTCCCACAATTCCGATTTCTTCTGCATCAAATGAAGGTTCTTTACCATCCTTCTTCTGCTCCTCATAATGCTTTAACACCTTGATTGCTATACCGCCAAGCAAGAGAATCGAAACAATATTGACAATCGCCATGAATCCCATTGTTACATCTGCCACGTTCCATGCAAGCGAAAAGTCTGCCTGTGCGCCAAGGAAAATTGCAATGACACAAGTTACACGAAATACATTAAGAAGCACTTTGTTATTCTTGATAAATAAAATATTCGACTCTGCGTAATAGTAATTGCCAATCAAACTACTAAACGCAAATGCAAAGATGGAAAATGTAATAAAATGAATTCCCCAATTACCTACATTGGCGCTGATTGCCTGTTGCACATACGGAATTCCGTCAAGCTTGCCGCTTACGCCTTCCACCCCTGATACAAGCAACATCATCGCCGTACTTGAACAAATGAGCAACGTATCGATAAACACGGAAATCACCTGTACTAACCCCTGTTGTACCGGATGCGCAACATCTGCAGATGCGGAAGCATTTGGTGCACTACCCATACCTGCTTCATTAGAGAACAAACCTCTCTTAATACCGATTACCACTGCACTACCTGCAAATCCACCCATCATCGCTTTCACATCAAATGCGCTTTTCACGATAGTTGCAAACACCACAGGCAATTCCTTTATATGCATAACCATCGTAACAACGCCCATCAAAATATATGCGCAAGCCATAACCGGCACTACAACGGAAGAAATAAAACCGATGCGATGTACACCGCCCCAGATAACAAATGCGGTTGCGACAGCAAGCACAATACCAAGAATCATCGGCATCATTGTTTCCGAATAATTCGGAATATAATATTGCAGAGCAGACGACATATTATAAGCCTGCAAACCGTTAAATCCATACGCGAAGCAGATAATTAACAAAATCGAAAACAAAATACCAAGCCATCTTTTTCCAAGTGCCTTTTCCATATAGTAGGATGGACCACCGCGAAACTGTCCGTCCTGTTTCACCTTATATACCTGTGCTAATGTACTTTCAATAAATGCAGATGCACCACCAATAACAGCTGTCACCCACATCCAAAAGACCGCGCCCGGTCCGCCGGCTGCAATTGCTGTAGCAATACCGGCAATATTACCGGTACCCACACGGGATGCAGTTGAAATCATTAACGCTTGGAAGGAAGAAACCTTTTTGTTCCCGTCTTCATCTGTCTCGGCTTTACCAAGCATAGACTTAATACCGTCTTTTAACAAACGAAACTGAACACATCTTGTCCGAATTGTAAAGTAAAGTCCTGTCCCCACCAACAACACAATCAAAATGTAAGTATACATCACATCATTGACTTTTGATAAAATGTCATTCAATACTGCCATCATTCTCTCTCCTTATCTCACCGTCTCTGCATATAGCATTGATATGTTTTCGCAATTGTATACACAGACACACACTATCCGATATTGTATCATTTGCTATATCTTCTTACAACTTTGCTTTTGTTTGAAATACGACATTTAAAATTAAGAAAAATAACTCAATCTCACCATTCAATTAATTGTCGAAATATATATAGTAATTGTTGCGATTTTTCCGAATATTTAGTAAAATTTTAGTATGTGTGAGGCTTGATTATATTCATTTCTCACAAATCAAAAAACGTATTGGAGGTTACAAATTAATGGCTAAGACAGCACAGGAACTAATGCAATTTATTAAGGACAATGATATCAAAATGATTGACTTCAAGGTGGTTGATATCAACGGACAATTCCGTCACGTTACCATCCCTGCTTCTCAGTTTTCAGAGAGCACAGTAAAAGAAGGTATCGGTTTTGATGCTTCTAACTATGGTTATGCCGTAGTGGAAAAGAGTGATATGGTATTCATTCCGGATTTAGAAACCGCAATGATTGATCCATTCTGCGACATTGCAACACTTTCTATTACAGGTAATGCAATGATTATTGACTATCCTGAGAATCGTCCGTTAGATCAGTATCCACGTAATATTGTAAATGCTGCTGAGCAGTATATGAAAGACACAGGAATTGCAGACACAATGTTGATTCTTCCTGAGTTTGAATTCCATCTATTCGACAATGTAGGCTGGAAGGTTAGTCCGGATGATATTTCCGTTCAGGTAGATGCTTCTCAAGCATACTGGAACAGTGATGTAGAAGGAACCGGACGCATCGTAGCACATCAGAAGGCTTACCATGTTGCGAAGCCATTTGACACATCTTACGAGTGCCGTTCAGAAATGTGCTTGCAGATGGAAAATGCAGGAATTCCAATTAAGTACCATCACCCTGAGGTTGGTGCTGCAGGACAGTTTGAAATCGAGCCGATGCTCGGACAGATGTCTAAGATGGCTGACAATACGATGATGATTAAGTACATCATCCACAACACAGCATTAAAGTATGGCAAAGTTGCTACATTTATGCCAAAGCCTGTTTACAATGAAGCAGGTAACGGAATGCATGTACACATGTTATTACTAAAGGATGGAGAGCCTGTATTCTCAGATGATAACGGCTATTCACATCTTAGCGAGACAGCACACTACTTCATGGGCGGATTGTTAAAGCACATCGCTTCTCTTTGTGCAATCACGAATCCAAGTACCAACTCATTCAAGCGTCTCGTACCCGGTTTCGAAGCACCTGTAACCGTTGGTTACGCAACTTCTAACCGTAGTGCAGTAATCCGTATCCCAGCTTATGCGAAGACTCCGAAGATGAGACGTTTCGAGCTTCGTAATCCGGACGCAACCTGTAATCCATATCTTTGCTATGCAGCAATTCTTATGGCAGGTCTTGACGGTGTGAAGAATAAAATCGACCCACATGCGAACGGTTGGGGTCCTTACGATATGAACCTCTATCATTTATCAGATGAAGAGAAAGCAAAGTTATCTTCTCTTCCGACCAACTTAGAAGACGCACTTGATGCATTAGAGGCCGACCATGATTACTTAACTGCAGGTGGTGTATTCCCAGAGCACTTAATCAATAACTTTATAGCGAACAAGAGAAAAGAAGTAGCAGAGATGAATAAGATTCCGCATCCAGCAGAATTTGATAAGTACTTCAATTTATAAGAACTGTGGAGGGTGGATATGAGTTCCATTGATAAGATAATTACATTTGCAAAAGACAATGAATGTTCCGACATTCATATCACAAGCGGTACAGGCATATGCCTTCGTCGATTCGGTGCATTACAACGCATCAACACCCCGGATTATCCGGACAACAATTACGACGAACCGATTCTTTCTATGATTCAGAGAGAAAAAGACCTTGCCGCATACAAAGATGGCAAAGATTTAGACTTTGCGTATGAGACTGCTAATAAGATCCGTTGCCGTGTGAATCTATATCACCAACAGGGACGTTATGCAGCCAGTCTTCGTGTTATGGGTGACCGCATCCCTGTATTAGATGAGATGGAATTACCTATTAAGACATTAAAATCACTCGCTGACCAACCGAGAGGTCTTGTACTTGTAACCGGTCCAACCGGTTCCGGTAAGTCAACTACACTTGCTGCGATTATTGAATACATTAACCGCAACAAGGCTGAGCACATTATCACAATTGAAGACCCGATTGAATTTGTCTACACAGAGGCTAATTCCATTATCCATCAACGTGGTGTAGGCTCAGATACAGGTAGCTTTGCTGACGCGCTTCGTTCAGCACTTCGTGAAGACCCTGACATTATCCTGGTTGGAGAATTACGTGACCACGAGACAATCTCTGCTGCACTAAATGCTGCAGAAACCGGACATTTGGTATTCGGTACCTTACATACAACATCTGCTGCAGAATCCATTTCTCGTATTATCAATGCTTTTCCTCCACACGGACAAGCACAGGTGCGTACACAGTTGGCAAGTGTGTTAAAGGGTGTTGTAACGCAACAGTTATTACCGCTTAAGGACGGAACCGGACGTATTGCAGCAACCGAGATTCTAATCGGTACAGATGCAGTCCTTAATATGATTCGTCAGGATAAGACATATCAGGTTGAGTCCAACATGCAATCCGGACAAGCATTCGGTATGCATACGTTGAACATGGATCTAATCCGTCTGGTAGACGCAGGTAAGATTACAGAAGAAGTTGCAATTCATTGTTCAAGTTCACCTTCTGCATTACCGTTCTCATTGCCGGAGTCACCACAACCTGAGGAAAAACCTAGCCCAATGGGCTTTGGTCTATAATCAATCAAGTATATTTATAAAACAAAACAACAGCCGGAGCGGACACGTAATTGTGTTCGCAACCGGCTGTTATATTTTTCATACGAATCATCACTTCGATTATTCTATATCTCAATCGTATTAGCATCTGCCAAGAATAACTTCGTATACAAGAATACTCTGTCCCCTGCTTCTAATTTCATGTTACCATTCGGAATCAACGACTTATTGCGTCGCTTCACAAGTACAATAACAGATTGTCTTGAGATATCCAGATCCTTAATCTTCATACCAACCCAAGGATTTTGCTTTTTCAACATCACTTCCTTAAGTGTGATATCTTGCTTATTCTCATAAGGTTCCGCCCCAAGTACTACCACATCATCTTTCTCTAGTAACATATCACCTCTTGGAATCATAATCTCCTCATCGCGATAAACAATGGCGATTACAATTCCCTCCGGCAAATTCAAATCTGCGACCTTCATACCGCACCAGATATCATTGGCTCCCACAACCACCTTAATAAAGTCCATATCTGCCTCATAACCATATTCATTCTTACGTTTCACTGTTGAATATTGATTAACAAAGCCGGCTGAAATGATACCGGTAGGAATCGCCACCATCCCAACGCCTAAGAAAGATATCAGAATACCAAATATCTTGCCAAGTGTTGTAATAGGATAAATGTCACCATACCCAACAGTAAGAAGTGTTGAAGTTGCCCACCAAATTCCAGAAAATGCGTTAGAAAAAACCTCCGGCTGCGCCTCATGCTCCAAGCTATACATACAAAGACTAGAACCAATCATCAAAATCAGAATAATCATTACTGACGACACAAGCTGTTGCCGTTTTTCATATAATACATCCGTAATCACATGCAAAGAATCATAATACGCATTAATGCGGAACAATCGGAAAATTCGCACAATACGAATCATCCGAAACGCAACAGTTCCTGCAGGGAAGAAAACCGGAAGATAATACGGCAACCATGAAAGAATATCTACAATGCCCATAAAAGAAAGAGCATATTTTCGAATCGCGTATAATTCCGTAACATCATCTTCCTTTTCATATTTACAACGTACTGTCAATAAACGAAGCACATAATCCAAAGCAAAATATGCCACTGTACTGCGTTCTATCCACAAAAGAAGTTCACCATACGCCATACGAAAACTATCATATGTATACATGATGCTGGCTGTAAGATTTAATAAAATAGCAAAAACACTAAAAAAATCATAAGCGCGGCTTGCATGATCAAGGTCATTCCCGACTTCTAATATCTCAAACAATCTCTTTCTGCGGCGAAACCACCTCTTCTTATTCAGCTCTACCTTCATTCCTGTATCCTCCTCTTTTCCATTACCACATGTAACAAATCCGCTTCCATAAATGGTTCCGAAACCTTACGATATCCACACTTTTCATAAAATTCGCTCACATGAAACTTGGCATCCAGTGTAATGCACGTTATCCCCTTATCCCAATAATAATCTTCAATCTGTTCTAACGTCCAACGTCCTATACCGGTTTCTCTGTAATCTTTCATCACACAAAAGCGCTGTAACTGAATGCGATAGTTATCCAAATATTTGCAACGCAATGCACAGACATCCGTCGATTTCTTATTCTCACTCTTTACATCTTCACTTATTGAAACAACACTCTCCCCTACATTCGCAGTCTTCGCACATTCCATCACTTCTACCACAAAATGGTCGCACATATCATTCAAACAATCCAACTCGTCCACCTCGATAGACTTTGGAATCTGTTTTTCGATAGTAAATACCTGCTCTCTGACAGTTCTTGCACGTTCTAATAATTCAGTTGTTGTTGCTACATGTAACACGATTGACATCTGTCATTTCCTCATATTTCACTTTGATAACATGCTGATAATTGGCTAATTAATGAACCTACGAGTAGTATACTCTAGAATACAAAAATACGCAAAATATTTTATCAATATTCACACAGGAAGTAACTCAGGTGTTGGTGCTGCTACTGCCAAGTTATTTGCTAAGGAAGGAGCCAAAGTTGTAATTAGCGCACGCCGACTTCCACAGCTTGAAGAAGTAGCGGAAGAAATCAGAGCTGCGGGTGGCGAAGTATTGGTTGTTCAGACTGATGTTTCTAAAGTAGAAGACTGTGAGAACTTAGTTGCAAAGACAGTAGAAGCTTTTGGAAAAATTGATGTATTGGTGAACAATGCAGGTTCCATCATCAACCTTGACTCTGTAGCAGGTGCTTATGGTTGCGGTGGTGCTTCTTACGTTACAAGTAAAGCAGCAGTCATCGGTTTGACAAAGCATACCGCACTTCGTTTTGCAGGAACCGGTATCCGTTGTAACTCATTAAATCCAAGTTCTATTGCTACACCAATGGCAAAGATTGACCCAGCAACATTGAATCCGAACATGATGGGACAGATGGCAAAACATATGAATTTGACAGTACCTATCTGTATGCCGGAAGATGTCGCAAACATCTTGTTATTCTTGGCAAGTGATGAATCAAGAGCCATTACCGGTCAGGTAATTGTATCTGACTTTGGTGCGACATTGTAAGATACATGTAACACAATGCGAAAGCATTACCATTTTGTATGTATAACACAAAAGGCTTGGGAATTTCCCAAGCCTTTTGCAGCTTTCTATCTCGCTATTTTAATATCTTTTCCGCATATCGTAACATAATCTATCTCATCTACTTTCACACTTTGCATATCATTGAAATCCAAAAAACTGTCTGTTCTAAAATTACTCATTCCCGCTGAAGAAAAACCATTATCCATTATTATTTTTGTTCCATCTTGTAAAGTAATAGAATCCACAGACAAAAACATGGAATCACCTACTTTACTATTCTCAAATGGACTTTTCCATGCCTCTATCCACATAGAAACCGGTGAGATTTCTATCTTTGTAATAAAACAATCCATTTTTCTACCACTAAATTCTGATTGCATCGTTACGGTTTTATAAGGTCTTACATGTACAGTGTTCGGTGCATAACAATTTTCCCATTCAAACTCCCATGATGCATCACTTACAATATATCCCTCATCATCGTCTTCCAAGGTATCATAAGCTCGAAGCTGCGACAAATAAACTTCAACACGCGAACGATTAATCTCTTCATATCCCGTAAAATACCATATAAACGACACATAACCATTATTATTATAACTATATAGTTGGTGTCCTCCTGACAACTGATTTACACCCTTATACCAGTGTCCATCATCCACTTCAAATGTATAGTATCCATCTTCTCCAACCTGCCATGCCAAATCAGTATCAAGCTGTACCCACATAGAATTCTTATCCCCTATTCCTTGTGTTGCCGTTATCGTAATACGGTCTTCCACATCACCAACTCCAATTTTCACATAACCTCCATCTAAGTTTTCCATCACTCCACTTAGACCCAGCATATCTGCCATTCGGATATCCCAGTCCTGCTCCTTAGCAAAACTCATCATACCAATCATCAGAATCAACGTTGCCACAAGAAGAACAACCTTACGCTTACCAAACAAGCGATGTTTCTTCGTAGGCTCTTCCTCTATCTTTTTCTTACCAGCTTGTAACTCCGTCTTAATCTTATTCATAGCCAAATTTTCTTGCCTTTTCCATGTATTGCGTTCTTCACTAGAAACTTCCATGTCCATCACTTGATCCAACAACTCCATTTCCTTTTCATTCAATTCATCCGTAGCGTTATAGAGCAATTCATCAATCTTCATAACAGGTCATCCCCCTTTCTATCAGCAATTCCCGCAGCTTTGTTTTGCCGCGATACAAAATATTTTCTATTTTCTTTTCTGATATCTGCAATTGGGTTGCAATCTCCCTATTTTTCATATAAAGAAAATATTTACAAAGGAACACTTGGTTGTCCGGTTCTCCAAGCAGAGCTATCGTCTCATGTAGTAGTTGTTTGGTTTCTCGTTGTTCCTGTTCTTTTTCTACAGATATATCAGCAACAATTTCCATCTCTTCTTCTCCATTGAACAAAATCTCTGTATATCCCTGCTTTCGTCGAATATCTATAGCTGTATTCCGTGCAACAGCGTATATCCAGCTTTTTAAACTCGTACCCTTTTGCGAAGAAAACTGCCCACTATTCTTCCATAGTTTAAAAAACGTTTCCGACACAGCTTCATCTACCAGACCATCGTCATATCCCTGCAAAATCGAACGACATATCGTATTCACAGCTCTGCCATACATTTGCATAGCCTCATGAATCCCTCTGTCTGGATTATCTTTTATGAATTCAATTAGCTTCTTATCATCTATAGGCTTCATCATTTACTCCTTGTGGCATTGTAACATCTTCTCTATTGTACTATACGAAACAAAAAATGAAAATCACTCAAAAAAATTGTGATTTTTTCATTTACAATATCCTTTCTTGCAAAACGAAAAAGACTCAGGAATTTCCCAAGCCTTTTTATTCATTATTATTCCACTGAAACTGTATAGATATATGCAACATCATCTGACTTGCTAAGTGCAAGAATCTCTTCTTTGGTAGCTTCACCATAAAATCCATATATGATAAGTCCATTGTTTTTAATGCTATCAATCAATTGCTGGTAAGTATCAAAAACCCGACATTGCTGTTCAAGTCCTACCATTTCATTGAATACCTCTTGATCTTTCATATACTGAAGAATACTAATTACATGTGTCGTCATATCTTCTTCTGAGATTTCCCAATCTTTCTCTTCGCTGGTTGTCTTGAGAAGATCATACTGTGTCAAATTCGGATACAACTCCTTGTCATAAAACATACTATGCGCAGATCCGCCATTGATGAAACCAATCAATTCATCTGCTGAATACGGAGTCGTAGAACCTTCTGTTTCAAATTCGTCTTTCCTGCAAATTGCACACCACTGTGGAAAAATAAGATTATTCTCCTTGCTCCATTGTTTCAGTTCTGAATAATTGTATACATCAGAAAATGTTACATATACTCCATATTGCTTATTATCCTCTAATTGCTGCAATGCATCTAACATATTTTTCGATTGTTCTTCTATATCCTCTAAAATATAGGAGTAAAATACATTTGCCTTTTCTGGATAAACACAATTCACTACCGGTCTGTTCAGTACACTCATATCATACAGAATCAATTTATTTTTATCTATCTTACCTGCCACCTTGTTCATACCGGAATGAATCTCAATATCATGTACACCATAACCTCTCGCATCAGAAATCACAAAGTCCGCGTAATGACCCGGCAAGAACAATTCCGAATACACTGCCATATCCAAAGACATTCTGTCCGTTTCCGCTACCACACTTTTCTTTTCGCGCTCAGAACCCGTTTCATCCTCATTAGCAGCACCAACCGAATAATAGAATGTTTTACTGCCGGCTACTTCTGACGGATTATAATAGAAAGAATCAACCAATTTCGGCAAGGCAAAAATAACGAATAACACAACCGCTATTACAATCGCGCTTACCGTCACGCCCATTTTAATAAATGCTTTTCGAATAGATGCATTTATCATCTTGACAAATTGTTTTTCTTCATCCAAAACCTCATCTGCACCAGCATTATTGTCAGTTTCATCATCCTTGAATATCCTTATAGAATCCATATTTTCTAATGTATCAAAACCCGGAATCTCTCCCTCATCAAAAAGATACTCGCCAATTGCTTCCTGGCGTTCAATATCCTTTGCCACCTTTTCCTTTTGTTCCTCATCCAACTTCCCGGTTTTATATAAATGAATCAATTCACGATATGTCATATCCGTTCGCCTCCATATATTCTTTCAATTCTTTTTTTCCTCTGTATGCCAGAACCCGAATGTTCTCCGGCGTTTTCCGAAGCAATGCTGCGATTTCCTTTTGGGATAAAGCACCAAAATACTGTAACATAAGAACCTCTCTCGGCTCCTCTTTTAAATGTTGCAATGCTTGAAATAGCAATCGCCTTCTCTCATCGCGAAGCACCTGATCCAATGCTGTTTCCGTCCCATCAGAAACGGTTTCATTCACTTCCTCTAACGCAAACTCTTTTCCTTCTTTTTTTCTATAATTGAAATACAAATTTCTTGCTACCATATAAAGCCATGCCCGTACATTCGTATGCTCATTCGGTAGCGAAAGAATTGCCTTCAAAAAAGTTTCCTGTGTGAAATCTTCCGCTATTTCTCGATTCTTGCAAAGAGAATAAAGATATAGATATATTTCTTTTTGATATTTTTGATAAAGCCGCTTCAGCAACTGATTGTCCATATCTATCCCCTTTCTCATTTCTCTTTTGAAGCACTTCTACTATTATAACAATCTACGAGAATAAATGTTACAATCTTTTTTTAAAAAAAAGACAATCTTTCCGATTGTCTTCTTATTTATTGACATATGGGTTATATTCTATCTCCTACGTCCCTCAAAATACACAAAACTTTCTATCGCATCTAATATATCCTGAAAATCCTCTCTCGGTGCAATATCAAGATACTGTCTTAACAATTCCTTCTCACGTTTCTTAAATGGTCCATAGAAAATATCATAAAGATTATGACCTCTCATATAGATCTTGAATTCCTCATAATTGGCTTTCAATTCTTCAATCGATTCAATATCCTTACCAAGTACTTCGATCAGATGTACACCACTCTTAATTCGGTGAAGATATTGTTGCCACTTATCAAACAAGATTTCCCAGAATGTGTCAACGCTTTCCACAACACCGATCTTCGCCATCACTTCAGGATTCAAGAAATAATTCTCAAAAGAATAATATTTTAAAATCAAAACATTCTGACGTTGCACTTCCGGCAACTTATCAATATCCTGCTTATTCCGCTCTCTGTAATATTCACAAAGCTCATCCGCAAGCTTTTCTCTGTTCTTACCATCTCCGTCGCGCACCATCAAAAACTGATCCTTTAGATAAAGCTGATTCATATATTTAAGATTCGCATATGTCTTAATATTCGTGCAACTATTCGTTGTTATAATAGAAATACGAGACAGATTCCCTTGCGCATCATATACATCGGAATAATATTTTTCAAGCAACAGTGGTAATCTGGTCTTATCCTGTCTTCCTTCCACAATAAACACAAAGTCTACATTTAAAAAGTCATTCGCACTATATCCCAAATCATCTAATATATCATCAATATCCGCATTCTGTCTTGCCACAGAATAACCCTCATCATCAAGAATCATCTGGCAAATTTGACCACGGGTAAAATTCGACACCATATTCGGCGAATGTGTTGTGAATATCACTTGATTCTTCTTAGACAAACGATATAGAATCTTACTTGCTGTCTTTTGCAATGACGGATGTAAGAACAATTCCGGATACTCAACCACAATAATGCTCTGCATCACATTTTCATCTTCAATATAGGTTTCCAACATAGAAAGCATATAGATACTCTTCATGCCATTACTCAAATGTTCCACTGATTTAGACTGTCTAAGCTCTTTATTCCATGTTTCCACTTCTACGGAAAACATCTTATCCATATCATAATTCAAAGAATAGAAAATATCCTCCACACCACCGTTTTTACGATAATTGTCGTTCATTTTCTTCGTAAACTCGCTGATATTTAATTGGTATATCTTATATTCCAATAACTTAGCAGTCTCATGCAACTGTAGTTGTTCCGGTTTTTTCTTATTAATCAATCCAATACAACTAAAGCAATGATTGCAATTCTTTGCTTCATCAAACATACACTTGTTAGAACGAAGACAACTTAATTCCTTGGATTTCTGAAAGATCAACAAATCCTCTTGAAAAGATGCAAGATTTCTCGTCGTATCAATAAAATGAAGCTTTGGCAATATCTCCATAATATGAGGATTATGCTTGTTCGTTCCATCGTCATAACGAACCTTTCCGCTATGATTAATAACGCATGTAAAAGCCAACGTATTCTCTTTGAATGACGGCAGAAGCTCTTGCACTTCTTGCATCCATGCATCAAACTTCTTATATCCGCTCACCAAACCTTGTGCATGAAATTGTTGCAAATCTTCCCCTGTAATCTCCAACACCATATCAATTTCTATATTCTGTCGTTTTTCATTGAAATCATGTGCGCCCACAGTATAATTCCCTGTCACAGCGCGAATTGCATCTAACACCGCTGTCTTACCGGTATTATTCTTGCCCAGTAAAATGAGGGAGCTTTCAACATCTAAAATCTCCAACTCGCGAATGGACTTAAAATTGCGAATACACAAAGATTGAATCTGCATAAAACTCCCTCCAATACATTCATATTGCTTCTATAATTTCATAATCAAAGCTTCTTAAACTTGGCCTTCTTACCTACACCTTTCTTTTTCAGCATCGCTTTGTATGCTTTCATTTTTTTCTTTGGAACCTTGAATGTTGCATTCGACTTGATACCTTTGAACGCATTCTTTCCAATCTTACCTGCAGTTAGGTTATTAGACTTAATCTTAATACTCGAAAGCTTCTTACACTTTGCAAAGGCCTCTTTTCCAATCTTCGTTACCGAAGACGGAATTGTGATGCTTTTCAAGACGCTACAACTATAAAATGCTCTATCGCTGATTGTCTTCACGTTGCTTCCAAGTGTAAGCTTCTTTAATTTCTTACATCCCGAAAATGCTTTCTTTCCGATAGTTACTACTTTGTAGCTTGCACCATTATAAGTAACAGAACTTGGCACCTTGAATGTCTTCACCTTCTTAGAAAGCACCTTTACCAAAGATACAGAAAATGTTCGGGTCTTCGTATCAGCTTCAGTAACTTTATATCTGGCACCATTCACCTCGAACAGAACACCTGTCGGCAGATATGCTTGTGTTGCATCATTGCTGTCTTGATCACTACTTCCATTACCGCCGGTACCACTATTATCGTTGTTATCGCTGTCATTGCTGTTGTTGCTGTCACTTCCGCTTCCATTACCGCTTCCAGTGCCGTTTCCGCTGTCACCACCGCTTCCGCTGCCATTACCGCTGTCACTTCCGTTTCCATTGCCGCTGTCACTTCCGCTTCCGCTGCCATTACCGCTGTCACTTCCGCTTCCACTGCCGTTTCCGCTGTCACCACCGGTTCCGTTACCATTGCCACTATCACTTCCGTTACCACTATCACCACCGGTAGTTCCTGTGGCAGGAATAACAACTTCATCTTTCTTTGCATTACATCCACTACAATGAATTGATTTCACACCATCCGTTGTAGCTGTTGCCGGAATATCAATTGTATAGTCTGAATTCCACATATGGCCTTTTGCATTGACCACGATATCATCTATCGTAATTCGTACATTTCCGAACTCATCTGCAAATGTATCTTTACATACGTTACACACATAATACGTAACATTGCCGGATGTCGTACAGCCGGCCTCAACCGCTTCATAGCAATCCATATCATGTACATGTTCCACTTGTAATGTTGCACCAAGCGTCTCTGCCAAAGTATCATACCCTGTTGCGTTCTCTGATGTCACAATCGCTACTCCCGTAACACCTTCCAACACATCATCTGCCACAATAGGTGCTACTTCACCAAAAAATTTCAAACATGTAAGATTGCTACATCCTGCAAGCGCCTGTCCTTTTATCTCTGTAACAGAAGAAGGAATTGTAACTTCTGTTATTGCTTCCTGTCCTGCAAATGCCCCTTCAGCAACAGATGTAACCGTATATGTCTTGCCACCCAATGCAACCGTCGATGGTATATTCACAGTACCTTCTAACGCCACACCTTCTTGTGCTTTTACACACACTGCAAACAGTTCTCCATCCGTCTCAATAATTGTGTATGTCAGACCATCTATACTTGCATAGAGAATATCACCACACCCCGTACATACACCATTGGTATACTGGTGAGCAATCACATCTGTATCCTCAGTTTCATAATCTTTGCATTTGCTGCATTGTCTTCTTTTTTCTCCTTGCGTCACACATGTCGCTTCCTGTAGAATCTGCCATTCCCCAAATGTATGCTCACAATGCCCAATCGTATAATTCTTACGTATCGTTCCCGAGAAAATGCCACAACCCTTAATTACAACACTCGCTACCCCGACTTCCGTGTTATTCTCATAAAAAATATTATAATCCTTTCCATCGGTTAACATCGTATCATGGTATGACACTGCGACTGTTGGTGTACATGCAACACCTGTATATTCAAATGCGGTTTGCGAAAGTGTGATATCTGCCACGCTAAAATCCACGCTTCCGATATCACCAACTCTTACAATCACACTTCTCTTCAAATCAGGATTATACCTTGGATATATCGTAATTGTAGTAATTCCAGCACCCACCACATTTAGTTGATTCCATTCGAAATTCGCAACCGGTTTTTCTGGAACAGTAATCACAGACTGATCTGTCGTGTGCATTACCATATCTTGGTATACGCTATCACCATCTACGTCAGCAATCCAACAATATATCGTTGAACCAATCGGATTGGATGCAGGAAACACAGAAGAATACGACGCGCCCTCCGATGTACCGTGCCCCCACCATAGTTTCATATTAGTAGGTGGTATGATACGTATCGAATCACTACAATCCAAACACGTTCCTGTACGATATCCCTCTGCATCAGCATCACCATATTTATAATTATGTGGTTTCATCGCAATCTCTTGTTCCAATGCACCACCACACGTCTCACAACTATATACTTTCACACCTGTTTTCGTACAAGTCGGCGCCGTTTCCGAAACAAGTTCCTTTGGATGATTACATTTTACACTAATTGCATGGGATGCTAGCACTGTATTTCCCACCTTAGCTGTAATCGTCGTTGTTCCATTTTTCAATCCGGTTACTACGCCACTACTACTTACGGATGCAACCGATGGTTCAGATGAAATATATGTCATATCATCTAACACCCACAATCTATGTGTTTCTACACCATTCGTAAGAATTGCTATTGCAGTCAGCGTCGTTGTCTTGTCGGTATAAATGGTATCCGTCCCCTCTAACGCATATCCCTTGACATAAGACTTCTTAACTTCTATCTTTTGCATTACATTCGTAGGTGTAGTCTGCATCGTCTGAGATATTACTTTTGACGTATCACTAAACTCCCCTGCAAGTGTATTCGGATATTTCGCCGCTTCGGTGTAAAAGTCTCCCAAACCAACGTATGTATAATTCGGATTAATCATACTCTCATAGTGTCCTGTCATGGCATTCGGCACCTGATTAACCCAATCTGATTTTTCCTCATACCACAAATCAATTCCATCCACCATACTTGTACTATCACTGTATGCCAACACCTCACTACTTGTTTTCACACCATTATAAATAACCGATGACCAATCTTTGTCATTCATGCGATTATGTCCGGAACCCATAAAGGTGACTGTAAGTCCTGCCTCAACCGCACGAATTCTCGCTATACTTTCTAAGTCAGCAGACCACTTAATCGGAACATAATCACTTGATGTCAACATCCGACTAGATTTTCTCGGATCCGGCACATTCCCGGCTTCACAAGCTTCCTTTCGAATCTCATTGATTCGATCAAGTGCTTCCTGCGCCTGACTATGATAAGAACCATACACACCCAAAAAAATGCATCCGTCAGATGCCTCCGTAACATCTGTCTCCAAAACCGTCTGTGCATTGACTTTTTGGTATGAAAAAAATGTAGTCAACAACATGCCGAACGTACATATCATCAACCACTTGAACATGCTTTTCTTTCCCATCGGACATTCGCCCCCTTTACAATGTCTTCCCCAGAAATCATCACATAATACGTTTCCCTATTGTTAATATTTTACAACGATTACAGCAACTCAGCAAGGAAAATTTGATAATAAAATCATATTCCATAACTGTGTCAGACGTAGAAGAATAAGTATCCTATATCATTTTCAAATTATACATGTTATAATCCCATATACATGTATTATAACACGCAACATTACAATGATTCTAAGGAGTAAAAAAAGAAACTTATGCATAATCACAACGAATCAAAAAAAGAGTTCTACAGAAAATTATGTAAACTTGTTATCCCCATTATTATACAAAATATATTAAGTGCTGCTATCAGTTCTGCTGATGTCATCATGCTAAACTATGTAGGACAATCTTCTATCTCTGCTGTTTCCCTGGCATCGCAGTATGCAAGCATTCTATTCGCCGTATTTTATGGTTTATCAACCGGTACAACAATGTTATGCTCTCAATATTTCGGCAAAGGTGATATGGAAGCGATCAAGATTGTACAGGGTATCGCACTGCGAATTTCTATGATTAGTGCCTTTGCCTTTGCACTATCTGCACTTGTCATCCCACAACACCTTATGCGTCTGTTTACAAATGACACAGAATTGATTACACTTGGAGCTGTTTACCTTCGTTATATGAGCATTGCGTATCTGTGTTGGGGCGTTATAGAAATATACATGGCTACTTTGCGTAGTGTCGGACAGGTTGCCATTTGCTCAGTGCTTAGCACGTTTACATTCATTTGTAATATACTCCTGAATGCAGTTTTTATCTTTGGTCTGTTTGATGCACCGCAACTAGGTGCAATGGGTGTGGCCATCGCAACTTCTGCGTCACGATTATTGGAGCTTTTTGGATGCTTTATCATTTCTTTCTTTAATAAGCATGTAAAGATTAGTCTTCGCTATATTTTTGTCAAAAACGAAGTCTTATTTAAAGATTTCATCCGTCTCTCATTACCTGCGTTGGCTAACGATGTCATCTGGGGCTTGGCATTTGCAATGTATTCTGTGATCATCGGACACCTTGGCAGTGATGCTGTTGCTGCTAACTCATTTGTCATTATCGTTCGCAATTTTGGCACAATCTTTTGTTACGGCATTGCAAGTGCAAGCACGATTATATTAGGAAATACATTAGGAGAGAATCGATTACAGGATGCTAAAAAAGAGGGAACAGAAATCATGAAACTTACCATATTAACCGGAATTTTCGGTGGTATCATTGTATTAGTTTCCATTCCGCTCGTTCTTTCCTATGCAAGTACAAGTTTATCTGACACCGCACTTCATTATCTAAAGTATATGTTACTGATTAACACCTATTACATCACCGGAACGGCAGTCAATACCACGTTAATTGCCGGAGTATTCCGAGCCGGTGGTGATAGTATGTTTGGAATGATTTGCGACACAATTGACATGTGGGGCTACGCTGTTCCGTTAGGCTTCTTTGCGGCATTTGTTTTGAAACTTCCCGTTCTTTGGGTTTACTTTTTACTGTGTACAGATGAATTCGTAAAATGGCCTTGGGTTTTGAAACATTACAAGAGTGGTAAATGGATAAAAAATATTACGCGAGATAATCTTTATTAATCAAAAAAAGAAAGATTTGACGAATTGTCAAATCTTTCTTTTTTGGTTTAATTAAGAATCACTTTTTCCTAATTTTTGCAAAATAACGTCAATCGCTGCGTCTAATTGATTATCTTTTTCACCCTTAGACTCTCTATACGCCTCTACATCTAATTCCACCTCTACATCCGGTGTAATTCCGACCTGATGAATATCATTGCCATTCGGTGTGAAATATTTTGCAATCGTCAGCTTAACTGCAGAACCATCATCTAGCGGAAATACTCTTTGTACAATACCTTTACCATAGGTAGTTGTTCCGACAAGCGTTCCCTTTCCGTAATCTTTAATTGCACCGGCAAAAATCTCTGATGCAGATGCACTGTAACCATTGACCAACACTGCTAACGGCATATTGAACTGATTCTCTTCGTCTGAAGTAAACTGGCTTGTAACATTACCGTCTTTATCTTTTGTGTAAACAATCTTACCTTCAGGCAGGATATAATCCAACATAGCCACAGCAATATCAAGCAATCCTCCGCCATTATCACGCAAATCCACAATCAAACCTTCCATTCCCTGTGCTTGCAGATTGATAACGCCTTCCACAAATTGCTCTCCTGTCACTTCATAGAAACTAGAAACCTGAATATATCCAATATTGTTGTCTAACATCTTATATTCAACAGTAGGATTCTCTACTTTTTTTCTTGGCATAGTATATTCGTGTTCTTGTGAGTCAGAACCACGATACACGGTAATTGTAACGTCTGTGCCTTCTTCACCTTTGATCAAATCAACTACAGCATCTATTTCCATTGTCGATACATCTACGTCGCCAACTTTGACAATAATATCCTCTGCCAAGATACCTGCTTCTAATGCCGGTCCATCGAAAACTTTTACAACAGTAATAACTTTGGTGTCAACATCCTGCGAAACCTGCACGCCAACGCCAACATATTCTCCACCGGTATCCTCCATAAAGCTTGCATATTCTTCAGCTGTGTAATATACAGAATACGGATCCTCCAAACTTTGAAGATATCCACGAATGATCCCCTCCTGTTTCGCCTGATCATCATCCTCAAAATAGAAGTTTTCATCAATCAAGGCTTCAATATTTTCTAATTTCTTATTCGTATCCTTGCCTACCACTTCACTGTCAGACATCATCTTGACCGGTTGATTCGACGTGTCGTCTTTTTCCTTCACGATATCCTGTTCGATATTTTCTTGTAAATCCTTTACCATCTTAACTCTACTCATGCACCCCGTAGTCATAACGACACTGAATACAATAAGCAGCAAAAAGGCAATCCTATGGTTCCACATTTTTTTCATAGTGCACCTACTTTCCCGTCTTTATAAAATACTATATACATATATATGCCAGATAAAATGTTGATAACATTCTATCCGGCATTTGTTTCATTGTAATATATAATTGTTATCATTTCGTGAACTTACTGCAAAAATCCCAATGGGTCCTGATACACACCATCCACACGCACACCAAAGTGCAAATGAGGACCTGTGGAATATCCGGTCGAACCTGCCTGTGCAATCTGTTGACCTGCAACAACCGCTTCTCCAACCGATACAAGCAATGCAGAATTATGCATATAAACAGTTACCACTCCACCACCATGGTCGATACAGATATAATTACCTTCTGCATAATTATAAGTTGATACAATAACTGTTCCTGCTGCCGCAGCAACAATCGGATCACCGGTATTACACGCAATATCAATTCCTTTGTGTTGAACACTCGCACCCGCAACCGGTGCCTCACGTCCTCCGAAATAAGAAGTAATACGAGTATTGCCCGGAGCCGGCCATGTAAACACACCACCGGTGTAAGAACTTGTAGCACTAGTACTTGCTGCCGCCTCTGCTGCTGCAATAATTGCTTCTGCTTCTGCCTGTGCCTGTGCATATTTTTCTACTTCTTCCGCCTGTGCATCAATCGACGTCTGGTATTGTTCAACTTGTGCCGTCTTTTCCGCAACAAGCGTTTCCATTGTCTGCTTTTGTGCATTGACTTCCGTCTGTAGCTTTTCATTCGTTTCCAGGTCTTTATCCAACTTCAACTTCATATTGGCAACCTGTTCTTTTACTTTTTTTAATTTTTTCAAAATATTATAATCGTACAAAGACACCTGTGAAATATATTCTGTCTTATTCAACATATCCGTCATGGAACTTGCCGTTAACAAAACATCCAAATACCCCTTGTTACCGGACTCATAAACCATCTGTATACGCTGTTTCATCTCGTCATATTGTTCATCTTGTGCTTTCTTTGCCAGATCAAGACTTTTTTGCGTCTCTGCAATGGTTTTTTCCAATTCTTTCTGACTTCTTTCTAATCGACTTATTTCCAATTGAATCTTCGTCAATTCTAAATCTAATTGTACAATATAATTTTTCAAATCACTTTGCGCATCTTCTAACTTGTTAAGAATCTCTTGCGCAGCATTTTTTTTCTTTTTTGCGTCTTGTGCATCCTGTCTTGCCTTATCCACCGACGCATCAGCTGAGCCTCCGTCTGTTGATGTATCATCTGTTGATGTATCATCTGTTGTCTCTTCCTCTGTCGCTGTATCCGCGTCAGCCTCTGTCGTCTCGGTTGCATCACCTGCCGTAGCAAATGACACCAAAGGATTGCCCATAACACAAACGACAAACATAACAAACACAAGACAATAGCTTATTGTTGTCTTATACATTCTGCTTTTCCACATTTTCTCAAAGCGCATATGTGTCTAAGCCTCCTTTTCTTATGAACTCTATACTTTCAAATGTTTTCTCGTCGTCAATAAACTTCCAAAGAAACCAACACCAATACCCATAAGAATGGAAATCGGTGCCAAACCAATAAACACCTGTTTCACAGAGATAAACTGAATCATATTCGCAATCAACGAAAAATGCTCGGTAAGATAACTCGTCATCGCAGTATATACAAAATACATAATAACAAGCGGTATAATCGAACCAATCAAGCCAATCAGCACACCTTCTACCAAGAATGGGGCTCTGACAAATATATCTTTCGCTCCAATCAATTTCATAATTGCAATTTCTTCCTTACGAACAGAAATACCAATCGTAATTGTATTACTAATCAAAAACATAGAAACCAAAAGTAAAATCGCTATAATTCCGGCAGATACATAACCAAGCAATGTGATAATCGCACTAAGACTCTTAGCTGTCCCATCACTACTATTGACCTTTCTGACACCTTGAATATCCTCTAACTGTTTTACAGATATCTCCTGTCTCGAAACATCTTTCAGTGTAACTTCGTAAGAAGAAGAATTCTCTAACGGATTATCTTCTCCGAATACAGACTTCACATATTCTTCGTCACCGTTATACACATCATCTACATAGCCCTTCCACGCAACATCTGCGGAAATAAACTTATAGGCATCAATATTCTCTAATTTCTTAATTTCATTACCTATCTGTGCAATCTGTTCTTCACCGATTCCTTCATCAAAAAATACGGAAATCGTCAGTGTCTTTTGAATATCATCCACTTCATGGTCCAAATTCAAAATAATTGAATAAAAGATTCCAAAGAGAAACAGACACGCCACCATTGTACCTACGGATGCTAACGAGAAAAGAAGGTTTCTTTGAATATTCTTAATACCCTGTTTGATACAATATCCCAATGTATTAATCTTCATCTCTATAACCACCTTTTTCCTCATCGCTAATAATCTTACCCTTTTTCAGTGTAACAACACGCTTTTGCATAAGATTAACGACTTCTTTATTATGTGTAACCACAACAACTGTAGTACCGCGTTTGTTAATCTCCTCAAGTAACGTCATTATTTCCATAGAATTCTTCGGATCGAGGTTACCTGTCGGCTCATCAGCCAAAATGATATCCGGACGGTTTACAATCGCTCTTGCTAACGCAACACGTTGTTGTTCACCACCGGATAACTCCTTAGGAAACTGTTTGTACTTATCTGCCAATCCTACCATTGTTAAGGTTGCCGGCACTTCTCTTCTAATTTCCGTAATCGGTCTTTCGATAACCTGCTGTGCAAAAGCCACATTTTCAAATACAGTACGGTCTTTTAGCAAACGGAAATTTTGAAATACTACGCCGATCTTGCGGCGTAGCATTGGAATTTCTTTTCTTTTTAGCTTACTATACACCTTATCAGCAACTGTAATTTCGCCACTTGTCGGTGCAATCTCTTTTAATAATAATTTGATTAGTGTTGTTTTTCCCGAACCACTACTTCCAACAATAAATACAAACTCACCTTTTTTTATGTTAAAGCTCACATTATCAAGTGCTTTTGTACCTGTCGGATACTGCATGGTCACATGATCAAGTGTTACCATCAAAATGTTCCTTTCTATTAGTACTCTAAGGACTCCATGTATTTCATATATTTTACAACCATCAATGCAATCTTGAATGTAATTGCATCTTCAAATACACGCAAGTCAAGTCCTGTACTCTTTTGTAATTTGTCCAAACGATATACCAATGTATTACGATGAATATACAACTGTCTCGAAGTCTCAGAAACATTCAAGCTATTCTCAAAGAATTTGTTGATTGTTGTAAGCGTCTCCTCATCAAAATCATCCGGAGAACGGTTTTCAAAGATTTCCTTGATGAACATCTTACAAAGAGGAATCGGTAACTGGTAAATCAAACGTCCGATTCCCAAATTGCTATAGGCAATAATATTACGGTTTCCATAGAAAATCTTACCTACATCAAGTGCCATCTTCGCCTCTTTGTAAGAGCGGGAAACTTCTTTGATCTCATTCACAATTGTACCAAATGCTACATGTACAGAAGACATTGCTTCTGTATTCAGCATATCAACAATCACCTTCGCTGTCTTATTCATATCCTCGTAAGTTTCATTCTGCTTTACTTCCTTCACAAGAATAATGTTCTTCTCATCCACTGCCGTAACAAAATCTTTTGCCTTGCTAGAAAAGATGTTACGTACGGTTTCTAGCGCATTCGTATCCTTTTCATTCTTCGTCTCAATAATGAAAACAATACGTTTTACATCTGTATCAATATGTAATTTCTTAGCTCTGTTATAAATGTCTACCAATAACAAATTATCTAACAAAAGATTCTTGATGAAATTATCCTTATCAAAGCGTTCCTTGTAAGCAACCAACAGATTCTGTACCTGAAATGCTGCCACTTTACCAATCATATATACATCATCTGCTTCACCTTTCGCAATAATAACATATTCTAATTGATTATCATCAAACACTTTAAAAAACTGATAGCCTTGCAACATCTGGCTTTCTGCCGGTGAATCAACAAACGCAAGAACCGACTTTTCATACTCTTCCGTATCTCTTAATGTGGATGCCAATGCCTTTCCTTCTGTATCCATCACACAAAGGTCAATTCTTGTTATTGCTTTGATTCCTTCAATCGTATCTTGTAAAATCTGATTTGATATCATCCCATTCACTCCTTATTATATAGTAAAATACACCTAATCTATATTTTAACGGATAATTGTGAAAAAAGAAAGTCTATGTTGCATTTTTTTTATTTTTTATTATAATTAAATTATATAGTTCATTTCTTGGGGGGGAGATATTATGAATAGGGGTATACATAAGAGAAAACATAAAGGTTTCTCATTAGTAGAATTAATTATCGTAATCGCTATTATGGCAATCCTTGCTGGAGCTTTGGCACCCGCACTCATCCGTTATATCGGAAAAACAAGGCGAACAACCGACGTCCGTTCTGCAGGAGAGTTACAAGCCGCATTACAACGAGCGCTTGCCCGTTCAGAATTTGAATCTCCGGGTAGCGATTTGGTCGTAATTCTTCGTGAAGGTGACACAGCCTCAACCCCTGCCAATAGTATTAAAGACGAATTACTAGTCGAACTAACTAATAATGTTCCACACATCAAATCGTATCCTGATTATTATTGGTATATCGTATATAATGGTTCATCCGGTTCTGTTCCTGAAGTACATCTAACTGACAGTGCCAACGGCCAACCGATATATGAGTTGTATCCTGATAAGCAGGATTTTATTGAAATGGATAATGACAATTAATGCAAAGGACACATCAGATAGATGTGTCCTTTCTTATACCCTACCAACATTCTACATCTCTATATTTATTAACAATAAAAAGCGGCTACTTTCGTAGCCGCTTTCTATATTAGAACCATAGATTAATCTAAAATCTTCTGCTCTGTCTCCTTATCGAAGATATGAATCTTACTTAAGTCAAATGCCAACTGAACTGTATCGCCAGGTCTTGCTGTTGTACGAGCATTAACTCTAGCTGTAATATCAAACTGATCAATTGTGAAGTATAAGTAAACTTCTGCACCTAACATTTCGTAAATTGTAATTCTAGCATCGATAATGCTCTCTGGAGAAGACTCAATGAACAACTGCTCATCATGAATATCTTCCGGACGAACACCTAATACAACTTCCTTATCAACGTATCCCTGCTCTACTAAGATAGCTGCTTTCTGATCAGGAACCTTGATAGAGTGAGAACCAAACATCAATAATACGTCTGCACCAGACTTAACAACCTTACACTCGATGAAGTTCATTGGAGGCATTCCCATGAAACCTGCAACGAAAAGATTGGTTGGGTGATCATATAAGTTCTGAGGTGTATCTACCTGCTGAATAATACCATCCTTCATAACTACGATTCTTGTACCAAGAGTCATAGCCTCTGTCTGGTCATGTGTTACGTAAATAATTGTTGACTGTAATCTCTGATGTAACTTAGAAA
>SVEJ01000069.1 GCA_015057435.1 Lachnospiraceae bacterium
TAAAACAGCTTGGGTTGATAGATTTTACGACAGATAAACGCCGGGGGCAGGCGACAAAATATCGACTTTGTACAGACGTTTGTACCGTCAAAAATGCGGTACAAACGCAGAACAAAGGAAGAACAAAGGAAGAACAAACGCAGAACAAAGGACGGACATATAAAGATATAAGACAAAAGAAAAAAGAAGAAGATAATATTACCCCTATATCCCCTAAGGTCCAGCTTGCAGAATTTGTGTCCATGACCAATGCAGAGTATGATGCACTTGTGGAAAGATTCGGCGAAAGTGACACCAAGGTTATGATTGAGATTCTGGATAACTACAAAGGTTCATCCGGAAGAACGTACAAATCTGATTATCGGGCGATATTATCATGGGTGGTTCATAAGCTGAGTGAAACGAAAACACCGAAAGAGCAAACACTTGAGGTGTATCATGATGATTATGACCATACCGGGTTGGAGAGTTTGGCAAGGAGGAAATACTATGACGATAGAACAGATTAAAGCAATTTGGGACACCATTGCTGTTGCGATTGCAGAAGAGTATCCGTATTTGGCACCTGTGGTTCTAAACAGAAAGGTGCAGTTTGAGGACGATGTTGTTGTAATGCAGTTTTCCGAGGAGGAGAAGATGATATTCAAGATTGCAAAAACATATCAGGCACAGATGCAAAAAAAATTACAAGAAGTGTCACAATCAGATGTGTCACTTGGTATTGCATGGAGGAATGGAGCATGAGAATCATTGTTCCGGAGATTCCTCCGACCAATAATCAATACATGGGGAATAGTCATTCTTTCCGGGAATATAACCGGATGAAAGAATACTGGCATTGGCTGATTCGTGCCGGGATAAAGGAAAGACCGGAACAGCCGTATCAAAAGGCTGTGGTGACAATTACATACTTTTTCCCAGACAGACGGAAACGAGACCCGGATAACTATAGCGGTAAGTTTATACTGGATCCGTTGGTTCGGGAGAAGATTATCAAGGATGATTCCTTTGATAATATCGTGTTGCATATTCAAAAGGGCGGAGCTGATAAACAGAATCCGAGAACAGTTATTGAAGTGGAGGAGATTCGGGATGCCGAGAACCTATAACGAAAGCACAGTTGTATGTCCATTTTTCCGGGCAACAGCGACAAGCAGTATCTCCTGCGAAGGTATCACAGATGACTGCACCGTTAAATTACAATTTTGTAATGGCAAGAAACGTGATGCTCATCGGAAGATATACTGTGAGCGGAATTACAAGTATTGTGAAATATACAGAGTTTTGGAGAAGAAATATGAATAAGAGAGATAAAAAACGAAAAGAACACCGATATTTAGAACGGCAGGCGGACAAGTTGAAGCTGCAGGGAGCAGAACAGGCGATAGATATGCTCTATGTTATTCCTTTGTATGTGCTACGAGAACAGTTTGGCTTCGGTAATGTAATATTGATGCGTTTTATTGAGCGGTTCAATCAAATCACAGAGCAGTTGGGACATAAGAAGGTCCCGTTAAGAACTCTTGTTGATCATATTGAATATGAGACAGGAATTAAGTTGCAGGACAATGCGGTAATCAACACATGGAATATTGACGGTGAACCAAAGAGAGTTGTGAGGAGACCGAGAAAAAATGAAAAAGCGGAAGTGCTTAAAAGAACATTATATCCCTTATGTTGATACAATTTGTCAAGTCGGCAGACACTTTTGGCGTTTTGATTATATCAAGACAATTCATTATTGTTATTTCTGCAACAAGATAAGAGTGCAAAGGAAATTGTATTTTAATATGCCAAAAATATTTAAGAAAGATGACGGACTTCCGTTTTGAGAGGTATTAAAAATGAAATGTAAATATTGTGGAACAGAGCCAAACAATGCAACAACTAAAAAGGGTTTATATGTTTGTTGCTGTTATATGCTCCATTTAGAGAATGGCAAATATACACAACATCATATGGATAAAGAAGCAGACCACCCAACCGAGAAAGGATATGAGAAAAAATGAAAATATCACAATTAACCAAAGTAATGGATAAAGACGATGAAATCGTCATTGATGATGGAAACAAGAGCGTAGACAGGATGCGTGTTTATGAAGGTGCGGTTAGAGGGATAAAGAGAGATAGTCCCATTAATAAAATGCACGTTGTTGTAATTTATCCGTATGATAACAAACTTCTTGTTCTTGCTGAATATCCAACAGAGAAAGGCGGTGTTTCCGAATGAATATTTTTTGCAGAGTAGATGATTGCAGATATATAGAATGTGGATTGTGCAAACGAGGAGATATAAGCATCAGCGAAGATTTTGAATGCGAAGATTACGAAAGCTATCTTGACACAGAAGAATGGAGAAAACCATTTTGGAAGAGAATGCTTGACAGAGATAACAATCGCACTTGCCGTGTTAAGTATTATGGAAAGGAAATAGAGATTAACGGCAGAAAATTCTTTGCTGAAAGCAGAAACGGATATGCACATTTAACAGATGAAATAACAGGAATGAGGTCAGGTACATATGACTATATCAAAGAAAACCTTGATTTAATTGTTAAAGCCTCAAGTAAAGTTGAAACGCCACTTCAAGAATTGCCTATCGCTACTTATGACGAAAAAACAAGAAAATTTCATTATGAAGCGAAAGGCGGTGCATCTGATGCGTGAGATTTTGTTTAGAGGAAAAAGCAAAAATAATGGCAAATGGTATCAAGGCGATTTGGTAACAGTTGCACACAAACGATTTATTGATGATGATGTTGTCAAGGAAAGAGTTATCCCCGAAACCGTAGGACAATACACAGGCTTGACCGACAAGAACGGCAAGAAGATTTTTGAGGGGGATATAGTTGTAGTATATGCAAGAGGTTATCACACGGTATGTACGGTTTCTTGGGCTGAAACAGTAGCACATTTTCAGTTGTGGCAAATTAACACAGTTCCGAAAACTTCAACTAATTTAAACCTCGGCAATTATGATTTCGAAGTAATCGGAAATATACACGATAACCCTGAACTGTTGAAAGGCGGTGCATCTGATGCGTGATAGATTGGTTGAGTTGTTGAAAAATGCACGTTCGTTATATGCCCAGGAAGATAGCGGTAAAACTATGTATGAAGAATTTGCCGACTATCTTCTTGCAAACGGTGTATTTGTACCGCCTTGTAAGGTGGGGCAGACGGTTTATCTCATAAAAGACGGATTTATAGAGCGTTGCGAGGTTGAAGGAATACATTATACAAGGCGAAGCAATTATGTAAGAATAAGACCTTATCATCAAGAATATTTGGGAAATTGGAGCGTTTATTACAAACCATCAATAAGTAGTTTCGGCAAAACAGTATTCCTCACCAAAGAAGAAGCAGAACAGGCATTGAAAGGCGGTGAGGGTGATGGCACAGAAAACAGAAATTGTTTGTGATAAATGTGGTAAAGAAATAATCAATCCTATGGGGTGTTATTGTCCTACATATGCATTAAAAAACTATTCAGCAAAAATTACTCTTTGGGGAGTAGGTGAGCCGAGAAGTAGTTTTGGACAAAGAATTGACTTGTGTCCTGATTGTTATGAGAAGTTTATAAATTTTTTGGAAGAAGGTGCGGAGTGATGGCTGAATGTAAGAAATGTGTACTGCAATATTCAAGTTATTGTATCGGTTGCAACAATGTAAAACAAGGTCTTAATTTGACGGACAAAGAATATACAGAATATTTAAAATCACGCACGCCAAAAGGAAGAGGTGATGGTGATGGCAGATAGATATATCAGCGAAAAAGCCTTGATTGAGAACATCGCAAAGATTGAGGATTTGCGAACGCTGAGCACCAAGACTGTAGGCGAAGCTATCAGCATGACCCCGACAGCAGATGTTGTGGAAGTGGTAAGGTGTAAGGATTGTATTCATGGGCTTGATGTGGATGGTAGAATCATGTGCAATGTAAATGCGGAAGAGGCATTCGGCAAATGGTTCGGATTAAGAGCGACAAATGATATTAACTATTGCGGTTATGGTGAAAGGATGACGGACAATGACGTGTAAAGATTGCTTATATTTCCGAAGATGTGTTGTTTTGGGTGTTGAACTTGATATAAAGCACAACAAGGAAGCCGACAAAAATTGCCGGCACTTTAAAAACAAAGCTGACTATGCGGAAGTGAAGCATGGATATTGGGAAGAAATAAAATGTGGTGATGGTATATTTGATTATTGTTTCAAATGTTCAAATTGTGGCAAAACAACACCACCGAAGGCATTTCCCGTTGCACCTGATTATTGTCCGAATTGTCCTGCAAAAATGGACGGAAAAAGGAGTGATACATAATGGATGAATTGTTACCGTGTGAGTGTGGAAATGAAAATATACGAGTATCCAAATGGGGGTTGTGGCGTGCTTGGTGTCCGATTTGTTTAAGACGGTCGACAGATGAATTAACCGAAAAGGAAGCGAAGAAAGCTTGGAACACACG
>SVEJ01000001.1 GCA_015057435.1 Lachnospiraceae bacterium
AAAATTCGCTCAAAATCGCAAGATAAAATAATGTAAATTTTCGCAAATAGATTTGAATAAATGCCCAATTTACGGGCTTTCACGGGGGTCGGAGGGATACCAAGGACAGCGTGCAGACACCCGAAATTGCTATCAAATGGGCAATTCCATTTTCTTGATACATCGCTTTGATTTCTTTATCCATATTCTCTTTTATCCCCAGTACCATTGCACTAGCTAAAGCGGCATGCGCATCAGGAAACAACATATAATAAATTGTCTCTATTTTTTTCCGTATCTGGCAAAGCTTCTCGCGCAAAGGAATAACAGGTAACTGTCTATTATGCAGTTCAACTTTCTCAATACAAGCCATAACTCCATTGCCATATTGATAGGCACGTGCATCAAACGCACCATAATTAGTCGCTTTTTCAAACAAACAAAGAATACCTTTTCCGGCAATTGTACTTCCTAATATTATCGACGGCTCTACTTGCATCTGTACTTTCATCGATATCTGCTTATCATTGAGTCGTTTCAAAAATACTGTATAGCGTTCCTTCTCATACTTGGTTTCCTTTTTTAAAACAACACCTTCAAATGAAACCACTTTTGTATCATACATCTCACATACAAGTCTTTGTCGTTCCCACATATACATACAAAAAAAGCCCAATAAGAAACAAACTCCTCCGGCAGTCCAAAGAAGCCATTTCTTATTCGGGCAATATTTTTTCATAAATGTTAAAAGAAAACTAATTATAATAAAACCAATTACATATAAGGAAAAAATCTTGTAATAAAGCGCTCCGAGTATGAACAAGATTACCCAATATAAAATTGGTCTTTTCAAGCTTTAATCTTCCTCCTTCACAACAATATCCAGATTACGTTCAAACAGTCCGTCAAACGGCATCGTCTCTCTGAAAAATTGTATCTTCTCTCCATTTTTTAAAAACTGTACCTTCGACACCGTAGGTAATTCCACAAGAGAATTGACAATTGAATATACAATCACATCATTCGTCAATGGATTAGACGTATCATAAAACTCTTCACTCAAATCCACATAACAAATTCCATCATTAACAGAAATATTCAATATGCGAATCTCATCAGATAATGTAGCCATATAACCTTCTTCTTCGGGTCCGTTAATTAAAGATTCGACCACAAGTCTTGCTAAAGATGTCGTATTAGAAATCTCAACCGTCTGTTCATATTCCTTTAATAACGTTCCCGTCTCATCCGCAAAAAACAAGATAATTATACCACTTTGTTTGTAACCCTGACGGTCTCCAAAATTAAACGTAAAAGAATCTCTATCAAACGTCTCAACCGATGTGGCTGTTTCCATGTCAGGATTACCCAAATCCGTCAGATAGATACTAATTGTTTCCACATCCTCTAATTGTAAAACTGACCACGCAACACATGTTTTAAAAAAAAGCAAATCGTCTGCAGAGACAGATTCGTATAACACACTAAATGATACCCTTGCTACATTCTGTACGCTATCATATGTTGTATCCATATACGTAACAGATTCAGGAATTGGTGATTGATAATCTGCAGTTTTTTCTTTCGACATCAAGAACTGAATCATATTTCTAATGATATCGGATACATTCTTGTCTTCAATTGTATATGCGACCGGATATACATCCGTCTTATCTGCATTTGTAAAAAACGCGTATATCTGTCCATCTTCTAATTGCGGATACTCGGCTTGTTCTTCTTCTCTACTGCCACAAGCGGTCAAAAAAACAGCTAACAGCATAAGTAGCAGATATATAAACTTTTTCATTCTTTCACCTTCTTTTGATGCTATTCAATCTATATCATGCATCAACTAACATATTTGAGCGGGATCCTCACAGTAAATGTCGTTCCTTCACCCGGTTCGGAATACAGCTTAATCGCACCTTTATGCAATAAAATCGCATTTCGCGTTATTGCAAGCCCCAAACCTGTACCTCCGGTTTCCCTGCTTCTCGCTTTATCAACACGATAAAAACGTTCAAAAATCTGCGATTGGCAATCCTCCGGAATTCCAACACCGTCATCTTGTACCTTCACATAGAAAAACTTATGATCTGCATTCAGTGATACATGCACATTACCGCCTTCGTTGTTGTATTTTACTGCATTCTCAATCAAATTTGAAAGTGCCAATGATAACTTCACTTCATCCACTTCAGCAACAACTTCACGAAAGCTTTCAAAAACTAATTCAATATTACGCTTTGCAGCCAGCGGCTTCATTCTCTTTAACAACAGTTCAAGTAATGCATTAATATTGACTTGCTCCACGGTCAATTCCGCCGTTTTCTTATCCGTCTTAACAAGCATCAATAAATCATTGATAATCTTGGTTTCTCGATCAATTTCTTCAACCATATCCGACATGAATTCACGATACATCTCATTCGGAACATCCTCTTGCATGAGCAATGAATCAGCCAATACCTTCATAGAAGTGATTGGTGTTTTCAATTCATGCGAGACATTCGAAACAAATTCCTGTCTGGATTCTTCTAACAAGCGCATCTTTACAATCAAGGCATTGAAAGACTCTGTAAGCTGCGTTAACTCATTAAAATGTACGATGCCATCTATCGTATCAAGATGACCTTCATTTAATTCAGACAAACGTCTGCTCAGACGATGTATACCATTCACGCTAATATTACTTAACACCCATGCGGCAAGAATTGATATGATGGAAAACAAAACATGCAACACCCGAACCTGTGTTGCAATATAATCATTCGTATCATATATATCTTGCAATGAAACTGTTGCAATCATTGCCCCATATATCACTTTGTCTGCATTGACAATTGGCACAATAATCTCCGCATAATTATCTACCATACGAAAAGACTGGTCTTTTTCTCCTCGCATAACGCGAAAAACCTCGTCATATATCATGTAATTCCCCTGATCAATTGTATATGTATCCTTTATAATCTGATACTTCGAATCAATTACAAGAATACGCCCTTCCCACACATTGGCCAATTGGTCAATCTGGGCATTCAAGTTAGACTGGGAATTTTGAACAATGAATTGATTCACCAGAATCTGATTACCTAAAATGCTACATTGATTCTGGACTAACAACAGTTTCTCTTCTATCGTTTTGTCATTATATGATCTTTCCAAAAACAATCCAAAACTAATAATAATCACTTGAGAAAATAATATAAATGCAACAAACAAAACGACTTTTAAACTTTTTAACGGATTGGTCTTTTTCTTACTTTTTAAAATAGTAACCCACTCCCCACTTTGTTTGTATATATCTTGGATCGCCAGGATTTGATTCAATCTTCTCTCTTAATCGTCTTACATGTACATCAACTGTTCTACCATCTCCAAGTGCGTCACTCCCCCAAACTTCTCTTAGTAAATCATCTCTTGAATATACTTTGTTCGGATGAAACAGTAGTAACGTAAGAATATTAAATTCTTTTGCAGTAAGGTTAATCTCTTTATCTGCAATCGTCACACGGCGACTGTCTAATTCAATTACCATCTCACCTTCAACCAATTGTTTCGGCTCTGCAACAGCAGGTGCCTTTTTCTGATTTCTACGAATGATTGCTTTAATACGAGCCTTTACTTCAAGAATATTAAATGGTTTTGTAATGTAATCATCCGCTCCGTATTCAAGCCCAAGAATCTTATCCATATCGTCACCTTTGGCTGTCAGCATAATGATCGGAACATCTGAAAACTCTCTTATCGCCTGACACACTTCGAATCCGGAAAGTCCCGGTAACATCACATCTAACAATATAATATCGAAATCCTGTGTCTTCGCATACTCTAATGCTTCCTCACCATTGTACGCAGCAACGACTTCCATTTCATCCTGCTCAAGGGAAAACTTAATTCCTTTTACAATTAACTTTTCATCATCCACAACCAAAACTTTTTTCATCTTCTATCTCCTCTATTCACTATGACACCTTTATGGAATCTTTTATCTTTTCAAATAAACCTTCTTTTATTCCTGGAATATCCATCAATTCTTCTATTCTTTGAAACGAACCATGTTCATTCCTGTAATTAATAATCAGTTCTGCCTTGGACGCCCCAATTCCCGGTAGCGTCATAAGCAGTTCTTTTCCTGCCTCGTTAATATTAATCAAATCATCCTCATCATCAGATGATACGGCAATCTCCTGTTGGCTTGGAACATAGATGGTCTGCCCGTCTTGAACAAGCTGTGCCTGATGTAACACTTCCGGTTTCGCAAGTTCATCTACGCCACCTGCTAATGCCAATGCATCACAGATTCTCGAGCCCTGCGGTAATGCATACACGCCCGGATTTTTCACATAACCACATACATATACATATAACATCCCGGAACGTATTTCACCTTCTTGCAAGGTAGTATCACTCTCAGTTACGTCTTCTATCGTCTCCGATTCTTCCTGTACCATTCGTTGTTCTTGTCTGGGTGAACATGCCATCAGCATACTAACAAGCAAAAACATAGTAATTAAAAATTTATCCATTCATTACACTCCTTTATCATTATCATAATAGCAGAGTGTCCCAAAATAAAATGAAATTTAGATACTTTTTCATCATACCTAATTTTTCATTATTTTACAACTATTTTCATCATGTTTATTTTTTCTTAAGATTTGGAATAAAGAATCAAACCTACAAGCGCAACTGCAATTCCGAGAAGTTTATTCCATAGAAAATCGGTTTTTTCCACACCAAATAATCCAAACACCTCTATTAAATACCCTACAAGAATCTGTGATATCACAATCGCTAACGTCGCTTGTGCCGGACCAATCGCTGCCATACTTTTAATTACAGTGAACGTTATAAATGCACCAATTACGCCGCCACACAGCATGTATTTATGATCAATTTTGAACAGATCTCCTACCGATGTTTTTCCCATTTCACTAAACAAATAGAAAGCCGCACATACAAAAAATGCCGTCAATTGAACAAAACTGTTTGTAATCCACGGTCCGGTTGCTTTCGTAACTCCCGTATTAAACACGCCCTGAATTGCCATCAAAGCTCCCGATATCATTGCAATCAAAAAACCCCACATACTATTACCTCTTTTCTGTGTAGTAACACGCTACACTTTTTAGTATTAGTATGTGAGGTCTTTGTAAATATATACCTTACATAATAGATTCTGTCATTTTTTAATCTTTTCTTGCATAATACTTTGTAATGTATCTAATTGCTCTTTTGCGTTTTCTCCGCTCCATATTTTATCAAAAACGATTCCGCTCTCTGCCAGATAATCACCTAATACAGTAACCTTTGGTACCGGTTTTGAATTCAAATATTGTGCATAGATAATCTGTTTTGTCTCATCAAATTGATCTTTTTGATTCACAACAGGAAGCTTTCCATTCCCTTCATATTGCTGTCCGGCCTTAAAATAACTAAGATACAATCCAAACATGTTTGCAGCCGTATCATTGTTCGCATAGGGATTTACAAAGGCACTATATGTCGTCGAAAATGCCGTCGAAGACAATTCGGAAGTAAGACTCGGAACATATGAAATCTGATAATTGGTACCATTCTCATCCTGTGCATCCTTCTCACTTTGCGATTGCAATAAAACCGGCAATATATCAGTTTTACATAACCCCAAAACCAATGTACCATCTTTGATTCGATTGGCAATAATCTCATGAGAAATATTACTCTTATTCATCCAAAGATAAGCACTAAGCGATTGATAATACTCCATTGCACTTACGCATTTTTCATTGTTAACCGAAAATGTTTCCGGTTCGTCACCATTTTCTCCAAACAAGTTTGCATACGATGCAAAAAACATGGAATTAATATACGGATCAGCAACATCCCATCGAAATACAGCTTTTGTTGACCCGGTATCTTCATACTCATCCAAAAAGGCCAAAATATCATCTATAGATGCAGGTGCGGTTTGTAGCAGATTAGCATCATATACAAGACAGTATGTATCAAAATAGATAGGATATCCATATTGTTTATCTTGATATGTGACTGCTTTCTTAGCAATTTCCGGATATTGTTTCACAAAAAAATCTTCCGTAAAATAGGCATTTTCATTCGCCATTCCGCCTTGTGCAGCCAACTGTAACTGATCATTTCCAAGCAAATACAAATCAGGACCTTCACCTTTTTGATTTGCCTTATTCAAGTCTTCAAAAAAACTCATACCATCATAGAAAACAATCGAAACCTGAATTCCATATTCTTTTTCAAACGACTTGGCTTGTTCTTCTAACCATTTTTTATCTGACTCATTGGTATACCAACATGTCATCTGCTTCGATGCCAATTGTCCGTTCCACTGTTGCATCAGTTCCTTACAATCAGCAACTTGCTGTAAATTATTCTTATCATTTTGCTCTTTGTCCTGACAACCATATAACACGACGGAGAAAATGATAAAGAGTCCAATCAATAAGCATTTCTTTATTGTCATTACATATTCCTGCTTTCTACTTAACACTCGTATATTAGAACAACGGCTCATTCAAAATTGCCGTTCCGATACCCTTTTCGGTAAAGAATTCCAATAATAGACAATGTTTCACGCGACCATCCAAAATGTGGACTCTTGAAACACCTTGCTCTATTGCCTCGATACAATTTGTAAGTTTTGGTAACATTCCTCCACCTACAATTCCCTTATTGATGAATTCCTTTGCTTCTGAAATATGCATTTCTGAAATTAAAGTTGATTTATCCATCGGATCCATGAATACACCTTCAATGTCTGTTAAAAATACTAATTTCTCCGCAGATATCGCCTTTGCCACTGCACAAGCAGCATCATCTGCATTAATATTATAACTTTCAAATTCCTCTGAAGAACCAATTGGTGCAATCACAGGAATAAAATCATTCTCCAACAAAGTATCTAAAAGCTTTGCACTCACTGATTGTACTTCACCAACAAAGCCAATATCTTTTCCACCGGCCAACTTCTTCGTAACAGTCATCAATCCGGCATCCTTACCGCTAATACCAACTGCATTCAAGCCAAGCTTTTGCATCATCTGCACAAGACTCTTATTCACCTTAGAAAGTACCATTTCTGCAATTTCCATCGTTTCTGCATCTGTTACACGTAAACCATTAATAAATTCCGGTTCTTTTCCAATCATCTCTACCCATTTACTGATTTCCTTACCGCCTCCGTGAACGATAATCGGCTGCATACCAATCAACTTAAGAAGCGCTACATCCTTGATTACATTCAACTTCAAATCTTCATCTAACATTGCACTTCCGCCATATTTTACAACAACTTTTTTACCATTAAATTTCTGAATATAAGGCAACGCCTCAATCAGTGTCTGTGCCTTTTCAATCACCTGATCCATGTTCTGTGTACTGTTTGTCATAATGTACTCCCTCTTTCTATTTCTCTGATTCTTCTTTCTTTTGTTCTACTTCATCATCCAAATGAGCTGTCTCTGCAAAAAACAAATATACGCATCCTATAATCAAACTGATAATACTTAGAATTAAAAGCGGACTTCCAACATATTCAAGTCCCTGGGAAAACAGTTCTGCATCCCAGTTTAATGTTCCCGACATATAAATTGCTGCTGCAATGTACCTTGCTGCGTATAAAAATGCTGCAACACAGATAAATATGACTCCTGCTGCTCTTTTATTCATATGTATACTCCTTTAATTATAATTCAATTAACTTATTCGCATATATAGATTATGGGAACATTGGAGCAAGCTCTAATCCCATCGTCTCCGGTAATCCAAAGATTAGGTTCATGTTCTGTACTGCCTGGCCTGCTGCACCTTTCACAAGATTGTCAAGTGCTCCCATTACGACAATACGGCCGGTACGCTCATCAATCTTAAAGTTCACATCTACATAGTTGCTTCCCTCTACCCAACGAGTCTCCGGACATACATCCTTATCAAGCACACGGACAAAATATTCATCCTTATAATACTTGTCATAAATAGCTTTAATCTCGTCATATGTATACTGCTTTGTAAGGTTACCATAAGCTGTAACCAAAATACCTCTGTTCATAGGAACTAAATGAGGGGTAAAATTCAACAGAATCTCTTTTCCGCATGCATAACCTAGCTGTTCTTCAATCTCCGGTGTATGTCTGTGACTTGTAACACCATATGCTTTGATATTCTCATTTACTTCACAATAAAGATTATTAATCTTGGCACCTCTGCCTGCTCCTGAAGTTCCTGATTTCGCATCAATAATAATGCTGTTCGGATCAATAATTCCTTCCTTTACCAATGGGTACAGAGAAAGAATGGAACATGTTGTATAACAACCCGGATTTGCAACGAGACACTTGCCAATAATATCCTCTCTATTAATTTCGCAAAGTCCGTATACTGCCTCTTTAATATACTCCGGTGACTTATGTTCAATGCCATACCACTTTTCATAAACGGATACGTCCTTAATACGGAAATCCGCACTTAGATCCACAATCTTAACCTTTGATAAAATCTCATCATTGACCAAAGATGCACAAAGCCCCTGCGGAGTTGCAGTAAAAATCACATCAGCCTTCTCAGCCAACTCATCCATGTTATCATCTAAGCACTTTGCGTCAACGATTTCAAACATGTTACCAAATACTTCGTAGTATTTCTTGTCGATATAACTTCTTGAGCCAAACCAAACAATCTCTGCTTCTTTATGTCCTAATAATAATCTTACTAATTCTTGTCCTGCATATCCGGTAGAACCGATGATACCTACTTTAATCATATTCTCAACCTCTTTTCATTCTAAATCTATCAAAATCCAATCATGTATTATAACACTGTTTTTCTTTTATGTATAGTAAAAACAAGGGATTTCTCATCATATGTTCGTTTGTATTGTTTTCGATTTCATAATTATACATTTTTTATGCATATTATGCAATATCATTTTTATTTTTATTTAAAATATACGTTTGTTGCGGTCTAATAATCTCTTTAAAACCTCTAGTAATTATCTACAATATAACCCACACAATATTATTCATAATATTTGAAAAAGTATCTTGCATATTATTCTCATTAGTTGTATATTAGTCAGTAGGGTTTCAGACGTAAATACATGAAATCATTTTTACATATTTATTAAGGAGGATTTCTTCAATGAAAGAAAAAGTTATCTTAGCTTATTCCGGCGGTTTGGATACAACTGCTATCATTCCTTGGTTAAAGGAGAACTACGATTACGAAGTAATCTGTGTATGTATCGACGTTGGACAGGAAAGCGAATTAGAAGGCTTAGAGGAAAGAGCAAAAGCATCAGGTGCTTCTAAGTGCTATATCTTAGACGTAGTAGATGAATTTTGTGATGACTATATTGTTCCTTGTGTACAGGCTGGTTCTGTATACGAAAACAAGTACTTATTAGGTACTTCAATGGCCAGACCATTAATCGGTAAAGTGTTAGTTGATATCGCTCACAAAGAAGGCGCTACTGCTATCTGCCATGGTGCTACCGGTAAGGGAAATGATCAGGTTCGTTTCGAGCTTGCAATTAAGGCCTTTGGTCCGGAACTTAAGATTATCGCTGCTTGGAGACAGGATTCATGGACAATGAGTTCTCGTGAAGAAGAGATTGAATACTGTAGAGCACACGGTATCGACTTACCATTCTCTGCTGACTCTTCTTACAGCCGTGACCGTAATCTATGGCACATCAGTCATGAAGGTCTTGAGTTAGAAGATCCTGCATGTGAGCCAAACTACGATCATTTACTAGTACTTGGTACATATCCGGAAAAAGCTCCGGATGAAGCTGAATATGTAACACTTACATTTGAGAAGGGTATTCCTACTTCTGTAAATGGTAAAGAGATGAAAGTTTCTGATATCATCCGTGAATTGAACCGCTTAGGTGGTAAGCACGGTGTTGGTATCGTTGATATCGTAGAAAATCGTGTAGTTGGTATGAAGTCACGTGGTGTATATGAGACACCGGGCGGAACAATTCTTATGGAAGCTCACGAACAGTTAGAGGAATTAATTCTTGACCGTGAGACATTAACATTTAAGAAGACAATCGGTGACAAATTCGCTGATGTTGTTTACGAAGGTAAATGGTGGTCACCACTTCGTGAAGCATTACAGGCATTTGTAGAGTCTACACAGGAGCGTGTAACCGGTGAAGTGAAGTTAAAGCTTTACAAGGGTAACATCATCAAAGCCGGAACAACTTCTCCATACTCATTGTACTCTGAGTCTTTGGCAAGCTTCACAACCGGTGATTTATATGATCACAGAGATGCGGAAGGATTTATCAACTTGTTCGGTCTATCAACAAAGGTTCGTGCAATGCTTGATGCTGAGAGAAAGTAAATAATATTATAGAATGTGGTTTTTCGAAACCACATTCTTTTTTGAGGAGAAATAGACATGGCAACAATTTTTGACAAACTTACAGAGGAAAACAAAATAGAATTGGCTGCTGCTACAAGTCGTAAAATGCTTACCACAGAGGACCTTCAGGAATATAAGAAGAAAGACAGAAGTAACGATATTGTGGCTGTAGTTCTTTTTGCCGGAATTTCCTTAATTTATTATGTGACCAAAGGACATCTTCTGCTTGGATTAATTGTAGTTGCATTTATTATATTAACAACATGCATCTTACGCATTATCGACAGTACAAAAGTTTCAAAAAACAAAATACTCTACAAAGTAAAAGCATATGTGCTATATCAAAATTATGGACTGTTCGCTTCATGTATATTCATGTACTACGATTTCTACAAAAACGATTTTACCTATGTAAACAAAACAATTTCAACATTTCCAAAAAGTAATATTCAATTACATGAAGGTAATTATATCGACATCATTGCAGAACAAACATCAAAGAAAGTTAAATTTATTGACTATCTATAAAAAAAGCGGCATATTATCATGCCGCTTCTTTGGTCTTCTCATTCTTTCTAATAACCAATCACTTCATTCTTTTAAATACGATGTAAATTCTTAAGTGACAAATCCATAATCGGTGCAGAATGTGTCAACGCACCAGAAGAAATATAGTCCACTCCAATATCAATCAGATTGGCAACATTCTCTTTTGTCACATTACCGGAGCATTCTGTCTTTGCCCTGCCATCAATGATGCGAATCGCTTCCTTCATGGTTTCTTTATCCATATTATCTAACATGATAATATCAGCACCTGCTTCTACCGCTTCCGTTACCATATCAAGATTCTCACATTCCACCTCAATCTTGCGAACAAATGGTGCATACTCCTGTGCCATCTTCACAGCTTCCTTCACGCCGCCGGCTGCTCCAATGTGATTATCCTTCAACAATATTCCATCAGAAAGATTGAATCGATGATTATATCCACCACCAACTTTTACTGCATATTTTTCAAACACGCGCATATTAGGAGTTGTCTTTCTCGTATCTAATAACTTTGTATTGCTTCCCTCGAACAGCACTGCAATAGAATTGGTATATGTTGCAATACCACTCATGCGCTGCAAGTAATTCAGAGCAGTACGCTCACCTTCTAACAAGACACGGATATCTCCGCGAATCTTTCCTATTAACTGACCATTTACTACCTTATCTCCATCCTTTGCCTGCATTTCAAATTCTGTATTAGCATCCAACAACTCAAACACACGCTTAAAAATTTCCAAACCGGCGAGAACACCATCCTGTTTACAAATTAATTCAACCTCGCCTAGCTGATATTCCGGCATAACAGAATTGGTCGTGATATCCTCACTGGTAATATCTTCTCTCAACGCCTGTAAAATCAAATTATCTACATTCAAATTCATTAATTCTCTCATCATCTTCTCCTATTCATTCTCAAAGCGAATTATTCTATTCTTTTTCATCCGGATCCTTCTTTTGCATTAACTGTCTGCGAATTTTATCCGCTTCTATTCTTTGTCGAGTCATATCATGATACATCGTTTTAAAAGCATCATATGAGGCCGGATAATCACGCATCGATACCGTAATCTGTTCCGGAACAGATATTTTTTCACCAGCAAGCTTCTTATCCTCTCTTTTTAATGAAGCTGTAATACTCTTCGCTGCACGTTTTGCCCATACCAGACTTTCCAATAAGGAATTACTTGCCAAACGATTCGCACCATGCACACCGTTACATGCCGTTTCACCGGCAGCATACAGACGTTTCATAGATGTCTTTCCGTTCAAATCAACCTTTACACCACCCATAAAATAGTGCTGTGCAGGGACAACCGGTATCGGTTCCTTTGTAATGTCATATCCTTCTTCCAAACAACGTTTATAAATGTTAGGGAAACGTTTCACTATATCATCTTTGTGAATCTTTCTCAAAGATAAATATACATATCGCATATCATCCTTTTCCATCTGTTTGCGAATCTCGCCGGTTAAAACATCTCGCGGAAGCAATTCATCTGCAAAACGTTCTCCCGCACGATTTAACAAAATGGCACCTTCTCCGCGAACAGATTCCGAAATCAAAAATCTTCTTCCGGCATCATCCGAATACAATGTAGTCGGATGAATCTGTACATAATCAACATTCTCCAACTCAATCTTATGCTTCATTGAGATTGCCAAGGCATCTCCCGTCAAGTGTCTGTAATTCGTGGAATGCTTATACAATCCGCCAACACCGCCACTTGCCCATAATGTATAGCGACTGTAGATTGGCACAACTTCTCCGTTTTCAAGTTCTGCAATAATACCATAACAGCGTTTATTCTTTTCAATAATGTCAAGCATTGTTGTATGCTCTAACAATGTCACATGCTCTAAGCCTTTTACTTTTTCTAAGAGCTTTGATGTAATTTCTTTACCGGTCAAATCTTCATGATAAAGAATTCTCGCAGCCGTATGAGCACCTTCCTTCGTATAGATGAACTCGCCCCATTCCCTTTCAAATTCAACATCACAATCAATCAAATCACAGATAATTTCTTGTGAAGAACGAATCATCAAATCAACCGCTTCACGATTATTTTCATAATGACCTGCTCTTAGCGTATCTTCAAAAAATGCCGGATAATCATCCTCATTTTTCAGAACGCAAATACCGCCTTGTGCCAAAAAAGAATCGCTTTCTTCAGCTAACGCTTTGGTAATAATCAATATTTTTTTGTCATTTGGTAAATGTAGAGCGGCAAACAAACCTGCCACACCGGTCCCTACAATTATTACATCATACTCTCTATTCATCTCTTACCTCTGCCTTGTATTAACGTTTGCCTAACTCAAGCATGCGATTCAAAGAATGATTGGCACCATTTCTTATCTCATCCGTAACTTCTACCTGATGATTCATATTTTCCAAACCGGCAATCACTTTATCCAATGTCACCTTCTTCATATCATGACATATCATCTTCTCGCTCACAAGATAAAATGATTTGTCAGGATTCTTTTTGCGCAATTCATACAGTACACCACGTTCCGTCCCAATAATGAATTCTTTTGCTAAGGAACTCGTAGCATAATCAATAATTCCGCTGGTTGAACCAATATAATCTGCCAGACTCAAAATATCTTCCTGACATTCCGGATGCACCAAAAACTGCGCATTCGGATGTTCATTTTTCGCCTCTATAACTTCCTGTTTCGTAAGTGCATGATGAATCGGACAAAATCCATCATTAAATATAAAATGTTTCTCAGGAACCTTAGATGCCACATAATGTGCCAAATTCATATCAGGAATAAAATATATATTCTTATTCGGCAACGCCTTCACAATCGCTACTGCATTTGCCGAAGTGACACAAACATCAGAATGTACTTTTAACTCTGCTGTTGAATTGATGTAACATACAACTGCCACATCTTCATACTGTTGTCTTACATTTTTTATCTTTTCCACTTCAGCCATATGCGCCATTGCACAATCAGCGCTCTCATCCGGCATAATCACAATCTTGTCCGGATTCAAAATCTTTGCACTTTCGCCCATAAATGATACACCGCAAAAGACAATCATCTTAGCATCTATATCTGTTGCTATCTTACTCAGATAAAAAGAATCACCGATATAATCTGCAATCTCCTGAACCTCATCCGGAACATAATAATGTGCCAAGATTACTGCATTTTTCTCTTCTTTTAACTGTAATATTCTGGCTTTTTTATCCATATAGTTTATTCCTCTTCCTTGGGTATATCCAAATCCAAACCGATATCATTAAAATCATCAAACAATATTTTATTCATATCAAAGTCATAAGCATCTGTATTACCATATACCTTACGCACTTCTTCTTCCATTTCTTCCTTAATTGGCATAAGTGTTTCTATCGGTAGTCCAAGCATCATCGAAACTTCTTCTATTGCAATCTTACCGCGCAACATTCTTCTTGCCGCATCTAATGTTGCCTTATCTGTATTATTCATATTAGAACGCCTCTTTTCTTTATTCTGAAATACGCTTCATATACGCCTCGTTCAATGCAATCACCTGCTCCATAGAAGCTTTGCTCGGTGCGCCGATTGTTTCACGCTTCTCTACACATGTCTTAAGACTGATTGCATCGTAGATATCTTCTTCAAACACAGGAGAAATTGCTTTGTATTCTTCTAATGTCATATCATCTAAAGAAATATTCTTGTTAATACAATAAAGTACTAACTGTCCCACAATACCGTGTGCATCTCTAAATGGTACTCCATGATTTACCAAATAGTCTGCTGCATCTGTCGCATTCGTAAATCCATTCTTTGCACTGTTTTCCATAACATCCTTGTTCACTGTCATAGTATCGATCATTCCGGTAAACAACGCAAGGCACCCCTTAACAGTATCAATTGCATCAAAAGTGAACTCCTTATCCTCTTGCATATCTTTGTTATATGCTAACGGAATACCCTTCATCGTTGTCAAAATCTGCATCAATGCACCGTATACTCTACCAGTCTTACCTCTTACAAGCTCTGCGATATCCGGATTCTTCTTCTGCGGCATAATAGAACTTCCTGTACTATATGCATCATCTAATTCCACAAAACGATATTCATTAGAATTCCAAATTATTATCTCTTCCGAAAAACGACTTAGGTGCATCATAATCGTTGACATTGCAGACAGCAATTCAATCACATAATCCCTGTCAGAAACGGAATCCATACTATTAAGCGTCGGACCTTCGAATCCTAATAATTTTGCAATCATTTCTCTATCAAGCGGATATGTAGTTCCTGCTAAAGCACCGGAGCCTAACGGACAATAATTCATTCGCTGATAAATATCACAAAGTCTGTCATAATCACGTTTAAACATTTCCATATATGCGCCAAAATGATGTGCCAACGTAATCGGTTGTGCTTTTTGCAAATGTGTGAATCCCGGCATATATGTATCTACATGTTCTTTCATTAATCTATGAAGAACAATCAACAAGTCTTTCACCAATTCTTTCAGATTCTCAATCTCTTTTCTTGTGTATAATCTCATATCTAAAGCTACCTGATCATTTCTAGAACGTCCGGTATGCAATTTCTTACCTGCATCTCCAATCCGATCAATCAATGTAGCTTCTACAAAGCTATGAATATCTTCATATTCTGATGTAATTTCTAATGTACCATTCTCTACATCATTTAAAATGCCTTCTATTCCTGCAAGAATGGCATCTCGTTCTTCCTCTGTCAAAATACCAACTGCTTCTAACATTTTAACATGTGCCATGCTTCCTTCCATATCTTCTCTATAAAACTTTTGATCAAATGTAATGGAAGCATTAAAATTATATACTAATTGGTCTGTTTCTTTTGTGAAACGGCCTCCCCATAATTGTGCCATCGTATTGTTCCTCTTTTCCTTAATTTCTAATGTCTAACGATTCTTAGACATACTTATTTTATTGTACAATAAATTCCAATAAGTGACAAGGTATTCTTTGGGTTTGCAAAAAATAATAATTCATGGAAAAACAGTGTCGACAAATTCAGAAAAATTTAATATAATTTCTATATATTTTTCTGATAAAATTTGGTATACTATCAGTGATGTATTACTTAACAGCAAAGGAAGGTGAATAATATTGTCCAGACAGGAAATTAAGAATGCTACAGGAACGGATTTGATTATTTCTCCAGACAAATATATATCATTAGGTGAAGGTGGTTCTAATATCGTTTTAAAAAATGGAGAACATATGATATGGTTCGATGGAGATGATGCATGGAACCAATTATTTAATGCTATAGACAAAGCAAAGGCAAGTTTATCAACCTGATAAACTTGCCTTTTATAATTCTTACCTTTACATCAATTCTTCAATTGCTTCTTTCAATACAGCAACTGCACGATCACAGTCTTGTTGATTAATAATGAGCGGCGGAACCATACGAATAATGCGGTTCGAAGTTGCTGTCACCAGTAACTTCTTTTCCATCGCCTTCAATTTGACTTGCGTCGCATCCACATCACACAGTTCTAAGCCAACCAATAAACCTAATCCACGCACTTCCTTGACATTTGGTAATGTTTGTAACTTTGACATAAAGTATGCGCCCATTTCCTTTGCATTTTGTGCCAAATTCTTCTCCAACAATTCTGTAATCTGTGCATAAGAAGCAGCACAACAAACCGGATTACCTGAATATGTACTTCCGTGAGAACCCGGATTCAAGGCTTTTGCACATTCCTGCGTAGCAGCAATTGCACCTATTGGCATTCCGCCTCCCATCGCTTTTGCCATTGTCACAGCGTCCGGCTTCACCCCATAGTGCATATATGCCATTGTTTCACCACAACGACACCATCCCGTCTGTACTTCGTCAAATAAAAGAAGCATTCCTTTTTCATCGCAAAGTGCTCTTAATCCTTGTAAAAATTCTTTTGTCGCCGGGTATACTCCGCCTTCTCCTTGAACAGGCTCAACCATGATGGCAATTGTATCATCCGTACAAGCAGCACGGAAACTCTCTAAATCATTAAAGTCTGCATAAGAAAATCCCGGAAGCAAAGGGCCAAACCCTTTTTGAATACCGGATTCCGGCTGACCGGTTGCTGTAAGGGCACCGAATGTTCTTCCGTGAAAACTCTTTTTTGCAGTAACAATATGATAACGATTCTCTCCAAAATTCTCGATTCCATACTTTCTGGCCATTTTAATCATCGCTTCATTTGCCTCAGTACCGGAATTTTGAAAAAACACCTTATCCATTCCTGTATTATCACATATTAGCTTTGCCAACAATGCCTGAGGTACTGAATACGGATATAGACTGGTATGCATTGCCTGTTCAGCTTGTTCTTTGATTGCTGCGACAACTTTTTCATTGCAATTACCTGCCGAATTCACCGCAATTCCCGCATAAAAATCCAAATATTCTTCTCCATCCGCATCAAAAACCTTTGTATCTTTTGCAGACTCTACAACAATTGGAAAACGATATCCGATATCCCACATATATGTATTGGCCATTTCTATAATATCCTGCTTGGACAAACCATATTCTTCCGCTTTCATAATATCCCTCTTTTCTATTCTGTAATGTATTTCATTATACTACTTCTTTTTCATCCGTCAATATCTTTTTGTATATTATTCATCTTGTTTGTATATTTATTCATTTTCATGAGAACGAATCGTAACATCCATTCTGTTATACGGAATAACGATACCGGCTTCATCAAATGCTACTTTTAATCGTTCACGCAAATCCCATACAGTGTTCCAATATTCTGATGTATTAACCCATGCGCGAATGCCTAGTGACATTCCACTATCAAGAAATGCATCAACAAAAACATCCTTTGGTTCATCCTGAATAACCCGACTCTCATTATCTAACAATGAATGAACAACTTCTTTTACCTTGTTCATATCACTGTCATAGGCAATTGTTATCTTAATTTCCATTTTTCTATGCTTTTCATTGGTAACATTAATCAAACTATTGTTAGTCAAAATGCCATTCGGAATCACGACTAATTTATTGTCATATGTTAATAAACGTGTATAAAAAATGTCAATTGAGACAACCGTCCCCTCCATATTTTTCTCATTTTCAATTATGTAATCACCAACTGTAAACGGCTTCAATATAAGAATCAGTACTCCACCTGCAAGATTTGCCAATGCACCTTGTAAAGCCAGACCGATAGCCATAGATGCAGTACCCAAAATTGTAACAAAGCTTGTTACTTCTACACCTATCATTGCTGCTGCTGTAACAAACACAAGAATATAACCAATGATACGGATTGCAGATGTCAAAAAGCCGGCAACTGATACTTCTACCTTTGTTTTTTCAAATGAGCGTTTCATGAACTTTACAAATACACTGACCAGTTTCAACCCTAGCGCAATAAATACAATTGCCACCAACACACTCGATGCTTTTTCAACTAGCCAGTTTGATAATTCGTTCAAAGTGTCTTTCATCAAATTCGCTCCGAAGCATATCGTACCTTTTCCAAACAGCATATTATTCATCCTTTCTAATCATCTAACATAGTAAGGCTATCACAGGTCAAAACACTGTGACAGCCCACTTGATATCTCTACTATTGCAGTTTAAAAATACTCATAGAAAGTGGTGCAAGACTAATTACAATTGAATTATTCCGTCCGTCGCATGCCGCTCTCTTACTCTTCTTAAGCGTTGTATTTTTACTACCGTCTCCACCAAACTGCTCATAATCGCTACAAAATACTTCTTTGTAGTTCCCCGGATGAGGAACACCAACCTGATATTTCTCATGTGGTACCGGTGTAAAATTACATACAATTAACAATGTCTCCTTCTTATCATTCGATTTTCTTATAAATGATACAACACTTTCATTGGCTGCTGTTGCATTGATCCATTCAAAACCATCAGGTTGATCATCATAAGCATATAATGCAGGTTCATTCTTATAGAGATGATTCAATGCTTTTACATAATCTCTTAATATTGTATGTGCATCAAAATCAAGCAAATCCCATGCAATCTCACTATTCTCATTAAATCCTTTGAACTGTGCAAACTCTTGTCCCATGAACAATAATTTTTTACCCGGATGCATCATCATATAACCATACAACAATCTGAGATTCGAAAACTTCTCTTCATAACCTCCCGGCATCTGGTCTACAATCGAACCTTTTCCGTCTATCACCTCATTATGAGAAAATTCTAAAATATAATTCTCATCATAAGCTGTTGCCAAACTGTTCGTTAATTTCTTATGTTCATATTTGCGATACAACGGATCTAGCGCCATATATGAAAGTAAATCATTCATCCATGTTGTATTCCATCTGTAATCAAATCCCATACCTCCTGACGAGACTTCACCGGTTAACATCGGCCACCCCGACTCTTCTTCCACAATCAACATACATTGCGGGAAGCGTTCCTTGATAATGGTATTCAATTCCTTCAAAAAAGCAATCGCATCTAAATTCTCATTACCGCCATACTGATTCGGAATCCAGTTTCCATAGCTTTTTCCATAATCTAAATATAACATGGAAGCAAGACTATCAATGCGCAATCCATCTACATGATACTTAGATATCCAATAAAGAGCATTAGATATCAGATAATTCTTCACTTCATTGCGTCCGTAATCAAAAATATAGGTGCCCCATCTTGGATTCTCACTTCTTCTTGCATCTGCAGGCTCATAAAGTGGTTCCCCGTCAAATCTTGCCATACCGGCTGTAGTCATTGGTAATTGACTCGGCACCCAGTCACAGATTACTCCAATTCCTTTTCCATGCATATAATCAACAAAAAACATAAAATCTTGCGGCGTACCATATCTCGCCGTCGGCGCATAGAATGCAGTTGTCTGATAACCATATGTTCCATCCAACTCGTGCTCCATAATCGGCATCAATTCAATATGCGTATAACCCATGTCTGTTACATACTCTGCTAACTCTTTTGCAATTTCCTTATAATTAAAGAATTCTCTTCCATCTCCCGGACGTTTGAATGCTCCCAAATGAACTTCATATATATTCATGGCTTTCGTATTATGCTCATCTGCATAATACTTTTCATCCGTCCAATCATATGATAAATCAGCTACACGTGATGCATTAGCAGGTCTTAATTCCGTTGCATTAGCATATGGATCCGGCTTCATAAAGACATCGCCATTCTTAGACAAAATCTCATATTTGTATATTTCATCCAGTTCAAGCTCCGGAACAAAAAGTTCAAAAATCCCTGAATACTCTACACGTCTCATCGCATGCATTTTTCCATTCCAAGCATTAAAATTGCCGACAACCGATACACGTTTTGCATTCGGAGCCCAAACTGCAAACAAGACACCTTCAATGCCGTCTACAATACAAGGGTGTGCTCCTAGCTTTTCATATATTTCATAATGGATACCATCATTAAACTTACTTATATCAATCGGATCTATCACCGGTTCAAACGCATACGGGTCTACTATTTTTTTCTTTTTTCCATCACCAAATACAACGTCAAAATAGTACACAAAGCTATTCTGATTCTCTATCTTAACAGAAAAGAATCCCGGCACTCTATCTGATGTAAGCTTATATCGTTTTTTATTCGTTTTTGATACAACTGTGACAGATTCCGCTCCCGGTATATATGCATTCACATAAACATCATCCATTGATTCATGCATACCTAATAAGTGATGCGGATTATCGTGACAACCTGTCACCAACGAATCAACCTCTGCCCAATTAATTGCAAAAACTGGTCTTTTGTTAGCCATATATTCCTCCTAATACACCATGGAACATTCCATGAATTTAGAAAACGGCGCTCAAATAAGCGCCGTTTCATACATATCACTCGCCTCTCAACTGTTTGACTACGCGTTTAATAGACTCGTTATACTCTTCCTCTGAAGAATTTTCAAAAACAATAAGTTCTTTGATATTATCCGGCTGGTTAAAGTTACATCCGGCAATATATTCATCCCAATTCTCAAGCTTCCATGTATCACGATCTGAGTTTCGCTTAATCATTCTTTCTTTGCATACTTCCACACGTGTATTCACCCAAATCACAACAAGCTCAGCACCATGCTTTGCTAATCTTTCTCTCAAAGAATCAAGATAGTCATCATCACGAATCTCATCTGTAAATGGTGCATTAATCAAAACCGTATCATTATAATCTAAAGCTTCCATTGCCAAATCCAAAACACAATAATATTCATAATCACGAATCTCTCTCTGGAAGAAATCTGATGAACGATTATATTCCTCACCAGCCACCTTAAAAATCTGCTTTGATAATACAATCAATGTATCTTTATCCAAATACACGCAATTGTGTAATGCCTTTGCTAACTGCTTTGAAATAAACGTTTTTCCACATGCAGGTGGTGATGTAACTAATATTAAATGTTTCATCCTATTATGCCTCCTTTTAATCTCCCCTTGGTTTTGTCATAATACTGTACTCATCTTTGTACAACAATTAACCCAAATTATAGCATATTTCGAATGTCTTGACAATGTATTAAATCAAATAGTTTTTAACTTTACATCAAATAATTTTTCATACTTTTTAATGCAGACTTTTCTAATCTCGATACCTGTGCTTGCGAAATCGAAATTTCTTGTGCAACTTCCGTTTGTGTCTTCCCTTCAAAAAAACGCAAACGGATAATATGATATTCTCTATCTGACAAGCGTGACATTGCATCACTTAACGATATATTTTCAACCCAGTTTTCCTCCTTGTTCTTTTTATCCCGTACCTGATCCATAATGTATAACGTATCGCCACCTTCTTGATAAACAGGATCATATAAAGAAACAGGCGTTGCAATCGCATCAAGTGCCATAACAACCATTTCCTTATCCATTTCAATTGCTTTTGCAATTTCGTCAATCGTCGGCTCCCTATCCTCTTCTTTAATAATTCTTTCTTTCGTATAAATTGCCTTATACGCAATGTCTCTTAAAGATCTTGAGACACGAATAGAATTATTATCTCTCAAATATCTTCTGCATTCACCAATAATCATCGGTACTGCATACGTTGAAAACTTCACATTCAAACTACGATCAAAATTATCAATCGCCTTCATCAATCCAATACATCCCACTTGAAACAAATCATCCGCGTTTTCAGAAGCTGTCGAGAAACGTTGAATCACACTCAACACAAGTCTCAAATTACCATGGATCAATTCTTCCCTCGCATTTTGATCCCCATTTTCAATTCTGTCAAACAATGCATCCTTTTCTTCATTAGTTAATAATGGTAATTTCTGCGTATTTACGCCACATATCACGACTTTACTAAGTGCCATTTTCCGTCCTCCTTAACTCGTTTTTATATACAGTTAAGGATTCACCATTCTAATCTAATCTATACCATTTTCTCAATCCCATTTTTTACCTTTATAAACCAATTCGCATCATCTCCTTTTTTAGTCGTTTCATAATTTTCTTTTCTAATCTCGATATATAAGATTGTGAGATTCCTAACAAATCAGCCACCTCTTTTTGTGTCAACTCCTCATCATTTTCATTATTTAATCCAAAACGCAATTCAACAATCGTTCTTTCTCTTTCTGTCAAAATTCTCATTGCTTTTCTAAGTAAATCTTTATCAACTTCTTCTTCCAAATCTCTATAAATAAGATCTTCTTCTGTCCCTAATACATCAGAAAGTAAAAGTTCATTTCCATCCCAATCAACATTTAACGGCTCATCTATAGAAACTTCCATTTTTATTTTTGCGCTTCTCCTCAAATACATTAATATTTCATTCTCAATGCATCGTGAAGCATAGGTTGCCAACTTGATTTTTTTATCCAATTTGAAAGTATTGACTGCTTTGATTAATCCAATCGTCCCAATTGATATCAAATCTTCGACGCCAACACCTGTATTATCGAATTTCTTTGCAATATAAACAACAAGACGCAAATTATGTTCAATCAAGATACTTTTTACTTCCGTATCATCATATAACTCCATTTTTTCTAACAAAATACGTTCTTCTTCTGCGTCTAACGGGGCAGGTAATATATCTGAACCTCCTATGTAATGAATCTCATTTTTAGGCACAAAAAACATACTTGCCATATTTTTCACCATGGTAAGTCTTAATTTATCATTTTTAACTACATTCACTTATTATTCCTCCAAACCAATCTATATGCATTCTTTATGCAATAATCCTTGATATGTCGTTCCGTCAAAAAGTACAGCCGGAGCTACAGCAACCGGTTGTTTTTTCAGAACCTTACCGCTTCCCAACACTTTGATTTCATCAATCAAAAGACAAAGCATTTTTCCGGACGTTTTACCTACACTCCGATAGGAAATCTCATGAAAACAAATCCTCTTTTGTGATTGGCAGGAAAGTAACTTTTCGTAATTTAACCTTCCGCTTTTTTTGTATTCTTCCATAATACGCTTCTCTTCATCCGACAAACATGTTCGAATCAGATTCTCATTTAACACAATTACCGGTTTAGAAAACACCGGATCTATCAAACAATTACCTGTATCCATATATAATGTTTCTACAGCCGTTTGCTTGCCGTGTATAATCTTCACCAAAATAAGATTGTCACATTGTTTTGATGTATTTCTTAGTACGCTAAGCATAACCAAAACTAATATCGTACTTACAAAAAAGAAAAGCAACCACGTCGAAATCCGCAAAGAAAAACGTTCACTTATATACTTTATGTAACTCATAAAACTACCTTGAAGCATCATGATTGTGGTGGAATAAAACCATGTACGAAAAAAGGAAAGCTTACACTCCCAATAAGGAATCGCCACGGTTGCAATACTAACTCCAAGCAGTAAGAGCATCCCTTTCCAATCTAAAAACAGAAAGGGAAAAAGAATAAAAACGAACAGCGATATTGTTGCAAAAAATGTTGCTAACAGAAGTTTTTTCCAAAAAATCCTTTTCTTCAACATCTTCCCTGTGAAAAACAACGATGTCAAAGTTACAATAGCATCAATCAGAAAAACAACATCCATATATACCGTAATCTGCAAACATATCCCTCCCGCTCTTTCATTCAAAGTATACGAAAAGTGCACATCAAAAAAAGTCGAATCCACAATGCATATAACGCATTTTGCAAAAAATAAAAAAGCCTTGAAATGTATTCACATTTCAAGGCTTCATCTCTTATTATTGTACCTTATGTCGGTTTATCTTCTCTTTAAAAATTCAGGAATCTTAATATTACCATCTGCCTCTTGCTTTGGAGCCTGTGGTCTTGGAGTTGATACAGGTGCTGACGAAGTCGTATTCATCATATTACCTTGTGTCTGACTCAAGAATGATGGCTTAGCCGGTGCTGTTGGCTGTGGTGTTGCCATAGGTTGTCCTACATAAGTAGGTGTAGGCTGTCCTGCATTAAAACCAGGCTGTGTCTTTTCTGTTGCAGCCTGCTGTGGACGATACGCCTGCTGTGGCTGCTGTGGTTGCTGTGGTTGTGCAATCGGATTAGACAACTGTGGTTGTGCCGGTGTCTGTTGTGGCACTTGTGTCTGAGCCGGTTTTACAAAGGTCGGAGCAACATTCTGTCCAAATCCACTAAAACCATTTCTCTTAGCAGCTTGTTCAATACCTGTAGCAATAATTGTAATACTTACTTCTTCACCTAATGTTTCATTATCTACCGTACCAAAGATAATATTAACATTCTCTCCTGCAGCTTCTGTCAAATAATTAACCGCATCATATGCCTCAATCATTCCGATATTGCCGGCAAAGTTAATGATAATATCTGTAGCACCTGATACAGTTGTCTCGAGCAATGGTGACTCCATAGCCTGCTTAATTGCCTCAACAGCTTTATCTTCACCACTACCACGTCCAATACCAATATGCGCAATACCTTTGTCACGCATAACAGACTGAATATCTGCAAAGTCAAGGTTAATGATACCCGGACTCTGAATCAAATCAGTAACACCTTGTACACCCTGCTGTAAAACTTCATCTGCTTTCTTAAGTGCATCCGGAATTGTTGTTCTCTTATCACAAATCTGTAACAACTTATCATTTGGAACAACAATCAATGTATCCACATGATCTTTTAATCTATCAATACCTGCAATAGCATTCGCCATACGAGGCTTTCCTTCAAATGAAAATGGTTTTGTAACTACACCAACAGTTAAGATGCCAAGATTCTTAGCAATCTCTGCAACAACAGGTGCAGCACCGGTTCCGGTTCCTCCACCCATACCGCAAGTAACAAATACCATATCAGCATCTTTTACTAATTCAGTAATCTCTTCTCTATTCTCTTCAATTGCACCGGCACCTACTTCAGGTTTTGCACCGGCACCTAATCCCTTTGTAAGTTTTTCACCAATCTGAATCTTGGTTGGTGCCTTTGAAGTAGCTAATACCTGTTTGTCCGTATTAATAGCCACCAAATCAACACCATTAATATTCTCATCAATCATTCTGTTAACTGCGTTGTTTCCTGCGCCACCTACACCAATTACTAATATTTTTGCAGGTCCTTTGTCTTCAAATGTTTTTATTTCAAGCAAGGTTATATCCTCCTTATAAAAAATTTTCTTATTAAATTAGTAAACATATACTACTATAATACTGTTTTTCGTTAAAATAATCAAGACTATATTTAACTAAAATATTGAAAAATATGGTTATTTTTCATATTATTCTTCATTTTTCTCTTCAACGTTCTCTTCCGTTTTCTTTTCTACCTTATCAGGTAAAAATGACGCCTTCCCATTCATCGCTTCAAAATCGCGCATATCAAGCGTTCCTTTCATTCCATCCAGACCTTCAAGAATCTGATTCAAATCAACAAGCTGACGCTCAATAATACTTCCGTCTCCAATTTCAATCCGGATATCTTTGTGTTGTAAAACAATATTACCTTCCGTTGTAAACCGAATCGAATCAATTCTTAAATCATATTTTTGAATCAGCTGTGTCAATGTAAGAATCAACTTAAAACGCTGCTTATCCTCAATCGGTAATTTCTCATGTAGCTCCATCGTCACAAATGACATACCGGTAATACAAGGCGCATCATCTAACTTTCTTGTAGACATTTCCAATACATATCCATCCTGATCAAAATAAACATACGAATTCATGTATTCCACGCATCCTGCCATTGCCTTTTCATACACAGTAATTGTAATCTTATGCGGGCTCACATATTCTATATCCAATTTTGCAATAAATGGTATATCTTTAATCGGTTTGACTTTGTTCTTCATCATTAGCAAAACGGAATTATCAATATATCCGTTTTCCAAAACAAATTCTTTAATCTGATCCTTGTTATAATGTTTGTTTCCTGTAACCTCGATTTCATTGATATGAAAACATGTAAGTAAAATTACAACCACTACTACAATAACCGATGCAATTACTCCTGCCAAAATACCCTTTTTCTTTTTTTTAAATTGTATTACATTATTTTTTTCACCCATTTGTGACTCCTACTAACCATCTCATACATACTCTATATCTGTACCCAAATCTTTCAAATCCCGAACAATATCTTCATAACCTCTGGCAATATATGAAATATTCTTAACATTCGTTTCTCCCCGGCTTAGCAAACCTGCTATAACAAGTGCTGCGCCTTGTCTCAAATCTGTAGCACACACATCATTTCCATCCAGACTACACATCCCCTTAATCAGAACCTGCTCTTTGTCAAGCACAAACGATGCCCCTAGCTTTTCTAATTCAGTCAGTATACTAAAACGATTTTCAAAAATCATTTCCTTAATCGTACTATTCTTATCCGCTTGCGTTAAAACCACAATCAATACAGACAGCAAATCTGTCGGAAAATTCGGATATATGCCGGTTTTAAAATCACCTTCTCGCACCTGCCCATAAGAACGAATCCAAAGACACTGATCCATTTTTATGACGTTTACCCCTAAATCCGTAGCTGTCTTAATAACATTCTTGATATAGGTAATATCTGTTATTCCATATAATCGAATATCGCTTTTGATTGCTGCAGCCGCCAAAAGATACGTTCCTGCAACAATCCGGTCATACACATTACAATAATCACAACTATGCAAAGAGACAACACCATGTATGATTAATACATCCGTCCCAACGCCCTCTATATGCGCCCCCATTGCATTCAGATAGTTACAAAGTTCAACAATCTCAGGCTCTTTCGCAACACCTCTAAGGATTGTATTTCCATGGGCTGTTACAGCGGCCATAATCAAATTCTCAGTCGCACCTACACTCGGAAAACGAAGTTGCATCACTGTGCCGACAAGTCTTTTGGTTTCACCTGTCAAAACACAGTTTTCCTCATGCATCGTTACCTGCATCTTTTCCAAACCTTTTAGATGGATGTCAATCGGTCGCAAACCGATGTTACATCCGCCCGGTACACCCAATTCTACCCTTCCCCATTTCGCAAGAATAGGGGCCAACAACAAAACAGAAGATCGCAATTTTGTTGTCAGTTCACACGGCAGCTTTGCATACCTTGCATGCGAAACATCTATCATAAGTACGTGATTTTCAAGTGTAGTCGTAACATTCATACACGCCAATAACTGTCGCATCACTTCTACATCTTCTATCATGGGGCAATTATGTATGTAGGAAATTCCATCTCCCAACAAAGTAGCCGCAATCACCGGTAGTATCGTATTCTTCGATCCCTGAATCCATACATTTCCCTGTAGCTTTTCTGCATTTTTCACACAAATTGTTTTCATCTCAATCCCCATCCATCAACGCATATATATTACTATATGCATTATCATCTGTTATGTGATTCCCTAAAAACAATTATGTACCAATCTAGATTTAATACTCTTTTGCCACATGCAAATGTCGTGATACCGATAGTACCATTCCCATTTCAACCAAAACCATAATCATCGCAGTACCACCATAACTAATAAACGGTAACGGAACACCGGTAGGTGGTATACTATTGGTTACAACGGCAATATTAATCAAAACCTGAGCAGCAATATGCGTCGTTAATCCGACAACCATCAATGCCGCAAATAAATCCTCGGTATTAAATGCAATGACGATACAACGCCATATCAAAAATGCAAACATACCAATCACGCATACCGCTCCAAAAAGTCCCAATTCTTCACACACAACCGAGAATATATAGTCATTATGTGACTCTGGTATAAATCCCAGTTTTTGAATACTTTGACCAAGACCTTTTCCAAAAAGACCTCCCGAACCAATTGCATACAAAGATTGTAACGTCTGATATCCCTTATCATATTTTTCAGGATTCAACCATATGCTAATACGTTCGAGTCGATATGATGCTATCATCAAAAAGAAGCCCATGATAACTACAACTCCGGCTCCTATTACAGCAAACTGTTTAATATTCGGACTGGTTACAAAAACAACAACAAACACAATCATTGCACATATAATTGCAGTACTTAGATTTTCCAATGCAATCAATATAATAGCAACAAACGGCCATGCCGCAATCATGCAAATCATCTTAAACTCTTTTATTCTTGCTGCATGTATCGTACACATATGCGCCGTAAAAATCGCAACTGCTGATTTGGCAACCTCTGACGGCTGAAACTGTAGCGGACCAATCTGAATCCATCGAACAGCACCATGCGAAGCAACTCCAATTACTTGCACGGCAGCTAACAGCACAATCGTCACAGTCAAATACATTAACGATAAATTTTTCCATGTTTTGTAATGAAGAAATGATACCACAATCATCGCAGCAATTCCCAACAAGGCAAATAAGCCCTGTCGAATCAGATAATATGCAGCATTTCCTTCTCTTAATTGTGCCGTATAAGAACTTGTGCTATATATCATCACTAATCCAAACGCCACAAGAAACAACGTAACAAAAAATAACGGATAATCAAAATATTCACCTTTGTAAACATATTTTGGGAAAAATCCAAAAATCCCTTTTGATTTTTTCTTTGCCATCGATTACGCTCCTATCTGATTTACATACTCTTTAAACATATCTCCACGTTGTTCGTAATTATCAAACATTCCCCAGCTGGCACATGCAGGTGATAACAAAACAGCCTCACCTTGTTGTGCTTCACGCTGTGCTAATAAAACCGCTTCTTTCAAATCATTAGCAAAAAGTACATCATAAAAGCCAAGACGATTCGCTGTATCTGCAATCATGGTTGCCGTCTGACCGATTAATATCAGTTTCTTAACTTTATCACCGAAACTTTGAATCCACTCATCAAATGCAACACCTTTATCATATCCTCCACCAATTAAAACCGTCTTCCGATTCATCGCAAGAATTGCTTTGATTGCTGCATCCGGATTCGTTCCTTTTGAGTCATTATAATATGTAACACCATTCACTTCACGCACAAACTCGATACGATGCGCAACGCCCTTAAATTCTTTGATAGTATCAACAATTATCTCTAGCGGAATACCCATATAATATGCAATCGCGATGCCTGCCATATAGTTTTCAACATTATGCGCACCTAATAAACGCAGGTCCTTCAAATCAATAACCTTTTGCTCATTTCCGTCTTGCTTTATTACAATCGCATCCTGCTTAAGACATATTCCTTCATCTAGTTCATGCAACCTACTAAAAAAGATAACGTTTGCCTTTACTTTTTTATCATTTGCCATCAATCTCGTTGTCTCGTCATCATAGTTTAATACAAGATAATCATCCTTGGTTTGATTCTTACAAACATCCAATTTAACAGAAGCATAGTTTTCCATTGTATAATGACGATCCAAATGATCCGGCGTCACATTTAACACTGCACTAACATGAGGTCTAAAATCCACAATCGTCTCCAACTGAAACGAAGAAACCTCAGCTACAACATAAGAATCTTCATTCATTTCAAGTGCTACTTCTGTATAAGGAATTCCAATATTACCTACTGTAAAACTATTATCTGTATAACGTTTAAATATCTCTCCAACCAAAGATGTTGTTGTTGTTTTCCCATTCGTTCCGGTGATCGCAGCCAAATTACCGGCTGACATCTTATATGCAAGTTCTATCTCACTCCAAATCGGAATATTGTTCTCCCTCACCGTATTAGCAATTGGTGAATCAATCGCAACACCCGGACTGATTACCATCAAATCAATTTGTGAAAGTAACGCTTCATCTACTTTTCCAAGCGCAACACGGATACGCTCTCTTTCAGAAAACTTAGAGAGTAATTTTTCTATATCCAGTGAAACATTATCATCATAAAAGATAACAGACGCTCCTTTTTCCAATAATAATTTTCCTGCATTTATTCCACTTTTCCCGGTTCCAACTACAAGTACTATTTTTTGAAAATCCACACGCTCATCCTCCTATAATGCTACCAAACCAATCAGGCAAAGAATTGCCGTTACAATTGAAAAAATAGCAACAACCTTCGTTTCAGGCCATCCGCACAACTCAAAATGGTGATGAATCGGTGCCATTTTGAAAACTCTTTTTCCTGTCTTTTTAAACCATACCACCTGAATCATTACCGATATCACTTCAAACAGATATACAAATCCGACTATCACAATAAAAATAGGCATCTTTAACATGATTGCTGTAGATGCAATCAAACCACCCAAAGCAAGAGAACCCGTATCGCCCATAAACACCTTAGCCGGATATACATTAAATACTAAAAATCCCAACAATGCACCGACTGCTGCACACGTAATAGGTTCTAATCCGGAATTCATACCAATTGCCACAACTGTAAAGAATGTAGCAGTTAATACAGTAATAGAAGACAACAAACCGTCTAAGCCGTCCGTGAAATTTGTACCATTAACCGTTCCAATCAAAACAAAAAATAAAAACGGATAAAACCAAAATCCCAAATCCCATTCGTATCCGTTAGTAAACGGAATGATTACACTCGTTCCAACATCTGTGTAATTAGCAAGATAATACGCAAAAACTGCTGTAATCAAAAACTGTCCTACCATCTTCTGCCATGCACGAAGTCCCATTGAACGTTTCATCACTACTTTGATGTAATCGTCCAAAAAACCCACGAGTCCAAATCCTAACGTCACAAATAATACCGGAAGAATAACAGGATTCTTCGCAACATAGAATAATGCAGTAATCACAATACTGCAAAGAATAATCAGACCACCCATTGTTGGAGTTCCTGATTTTTTCAAATGCGATTCCGGACCGTCATCTCGTACAAATTGACCGAATTTTAACTTTTTCAAAAACGGTATCATAACCGGACTCAAAACAACACTCACAAAAAATGCAATTAATACTGGTAACAAAACCAAAAAATCTAACTTCATAAACATTCCTACCCTTTTGTAATCTTTATTTGTATGCAAAACACAATACCTTGTGTTTTATCTACGCACATACTACAATAGTATAATTCTTTTTCATCATTTTATCAACCTTATTAGTATGTTTTTCTTCTATTCTTCTATATAAGATTCCTCAATTCCAAGATACGGCAAAATATTCGAAAAAAGTTCTGCCATAACAGGTGCAGCAATTGTACCACCATAATATACTCCGACCGGTTCATCAATCATTACAATACCGATAATTTGCGGATTATCTGCTGGTGCAAACCCTAGATACGACGAGATATATTTTCCGTTACCACGCGGCAGTTTTTCGGAAGTTGCGGTTTTTCCTCCGATACGATAGCCTGCTACTTGCCCTTTACTTCCGGAACCTTCTTTCACAACCAATTCCAACAAGCGCTTCATATTATCAGTCGTCGTTTTTGAAACTGCATTTTCTTTTGTGGTATAAGAAAACTTCTCTTTGTTTTTTCCATTTTCATCCAATGTATACATACCAAAATGTGGAGTAACCAATGTTCCGCCATTCACAACTGCACTCGCTGCGCGAAGCAATTGCAATGGTGTAATTTGAAATGATTGACCGAAACTCATTGTTGCAAGTTCAACAGCCTTGACATTTTCTTTCTTATGCATAATGGATGAAGCCTCACCCGGCAAATCCACACCTGTTTTTTCAAACAATCCAAGTTTTTCATATGTTTTGTACATATCATCAACACCTACACGTGCACCAACATCTATAAAAACCGGATTACAGGAATTCATAAATCCTTCAGTAAATGTTTCTAAGCCATGACCACCCACCTTGTGACATCTGATTTTTCTGTCATCAACAACTCGAAATCCCGGACAAGAAAAACTATCTTCCAAACGAACAACATTTTCTTCCAACGCAGCTGTAGCTGTTACAAGTTTAAATGTTGATCCCGGTTCATATGTGTCATTGATACAAAAATTCCTCCACATATTATTGAGTGCATCTTGTGTAGCTTTGCGATGATCTTTCTTATTGGTATCATCACAAGTCAGTTCTTGATTTAAAACCAAGTCATATGGTTCATTCAGATTATATTCCGGTACATTCACCATAGAATATATTTCTCCGTTTTGCGGATTCATTAAAACAATACTGACCCGTTTAGCCTGTTTCGCCTTTAATGTTTTTAGCGCAACCTGTTGTGCATACTTTTGAATATTAACATCAATTGATATATATAAATTGTCACCATGAATTGGTTCAATTCTACTTTCCGCTTCATTTTCCAGCTCTTTTCCGTGCGCATTCGTCAATGTCAAAATACTACCAGGAACACCTGCTAATATTTCATCATAGAAAACTTCCAGTCCAACAATCCCTTGATTATCTGCACCTGTAAAACCAAGTACCTTGCTTGCGAGCGTATCATACGGATAATATCTTTTGTAATCTTCATCTATCATAACACCATCCAGATTCAAGTTCCGTAAGGCATCTCCTATTTCCTTATCCACATTACTCTTAATCTTTTCTCGAATTGTATTTGCTTGCACTTTCGGACGAACTTCTTTCTCGTCCATTTGCAAATACTTACAAAGTGCATTAACAACCTGATCTTCATCCGTTATCTGAGAATGAATCACCGAAACGGAACATACGGACTTATTCCCTGCCAGTTCTATGCCATTTCTGTCATATATTACACCTCGTTTTGCTTTGATACTTCGTTCTCTGTCATGCAATGCCTGCGCTTTTTCAAGATAATACTGCGATTTTACAATCATCAGAAAACCAAGCCTGCTAATAAGCACTCCTGCAAGCAGAAGATACATCACGCCAAGAAAACAGATTTTTCTTCTATTATAGATTTTCGTCATATAAGCTCCGAATTTCTTTTTAATAACTTATTACAAAGAAATGCATTATATGATTCATACCTGCTATAAATAACCCAGGCATGATAGACCTCTCCCAAAGTTTATCATGCCTTTACAATCAACAGAACCTGCCACCTATGGTTCATACTATATATCTTATTGTCCATCCTCCGGTACCGTTTCCGGCGTTTCTTCCGGTGTGGTTTCCGGTGTGGTTTCCGGCGTTTCTTCCGGAACATCTTCCGGGGTATTCTCCGGTGTGTCGCCTTCCGGATTATTATTATCCGCTCCTTCTTCCGGAGCATCCTGATTCAAATCATTATTAATATCTTCTTCCGGAACATCACCATTATAAATCGGTGTTGCTGTCTGATCACCAACATTCGGATCTCCTGCACTGTTTCCTTCCTCTGTCTGATATATATTCATATATGGAAGTAATTCCTCAAAAACACTTTGTGCAATGATTGTACCAAGACCGGAATTGGCTTGGTCCGCCACATTTGGCTCATCTACTGTAACATATACAACCACTTCCGGATTTTCTACCGGAGCAAAACCTATAAATGATAATAAATACTTACCATTACCTCGTGGTAACTTCTCTGCAGTACCTGTTTTACCACCAATTGTATACCCTTCTACTTTCGCTTTTTGCGCTGTACCGGAATCTACTACATCAAACAAGTCATCCCTTAGAAATGCTGATGTTTCTGATGAAATTGTTTTTCTGAGAACGGTGGGTTCAATATTGCGAATAACGCCACCATTTTCATCTACAATCTGCTTAACCATATGCGGTTCATAATAGTCACCACCATTAATAACCGAACAAAATGCTGCACCAATCTGCATCATTGTAACTGTTAATCCCTGTCCAAACGATGATGTTGCCAACTCTACGTTGTTCAATCTGCTCTCATCATATATCAAACCGGACGCTTCACCGGTCAAGTCCACTCCGGTTCTTTTACCAAAACCAAATACATCCTGATATTTTGAAAACGTTGTTCTTCCTTCTGCCAACGCAATACGCATCAACGCCACGTTACATGAATACATAAGCGATTGTTCTATTGTTAGAACGCCGTGACCACTATGATTATGACAATTAATCGTCCAATCTTCTACATCAAAACTACCCTCACAATAAAAGGTTTCATCTCCTTTAAGAACACTGTCTTCAAGCGCTCCTGCAATTGTAAACGTCTTGTACGTAGAACCCGGTTCAAAACCATCTGATATAATATAGTTACGCCATGCTTTGTTAAGACAAATCAAACGAAAATCATCCGGAATATTTTTCAGTTTTTCAGATGCAGCAATATCTTTATTCTCAAGCATTGCTTTTAAAACAGCCTTTTCTTCCGGAAGTGTCTCGTCCTCTTTAACAGAAAAATACCTTTTCACTTCTGAATCAGTAAGCAAATAATCAATATTTCTTGCTTCAAACATATATGCAATTGCACTGTCTTCATATGCTTCATTCAAATCATAACTATTCGAATTCGCCATCGCCAAAACTTCACCGGAATTCGGATTCATAACCAAAACAGAAACGTTTCGTGCACCGGTTTCTTTCATAAATGCCTGAATCTTCTTCTCAACAATATTTTGTGCATTTGCGTCAATTGTCGAAACAACATTATAACCATTCACAGGAGCTTTTGTGGTACGTTCTAACGTCAACTCTTGCGTCAGGTAACCATACTCTCTGCCGTTAACACCATTGAGATCCTCACTATAACGACCTTCAATTCCACCTTGTCCCACATTACCGCTAACGGTAAATCCTAATGCGTGACAAGCAAGTGAACCATACGGATAATACCTCTCGTACTCTTCTTCAAACCATACACCTCTAACTTTTCTGCCCTCTTTGGTTGCAACAAATTCCTGGAATGGTTGAACTTTCTCATACGGAAGCTTTTTCAACATTTTTTTGTACAAAGAAGTATCATCTTCTAATGCTTCTTTCAAATCTTTTTCCTTTAAATCAAAATATTTTGTCAAAGCGTCAAGGGTTGCTTCTTTCACCTCATCACTTTGCAAAATATTCTTCGGTTCAATAATTAAATTATATACTTTCTCGCTTGTTGCGAGTTGCGTTCCGTTTCGATCTAATATATCTCCGCGGCGATATGGTATCTCGATACTATCATAGCTTTGTTGTGCTAACACAATCTTCTCGTACCTTTTTCCATCTTTTGCATTTATGTATATCATTCTTCCTATCAGAACTAAGAATCCGAGCAATACGCAACCTGCGACAAACAATAGCTTATTCTTCATTCTTTGTAGGAATCGTTTTCTTCTTCTTGCCATTTCATCACCCAATCTTACTCAACTGGTACATCCTTAAACTGTTTTACGTAGTCAGGATTACTTGCTTCATACGAAATAACTTGTCCTGTTTTTGGATACACCATATGAAGTTCATTAATTGCAACATCATATATCTTTGGCAAATCCACTGAACTTTCAAGACGTTTACTTGTTTCGTTATTCGTATCCGTCAGTTCATTCAATGTACTCTCTAACGTTGCAATCGATCTTCTTTGTTCTGATATCTCAGCCTGAATCGATAACATATTCACACATGACACAAACAAAATTGTTGTTGCAACCATCAAACAAACTGTATATTTCAAATCAAAAGCTCTTGCTCTGCTTGAATTTCTGCTTACTCGTTCATTGACCTTTTTTTCCTGCTGCTGTTTTGGTCTCTCAATCCTTTGAGGTACTGTATTCAATTGTCTTGCTGTGTTACCTTCAATATAATACTGTCTTTGTTGATTTCTAGAATTCACTGCTTTCATTCCCCTCTTTTAAATACATTTATCATCCGTGATATTTTTATATATTTCACTCAATACCAATCATGCTCGTTCGAAGATTCTTAGTTTCGCACTCTTACTTCTTCGATTCTCCTCTAATTCTTCCTCAGATGGTAATATCGGTTTCCTTGTGACCACTTTTCCTTTGGAAACATTACCACACACACATTTAGGAAAGTTGGGAGGGCATGTACAAGGATTTTCATTATTTCTAAATATCCTTTTTACAATCCGATCTTCTAACGAATGGAACGTAATTATGCAAATTCGGCCCCCTGGGTTTAAAAGGTCTATCATTTGGTCGATGGATTGCTCAAGAATGGTCAGTTCCTGATTTAATTCAATCCTGATAGCCTGAAATGTTCTTTTCGAAGGGTGCCCTCCTGCAGACCTAGCTCTAATTGGTATAGCAGCCTTAATTATGTCATTGAGCTCAAATGTTGTCTCAATGGTTTTTTGTTCTCTGGCTCGGCATATATGCTTTGCAATATTCTTTGCAAACTTCTCCTCACCATAGTCACGAATCGTTCTGAAAAGTTCCATTTCAGAATATTCATTAATAATATCTTTAGCAGTTTTTACCTGCCTTTGATCCATTCTCATATCAAGAGGTGCATCCTCTCTATATGTAAATCCTCTATCCGGTGTATCTAACTGATAGGAGGACACCCCCAAGTCCAATACAATTCCATCAACGCCGTTGATATTCAGATCTGCAAGAACTTGAGGGGCTTTTTGATAATTACTTCTTACAATGTCAATCTTTACTTTATCTTGATATGGTAATAGACGGATGCCTGCCGCCTGAATGGCAGCTGCATCCTGGTCTATTCCTATGAACCTGGCTTTATCGGATAAACGCTCACATACATAAAATGCATGTCCTCCACCACCTAGTGTACCATCAACATAAGTGCCGTCTTTTTTAATATTCAAGCCTTCTATCGTTTCTTCAAGCAACACTGACTTATGCGAAAATTCCACGTCTATCCTCCTTTGGATTATTCAATCCTTTATCAAATAATGATTCCTAAATCCTCGATTCCCTGTGCTAATTCATTGAAATCGATATCATCAATATTGTTCTTCTCTTCCCATTTCTCTTTGCTCCAGATTTCTGCACGTTCACCGACACCAACAACCGTAACATCCTTGGTAATACCGGCAAACTCTCTAAGTGATGCAGGAAGCAATATTCTTCCCTGATTATCAACCTCACAATCTGTTGCACCAGCCTGGAAAAATCTCTTGAACTTTCTTGAACTTTCATTAGTCATAGGAAGCTGTCTTAATTTCCCTTCGAAAATTTCCCACTCATCATTCGGATAAGCAAACAAGCATCCATCCATTCCTCTTGTCACAACAAAAGAAATACCTAACTGTTCTCTTAACTTGGAAGGTACAATCAGTCTGCCCTTAGCATCAACGGAATGATTATATTCACCTTTTAATCCTTTGGACACGATTCCCACCTTCCTTTCTCTTTCTGTGATTTTCATGAATCTAACGGCAAATCCACCACTATCCACCACTAGATACCACTTTCCACCACTTACATCCACTATTGTACCCCATTGGGTTACATAATGCAAGGATTGATTCTTAATTACCGCATTGTAAAAATAGCTAAATTTTCTTCGCGTTTTTTATGCACTTTTTACATAATTTTCTGTATTTTCTCCACTTTTCTATCATCTAATCACAATATATTGTGGTTTTTATATTTTCTCACATATATGTTGTAGTGTATCTTTTTCTTATATCAAGTCGAAAAAAGTCAAAAAAATAAAGTGGGAGATTTTCCCACTTTATTTGTAAATTCCCCACTCTATTCCCACTTTCGGTTTTACGAGTTACGAATCCTTATTCAATTGCATTCTTTTGTATATCAAATAAACAGATGCACCCAATACACAAATCGCTGCTAATAGTTGAGATGTTCTGAAATTCAATCCGAATAACATTAATGAGTCTGTTCGCAATCCTTCTATCCAAACTCTACCCAGTCCATATCCCCAGATATACATTGCACATAACTCACCATCAAACTTTTTATGTCTGCGATACAAGAATATAATCAGGAGTACACACACATTCCAAATCGACTCGTACAAAAAGGTAGGATGAACTTGAATAAATTCCTTACCTTCTATCAACAATACATTATCAATCATTTCTTGTGTAATGATACCACTATTCACTGTACTTACCAGATAATTCTTTCCTCCAAACCAATCAACCGGTATCGCCATCGCAAACAATGAATCTGTGTATCCACCAAAAGCCTCACGATTAAAGAAATTTCCCCAACGTCCCATAATCTGTCCAATCAGCAAACCCATGCACGCCGTATCAAGCATCAATGCCGGTGAAACTTTCTTTTTCTTTGCAAATACAAACAGTGTGATAATACCGGCAATGATTCCACCATAGATTGCCAATCCACCATTTCTGACATTAATCATAGAAAGTATTGTCTGACCAACAGATTGTCCTTCTCGGATATACTCATCCAGACTAAACAAAACATAATAGATTCTTGCACCCAATATTGTCGGAATAATCATCCATAACATAAAATCCAAGTACATCTCTACATCTTGCTTTGTTCTTTTTGCTTCTTTGGCAATCATCAGATATCCCATGAAATATCCAAGTGCAACCATAATTCCATATAATCGCATTTCAAAATTGCCTATAAAAAAGCCATTTGCTACATTTTCCAATTCAATCCCTAAATTAGGAAAGCGTATTTCATACATAAGGAACTCCTCCTTGTTTTCTTATACGTTAAACTTGAACAATACAACATCGCCGTCTTGTACAACATATTCTTTACCTTCCGAACGTACAAGACCTTTTTCTTTTGCTGCCACCATTGAACCATTCTCGATTAAGTCCTTATAATTCACAACTTCCGCACGTATAAATCCGCGTTCAAAATCCGTATGAATCTTACCTGCTGCCTGTGGCGCCTTTGTTCCTTTCTTAATCGTCCAGGCTCTTGTCTCATCTTCTCCTGATGTAAGATATGAAATTAAACCAAGCAATGAATAGCTTGCACGAATCAACTTATCAAGTCCGGATTCAGAAAGCCCTAAGTCTTCTAAAAACATTTTCTTTTCATCATCTTCTAATTCTGATATCTCTTGTTCGATCTGTGCACATACTGCAAACACTTCAAAATTATAATCAGCCGCATACGCTTTTACTGCATTTACATATTCGTTATCTGCCGCATCATCAGCCAACTCATCTTCTGCTACATTGGCAGCAAAAATCACCGGTTTTCCTGTAAGAAGATTATACTCCGCCATCCAGGCTTCTTCATCTTCTCCGTCCACTTCGAATGTAATTGCAAGCTTACCGCTTTCCAAATGATCCTTAATGCGTTTCATGAATTCCACTTCTTTAGCAATTTCTTTATTGTTATTCGCTGCACGGGAATTCTTAGCAATTCTTCTGTCTAGAATTTCAATATCAGAGAATATAAGTTCAAAGTTAATCGTCTCAATATCTCTTAGTGGATTAATACTACCATCCACATGAACCACATTCGTATCTTCAAAGCAACGTACCACATGTACAATTGCATCAACTTCACGAATATTAGATAAAAACTGATTACCAAGACCTTCTCCCTTCGAAGCACCTTTCACCAAACCTGCAATATCCACAAATTCAATAACAGCCGGAACAGTCTTCTTTGAATTATACATCTTTGTTAACACTTCTATCCTCTCGTCAGGTACAGGAACCACACCCACATTTGGATCAATCGTACAAAACGGATAATTTGCCGATTCTGCTCCTGCCTTTGTCAATGAATTAAATAATGTACTCTTACCTACATTAGGAAGTCCTACGATTCCAAGTTTCATTTTGCTATCTCCTTTTATGTATCTTTACTTATTATATCATGTCTTTCACAAACACACATTTGGATTAATTGTATCATATCTATTACAAAAACTCAAAACTTTCTTTCGAGAAGAATACAAATCAAAAAGCACTGCGATTGCAGTGCCTTGAAACATTCTCACAAATTAATAATTCAACTTGTTCAAAAATTCTTTTGTTCTTTCATTCGTCGGATTATCAATAACTTGTCCCGGAATACCTTCTTCCACAATCAATCCATCATCCATGAAGACCACTCGATCAGACACAGCCTTGGCGAAATCTATCTCGTGTGTGACAATTACCATCGTCATCTTTTCCATGGCAAGTTCTTTCATGATTTTAAGAATCTCTGCAGTCAATTCCGGATCAAGCGCAGATGTAGGTTCATCAAAGTACAAAATCTTAGGCTTCATTGCCAAAGCTCTTGCAATTGCAACACGTTGTTGCTGTCCGCCGGACAATTCGCATGGATAAGCATCCGCTTTATCCGCAAGTCCTACCTTTTCCAACAGTTGCTTTGCTTGTTCATACACTTCTTTTTCATCTCTTTTCGCAACATTGAGTGGAGCATCAACAACATTTTTTATAACACTATAATGCGGAAACAAATTAAAATTCTGAAATACCAAACCAAAATTGCCACTTGCTTTTCTGATATCTTTCGAAGATGGATAATATGAATGACTCTCATCTCCTGCAACAATCTCTTCTCCCGCATAAGCAATCGAACCGGCATCAAGCTTTTCCAAAAATGTAGCACATCGAAGCAACGTCGACTTTCCCGAACCGGAAGGTCCGATAATCGAAACTACCTCTCCTTCTTCTACAGAAAAAGTGATATCCTTCAAAACTTCCTTTTCACCAAAACGTTTCTTAGCCTGTTTCACTAAAACTATACTCATAGTAATTACTTCCTTTACAATCTCATCATTAGAATTCTTAACATGTTACGCTTCGTAGTCAATACACATACGCACTTCCGTAAACGGTCTTACATATGTATTAGCAACCAAAACATGTTCCGGATGACTTTGGTATCCTTTTAACGCTTCTTCACTCTCTAACATACTATCAAGCATTACGTCTGCATTAGAAGATTCCATCTTGTCGATTACAATCTGAAGGCTAACAAGCCCCGGAACCTTCCCTACTAAAGCTTCTAAGTTTATCTTCATATCCGATAATACTTTTTCCTTCTCTATATCAGACATATCTTCTTTCAACTTCCACAAAATCAAATGACGAACCATCTTCAATCTCCCCCTATACGAACAATATACTATCATGTATCTTACTACATTTCGACAAAAAATGGAATATTTATTCACATAACAAATACATTTTAAACACACTTTTTTCACAGTTACCAAGTATAGTATACCTTGTAAGAGCTTTTCATATAGTACAACTCAGTTGTACTGAAATCCTCTCCCCCCCTCATTAAAAGAAGGTCTGGTACATTCCAGACCTTCTTCTTTTTCTATCATCTTCTCTTCTATTTTAAAAGTTGTTCAATATAAGGGGCTACTTTTTCCGCAAAAAGCAATAGATACACAAAATATGCTCCATAGCATGCAAGCATAATTACTCCATGCGGACGTTTCAATAACATACTCTTAAATGTACATAACCAGAGCAAAACACCCGCAATAATTGAAATCACCGAATCTACTATAAACTTTGACTCAAACAATACCGGTGTAATTAAAGCAGATGTACCTACTACAAATAAGATATTGAAGATATTACTTCCCACAATATTTCCAATTGCAATGTCTGCATTTCCTTTTCTTGCAGCAGATACCGATGTAAATAATTCCGGTAAAGAGGTACCCAGCGCCACAATCGTAAGACCAATAAAGTGCTGACTAAGTCCCGCTGCCTGTGCAAGTTTCGTTGCTGCTTCAACTGTCACATCACTACCCCATACAACTAATACAAGGCCAACAACAGCGAACACTAATAACATCCATACAGGCTTTGCCTTTTCTTCTTCCTCTTCTACCGGCTGCGGATTATTCTTAGCAACGATAAACAGATAAGTAAGATACGCAATAAATGCCACCCACATAATGATACCTTCTACGCGAGTAATCGAATTCCCGGTAATACCTTGCGCAACCAATAAAATTGTAATTGCAAGCATAATCGGAATCTCAATCTTTAACGTAGACTTCGCCATCTTCACAGAGGTAATCACAGCTGTAAGTCCCAATATAATTAATATATTAAGAATATTACTACCTACAACATTACCAATTGTAATTGCTGCATTTCCCTTAAGTGCCGCTGTAACACTGACTGCTGCTTCCGGTGCTGATGTTCCCATCGCCACAATTGTAAGACCGATTACCATCTGTGGAATACCAAACTTATCGGCAATTCCTGCAGCACCATCCACAAACCAGTCAGCACCTTTAACAAGCATTGCAAAGCCAACTACAAGTAAAACAAATTGAATAAATAGTTCCATTTTTCTTCCTCCTTAGCTTATATATCTTGAACTTTGTATCAAAATCGTTGGTAATATAGAAAGGCTCACCACATATAAAAGTTGACCACCCGTTAAGGTTGACACAAAAAACAATTCTTTCATAAACGGCACCAATAATACAAATGCCAAAAGCAAAACTCCAAGTGCAAATGCGCCAAGACTCCACTTATTACTCTTAAATCCGATTCGTAAAATTGATTGATTACTCCTGCAATTAAAACCATGAAATAATCGTGCCAACGTAAGTGTTGCAAACGCCATTGTACTTGCCGTTGCAGCATCTACCGAATAGCCTATATAAAAGGCAATCATTGTAACTGTCGCAATCATCAAACCATATCCAAGCAAATGCAACAAAAAATCCTTTGTCATAATTCCAACTTTCGGATCTCTCGGCTTTTCATCTAACAGTTTTTTATCTGTAGCTTCCATACCGATTGCAAGCGCCGGTAAAGAATCTGTCAACAGATTAATAAACAACAAGTGTACCGGCTTAAATGGTGCCGGAAGTGCCATAATACAACAATATAAAACAGTGAATATACCGGCTATGTTACCGGATAACAAGAATTGTATTGCATTTTTTATATTACGATATACATTTCTTCCGTTTAACACTGCCTTGATAATCGTTGCAAAATTATCATCAGAAAGAATCATAGCTGAGGCATCTTTCGAAACTTCCGTTCCTGTAATCCCCATCGCTACACCTATGTCTGCTTTTTTTAGAGCCGGCGCATCATTCACACCATCTCCCGTCATAGCAACAATCTTTCCCTTTCGCTGCCATGCATCAACAATACGTATTTTATTCTCAGGTGATACTCTTGCATATACTGATATCTGTGGCAAAACCTGATCTAACATCTCTTCAGACATTGCATCTAACTCCTGTCCGGTCATCGCAAGATCACCTTCACTATATATACCAATCTGTTTTGCAATCGCACATGCTGTCACTTTATGATCACCTGTTATCATAATCGTCTTGATTCCGGCACCCTTAGCATCTTCTACTGCTTGTTTTGATTCTTCTCTCGGCGGATCAATCATAGCAACCAATCCAACAAACGTATATTCATATTCACTATCAACAGACAGCACGTGTTCTTCATCCACCTCCTTGTATGCAAATGCCAACACGCGTAATCCATTTTCAGAAAATTCCTGATTCTTCTTTAATATCTCATCGCGATCTTCTTGTGTAACAGGCCGCACTGTACCGTTCTCTGTTATTGATACAACTCGTTCTAACAACACATCAACCGCACCTTTTGTTAACACTGTAGGGATACCGTGAATACGATACTTTGTACTCATTAACTTACGTTCGGAATCAAAAGGAATTTCCTCCATTCGTGTCATCATAGCGCGAATCGTCTCTTCATCAATTCCTCTTTGTGATAGACCACCACGTTTCGCCATAACCAAAAGACAGCTTTCTGTCGGATCACCAATTTCTTTTTCTTCATGCATAGCCGAATCATTGTTAAGAATCGCATTATACAGTAAATATCTGTGCAAGGATGATGTAATGTCTACTTGCTCCGGCTTGATACATGCCCCATCTATATAAACATCTGTTACCGTCATTTTATTCTGTGTAAGTGTTCCCGTTTTATCCGAACAAATGACCGAAACACATCCAAGACTCTCCACAGCCTTAAGTTCTTTCATAATCGCATTGTCACAAGCCATTTTCTGCGTCCCCATCGCTTGAACAATCGTTACAATCGAACCTAATGCTTCCGGTATTGCAGCAACTGCTAATGCAACTGCAAACATTAACGAATCAAGAAGTTTTTCTCCCTGATATAGCTGTAACGCAAATACAACAACGCATATTACCATGATAATAACAGCAAGTCTTTTGCTAAAACCATCCAAACTCTGTTGCAATGGGGTACGTTTTTCTTTTGTATCATTCATGAGACCTGCAATCTTACCCATTTCAGTTTGCATTCCGGTAGCGGTTACAAGCACATTTGCTCTTCCGTACGTGACAAGTGTCCCACTATATACCATATTAATACGATCTGCCAACGGAAGTTCCTGTTCTAAGCAAGCATCAGTCTTATCTACATTGGTGGATTCCCCTGTTAACGAACTTTCATTAACTTGTAACGAATAATTATTAACAATTCTTCCATCCGCCACAATCATATCTCCCGCTTCAAGTAAAAGAAGATCACCCGGAACAATTTCCTTTGATATTATCTCTATTTTCATTCCGTCGCGAATCACCTTTGCATGCGGTGATGATAATGCCTTTAGCGAATCTAATGATTTCTCTGCCTTCAGATATTGAACAGTTCCTAATATGGCATTGAGAATAATAACAACAAAAATAACAATCGTACTTTCTACATTCCCCGACAACATCGAAATCATTGCTGCTACAATCAAAATCACAACAAGCAAATCGCAAAACTGTTCTAAAAATATCTGTAATGCAGTTTTACGTTTTCCTTCTTCTAATACATTTTCTCCGTATTCCTCTAATCTGGTAATTGCTTCTTCTTTTGTTAGCCCCAATTCACCAGAACATACATTCTCGTAGAGTTCCTCCGGTTGCATCCGATAGATATTTTCCATACTTATATCTCCTTTCACAACCTCCCCCAATACTCAGTAATCATTGTATGCAGTTTGGTCGACAAGCATGTATTATTACTGTTGAGCTATTTGAATCTCTGTCATTTCTTTTGAAATGTTCAACGCATGATCTCCAATTCTCTCGAAATCCGTCAACATTTCAGAATATAAAATGCTTCCTTCTCCGCTACAAGTACCCTTTTGAATACGTTGTAACATATTTTCACGATATTTTTTTGTCAAATCATCTATCCTTTGTTCCATGGATGCAATCACACCATAGTTTTCCACAGCATCTGCATGCGGATTCAAAAGATTATCCATCAGTTCATCACACATTTCTTGCATATGCTTAATTTCCTTTTGTGCACCCTTAGAAAATTCGATATCTTTTTTCTTAAGCATGTTTGAATAACCGCATATATTAATTGCGTGATCCCCAATTCTCTCCACATTACTTGTTATCTTAAAATATGCATTCAAGATCTTACTTCCACGTTCATTACGTTCATGTGTAATTGCTTTCGAAATATACTGTGATATTTCCTTGTTGAGGAAATCAATGTATTCTTCTGTCTGTTCTACTTGCGTAACTAATTTCGTATCTTTGTTTTTAAATGCTTCAAAACTTAACGATATATTCTTTCTTGCCATATCCATCATGCGATGAATCTCGTTTTTTGTAGCATCTACACTAATTGCTGACAAGCCAAGCATATCTTCATCCATATTTCTAAGATTAGGAAGATACATCAATTTTATAACATCATCCTCTTCTTCCACATCAGGTAATATCTTCTCAGATAGCTTAGCCAACAAATCACCAAACGGAATCAACAAACATGTTGTTACAATATTAAATGTGGTATGTAAGTTGGCAATCTGTGCAGGGCCATTATGCGGCGTTAATGCTTCCATCCATCCAACTAACGGACTTGCAATACAAAGTATCGTAAATATAATCGTACCAATCACATTGAACGAAACATGAATAACCGTTGTACGTCTTGCATTGCGGTTTGTTCCAATCGATGCTAAAAGTGCGGTAATACAAGTACCAATATTCATACCAAACAATACATAAGCCGCACTGGAAAGTTTAATAACACCACCTGCAGCCAACGCCTGTAAAATACCTACAGAAGCTGACGATGACTGAATAATTGCCGTAAAGACCGTTCCTGCCAAAATACCGAGTATCGGATTTTCAAAGGTTGTTAACATATGAACAAACTCTTCTGAATTCTGCAACGGTTTCATAGCTGCACCCATCATATCCATACCGATGAAAAGTATACCAAGACCAGCGAAGATATTACCAATGTGATGTAACTTCAAATTTTTTGAGAAAACCACAACTGCAACACCCGCAAATGCAATCAAAGGCGCAATTGCTCCTACGTCTAACGCAATCAACTGTCCTGTAATTGTCGTACCAATATTAGCACCCATAATAATCCAAACAGCTTGACGAAGCGTCATCATTCCGGAGTTAACAAATCCAACTACCATCACTGTTGTAGCAGATGATGACTGGATAATCGCTGTAATCAACGCTCCAACCAATACGCCCAAAAATCGATTCGCAGTTAGTTTTTCTAGAATCTGTTTCATTTTGTCACCTGCAGCCGCCTCCAAACCTGAGCTCATCATCTGCATACCATATAAAAATAGCGCCAATCCTCCTAATAGGCCCATTACTTCTGTAAATCCCATATTATTCTCCTTTTCTCCACGAAAATAAGACGACGTGCATATTGCACCTCGTATAAAACATAAGATTGATTTACGCTATTTTCTTTTTCCCATCTTTATCCTGGATATAATACAACAAGCATCGAAACGGCATAGAAAGCCCTGTACCGCTTGCTGCAAATAGAATCATAATAAATGAAAACAATACCACTTTGGATACAAGATCCAAAACGGCAATTGTCAACCCATTTTTTTCATAATTTTTGTAAGTAACCTGTGCTCGTTTGAACAGCGTTGTCGCCAAACGCGTAGAAGGAGTCGAAGCCCAATAATCCTGTTGTTGTATCTGGTTATACCCGTCATTCATTGCATATGAAGCAGAGTCCACCATTACTGCCATATCAGTATGGGCATAGGATTCAGTAGCCGGAACTATAATATCACTTGTATTATCAATACGTATACAAGTAAATACCGTCAATACAATCATGAACATAATAAGAGCTGATTGCAAGCGTTTTTCCATATCCTACATCTCCTTCCGCATTTATAATACAAACTTGACGCAAGTATAACACAAGAAAATATCTTATGGCAACAAGATTATTATCATTCCGGCAAACTATCCTTAATACAAAGTGCCCCCCATCCCACTAACGGCGAGGGTTTTTTCTGTTGAAAAGGAAGTTCTCTCGCACCACGAATCAAACTTGTTCTTACCTTCTCACCATACAGATACGGATCTTTTCCGTCTACAATTCCGTATTCCATGAGAAGCGCTGCTGCACCCGTAACAAACGGTGCAGCAAATGATGTTCCTGATACGGTACGATATCCGCCACCAACTGCACAGGTATTAATTGCCACACCCGGCGCTGCCAGATCCGGTTTGACATTTTTTGCTCTGTTACGCTCTTCTTCTAACGGACCGCGTCCGGAAAAATTAGCAAATGTATCGTTTCGTGAATCATATGCCGACACTGCAATTATATTCTGTGCCGTAGAAGGTATCACCAATGTATTAAAAATAGAGGGATTTAAAAAGGAAACTTCGCCGGATGTACTTCCCGCTACCGGTAACCACATTGCAAATGCCCCTGACCGTACTGTCTGTGCGTATAGATTAACCTTCCATATACCTGATGTCACATAATCATTTTGCGGAATCCATGAAATATATATCTCCTGTTCAGATTCATACGGTGTAGATTCACTATAATACACAGCCACATCCTCATCTTTTAATCGATAATTTTGCACTTGTGCATACGGTGAAAATGGTCCGATTCTTTGACCTGTCGGAGATTCCAATATAATCTCCACATCATCTGCATCCTGTTTCCATATTTGCAAATTAAATGAGTTTACATAATCTGATACATATATTTCTACTTCTTCATTCTGCATCTCTAACAATTGTCCCGAAAAATGTCTCGCCGTAATCCCTTCATTTCCGGTTCCTGCAACGATAGAAACTCTATACAATCCGGATATCGCATCAATATAACGTTCTAACATAGAATCGCCATTGTGAGCACCGTAATTATTTCCGAAACTAATATTGATTGCAAGTGGTTTTGCTACGGATATTGCATATCTCACAGAAAAATCAATCGCCATCATCAACTGTGTTGTTCGCGAAAATCCTGTCTTAGACGGTGCAGACAGTTTCACTACAACCAGTTCCGCTTCCGGTGCCACACCTACAATTTCCCCATTCGAAGCGCGTCCATTTCCTGCCATTATTCCCAGTACTGCTGTCCCATGACCTGTTGCATCCAATTGCGGAACAATTTCCTTTTGCACATCCGGTTGTTCGAGTGCCTTATTAATGTCTTCTTTTGTATATACACTTCCTTCAAAAAATCCGGATGGCGGATTACCCGGTACCGTCTGATCCCACAACAGGGCAATTCTCGTACTGCCATCTTCATTTCGAAAATCCTCATGCTGATAGTCAACACCGGAATCCAGACATGCAATCAGCGTTCCATTTCCTCTAAGATTCAAATCTAACCCTCTTACCGAATTGACACATGATGCCGTAATCCCTTCCATCTCATCAAAAATCAGATTTTTAGGCTTTTCAATATAAAGAATTTGCGGATACTCAGATAACAGACCTATCATATATTGTTTGATTCTGATAATTCCAAAACCTCCCAATAATTCTGTAATTTCTACTCCCAATTCTTCTCTAATAATCGTCAAATCACCTATATAACGAGCAATCAATTCCCATTCTTCAAGTTCTTCACTGTAACCTACATTTAAATCCAAACTCTTTTCACGCTCTTTTACAGGTAAGTCAATCGCAATCATCAGCTCAGGACTTATTTTACTTTCTACCATAAAAAACCTCATATCCTTTCTTATTGATAGAATATGAGGTTCTCTTCATTATAGACCTACTATCACGATTTATCTCTTTCTTTTTCATCCCAAACCGGTACTTCTATACCCACCACCTGTGAAGTAAAGGATGTACCATCATTTTTTTCAAAATGTGCAGTTGCACGTTTTACATACCGAAATCCTATATATAACAAAGGAATGTTACAATACGCAATCAAAATATTAGCAAAATCTGATAAATCCCACAAAGAACTAAGATCTAAACCTGCAATACTTGTAAGCACACCGAAAGATATTACTATCAGACAAAGTATCCTAATTATAATAATAAATGATCTCTTTTGTGAAATTCGGTTGGCACATATTTCTGTAAAAGAGAAAAAACCAAGCAGACAGGTAAATGCAAACAAACCAAAACACACGGATACAAGCACAGATACTATCGTATGAAAGCAATCACCTTTGGCAAGTTCACCAACAGATGCCACAAACATTGGTAATTTGCCCATTTCAAACCAAGCATCCGCATTATCTGTCAACCACATACGTCCCATAATCACAACAAAACTAGTAAGTGTACATATTACAATCGTATCTAAGAATACTCCGATTGCCTGCACACATCCCTGATCACACGGATGCTTTGCATCTGATGCTGCAGCCGGCATCGTAATGGTACCCTGACCTGCTTCATTGGACATAAGACCCCTTTTCACACCTTGAATCAAAGCGACACCGAACGCTCCGCCAAATACTGCATCCGGCTGAAATGCACCTCGAAAAACAGATGCGAAAAACCACGGAATTCTGTCAATATTCACAATAACCAACACAAGTACTGTCAAAACATATACAACTGCCATCACCGGAACAATCACATCTGTCACCTTTGTAACTTTTTTGATACCTCCAAACGAAATAACAACTAATGCCACCAACAAAATTACAAAAGTAATCCAATATAATGCAGAATTAGTAGGAATCGTATTCCCACTTATCGCCTCCGCAATCTGTGCAACTGAAGAAACTGTATTAAATCCTTGTGCCGGGAAACAAAGCAGTGCATATATGATATACATCACGGATAGAAACACACCTACAAAAGCTGAATTTTTAAGAAGCTTTTTACCATAGAAAGCAAGGCCTCCTATATACTCATCATTTTTCTTTTCTTTAAAAATCTGTGCCATTGTAGATTCCGTATAAGCTGTTGCCATCCCGAAAAATGCCGAAACCCACATCCAAAACAATGCGCCCGGACCACCCACAGCAATAGCACCTGTAACACCAAGTATGTTACCCGGTCCTACTCGCATCGCCGTAGACAAAAAGAACGCAGCCAACGGCGAAATGCCCGTCTCGTTCTTTTTCGTATTTTTTAACACTTGCAAACCATATCTAAATTTGCGAACCTGTATAAAACGAAGACTACAGGTAAAGTAAATCCCCGAACCAATCAACAAAATAATTGCAAGTGAAAAGTTTCCCAAAACAGGTATATTTGCATACCACGAAAAATTCGTCGGAAAACTCCAAAACAGATCTGATATCACTTGAATCTTGCCACATATCTCATTAATTACATCAAATAATCCCTGCATATCCTTATCCTCTTCCTTTGTTTTATCATGAATGAACCGTTTCAAAAAGTTCTTTTAATATCCGCCTTGCATCCTTCTTATAAAAATGATCCGGGTCAGATAACACTACATGCTCTCCTGATGTCGTCCATCTCATTTGCCCATAATGTGAAAGATACGTTGGCCCTCTACTCACATCAAAAAAACGTCTGTACCATGATGAATAGTATTTTTTCATATACTTCTTCGCCAAGTAGTATGCCTGACTATTCTTTTTTCCATCCGGTGTCGTTGTACCATTTATCTGGACTCCCGGTGGGGAAGCGTGCACTAATACAACACTTCCATCTGCACAAGCTCCAACTACAATCCACACATGACCACAACAAGAACAAGTAGAACTCATAATATCTCCCGGTTTATAATTTATCACCTTGGATGCATTACGATATGTTCCGAGTCCGTCCTGTGCAAACTTCTTTGCCTGTTTTGATGCCGATAACACATAGCCAGGTTGCTTATTTCTTACATTAAGAATGTTATACACACACCATCCCACATATCCCGAACAATCTAATCCATCATGTATCCGATATCGGTATTGCTTATAATCATAACCGGAATCCTTGTTCTTTGAAAACGTTCTCCAACGATTACTCAGTCCAAGCTGCCTTGCTTGTGCTCCTGCAGCAGTATCTTCTCTATTCCAACCGCCGCCCCACACATACATGGTAGAACCGATCGGTGAAATTGCCACTTGCAAAAAATTCTTGATTGTCGATACACCTTTTTGCGGAACATGAACAGATACCGTTTTACTTGGTTTACTGTATATTGTCTTACCATACTTATTGACCCAATACGCCTTTACATAGTAACGATATGTTTCCCCTCTTTCTCGTCCTTTCAAAACAAGTCCGACCGTTTTCGTCTTCGAAACAAATCGATACTTCTGTGATGAAGACGCTTCATACACAATATATCCATCAGCGGACAATACCTTTTCCCATGTAAGAACCACATCACCGCGCACTGCGGTTGACATAACACCAAGCGGTCTTGTTTTTTTCCATGACGCTACAAAGTAGCTTTTTTCATCAATTCCTATCATGGTACATGCTATGCCACTCAACATCAGAATATACTTAAAATGCGTCTTTTTTCTATCCGACGCAACAGTAATATCATATTTTTAATTATTATATCTCATATTGTAACACTTTTTCAACACATGAATAATATAGCAGTGTAAAGACAATTTTGGAGGAATTCCTAATGGGTAATTTATCAAACAACTGTGGATGCGGCTGCGCAAGTAGCAATGTATTCGGTGGTGACAACTGCTGTTCATCTATCATTATTATTCTCTTACTTCTTTCTTGCTGCGGTGGCAATTCCGGATGCGGTAGTAGCTTATTCGGCGGCAACGGTAGTTGCGGCTTTGGTGGCGGCAACTGCTGTTCATCTATCATCATTATTCTTTTACTTCTTTCTTGCTGCGGTGGCAATTCCGGCAGAAATGACGGATATGATTGTGGATGTAACAGAAACGATTGCGGTTGTGTAAGACACGACTGCGGATGTGACTGCGGATGCTAATTATTCCCTTCTAAAATAATTCATATCTAAAATACAACAAGGGGACCCAAATCATGGGTCCCCATTTTCTTGAATCACACCGGATAATTCGGATGTTTTCTTTCCACTATGTTGTCAACCTTCATTCCGGCCAAACGGATCAGATCTTCATAAAGAATCGCTCTTGTCTGTTCCGGTTTTATCTGCATATCTACAAATCCACGTTTTAATACCGTATCACTATTCATATATGCTTTTTTGTAATGCTCTAACTGTTCTTTTAGATAAACCTCTTTTTCAACACCTTCTAACTGAGACAAGCGACTATTACTAATTACAGCAACTGCTCCTTCCGCTTTCATAACTGCAACTTGTGCCTTCGGCCATACATAATGCTTATCTGCACCTAATTGCTTACATCCCATAAATATATAAGGACCACCGTAAGCTTTTCGGAGAATCACCGTTAATCGAATGGTTGTTGCATTGGCATAAGCCTGTAGCATCTTCGCCCCGTGACGAATCAACCCTTTTTGCTCTTGCTCAGCCTCCATTACAAAACCTGTAGAATCAGCAAATGTAAGAATCGGAATGTTATAACAATCACAATATTGTACAAATCTTGCACCTTTATCAGCTGCGTCTACATCAATCGAACCATTATTATACAACGTCTGGTTCGCTACAACACCAACCGTTATACCTCCTAATTTTGCAAATCCAACAACCAAATTTTTCGCAAAGGATTCCTGTACTTCTATAAAAGTATTATCATCCAATATATTTTGCAATAACGGAACAACATCATATACCTCTTCCGGATCCGACGGATAATACAGACTGATATCTGATAAATCCTTGCCCCTGTATACATCTGTACGGTATGACCGTTCCTCGCTATAGCACGGAGGTAACAAATCAATCAGTTTACGTACTTTTGCATAACAAATTCTTTCTGTCTCGGCGTAGAAATGCGCCACTCCACTTTGCGTTGTATGAATAGATGCTCCACCTAACTCTTCAATCAGATAATCTGTCCCCTGTACCTCGTTAATTACTTTTGCACCCGTTACAAACATATTGCTTATCTTGTCTATCACAAATACAAAATCCGTAAGTCCCGGCGCATATACCGCTCCACCGGCACAAGTTCCTGCAATAATCGATATCTGCGGAATACACCCTGACGCTAATGCTATTGTCTGAAATAATTCTCCGCATCCTGCAACTGATGCTGCGCCTTCCTGAATTCTCGCTCCACCGCCATCAAAAATACCTATAATCGGTTTCTTTTCCTTCATCGCTTCCTTGATAATTGCAATAATCTGTCTGCTGTGCGTGTAGCCGAATGTACCTCCCATGCAGGTAAAATCCTGTCCGTAGAAATACACTCTTTCTCCATATATATTGCCATATCCTGTAATAACACCATCATATCCTGTTTGATTGTCATCGTCAGCTTCATCAGGATAACATTCACAAAAACTCTTCGGATCAAACAAAGCTTCTATTCTTTCTAATATATGCATTTTTTCCCGCTTATGCTGCTTAGAAATACTGTAGGGATTCACCATTTTCAAATACATATTCTTCCTCCATCACTTCTTATGTGGCTTACCTTTTCTTATTATAACGCATCTGTCAAGAACGCAGAAAAGGACAAGGAAGATTTTCTTTTCATTTCCTCTCATTTATAGTAAAATTAAGTATATCTGTATAATTATAAAACCAATGATAAGGGGATATATTATGAATCCAATTCTAAATGTTGATTATTATGACAATAACATACAATACGGGGCAGGTTCTTCTTCTCCACAAACAAGTGGACAGTTCGATTCTGTATTTGAAGCAGAAACCATCATCTATGCAAAACCGCAGACCTCTGCCACCCATAACAATAACGGCACGAACAATATTCCGGCAACCGGCTTAGATGCAATATTTCAGAAAGCTTCTGATACATTTCACATTGACATTAACCTGCTAAAAGCAGTTGCACAGACCGAATCTAATTTTGACGCAAAAGCAACTTCGAATGCAGGTGCAATGGGAATTATGCAACTAATGCCTGACACTGCCAGATATCTTGGTGTAACCAATCCATATGATCCGGAACAGAACATCCTTGGCGGAGCCAAATATCTTGCACAGATGCTTGACAAATACGGTCAAAACATTCCGCTTGCTTTAGCTGCTTACAATGCCGGTCCGGGCAATGTGGACAAGTACAATGGAATTCCACCATTTACCGAAACCAGGAACTATGTCAAAAAAATTACAGATCTTCTGTCAGGAACCGATACGACTTCAGATGTCACTACTATCTACGCGGTAGCAGCAAGCGATGCAACCAACAAAGCTAAGATGAATCTATAATACAAGGAGTGTACCCTATGATAAGAGTAGAAAATGTTACCAAGACTTATAACAGTTCGATTCGTGCAGTTGATAATCTGAATCTGACTGTTAACAACGGAGAAATCGTAGGATTTATCGGACCAAACGGTGCCGGTAAAACCACAACACTTAAGATGATGACCGGAATTTTAAAACCTGATTCCGGGAACATTTTTATCAATGAATTTGATATGCAAAAACAACCACTACAAGCAAAACAAGTTATCGGTTATATTGCAGATAGTCCTGATATGTTCTTACGACTAAAAGGTATTGAATTTATGAATCTTATTTCTGATATTTATAAAGTTCCGACAGATGTCAGAAAAGAACGAATCAAAATATTCGCTACAAGATTCGACCTTGCTGAAGTTCTTGATAAACCAATGCAAAGCTACTCACACGGTATGCGACAAAAAATCATGGTAGCTGCAGCACTCGTTCACGACCCTGCAGTTTGGATTCTTGATGAACCTTTGACCGGACTTGATCCAAAATCTGCATACATCCTAAAACAAATGATGCGTGAACATGCAGATGCCGGCAATTCCGTATTATTCTCGACTCATGTGTTAGAGGTTGCCGAAAAACTATGTGACAAAGTCATTATCATTAACCATGGTAAGTCTTTATTCTATGGTACTTTAGACGAACTGACAGCCAAGTATCCGAATATGGATCTTGAAAAAATCTTTTTGGAGATGACTGCCCATGAATAGATATCTAACACTTACAAAAACATTTATTGCTGCAATTAGCATGAGCGAACCACAGGACAAACGCAGAAAAGTAATGATTGTGATTCTTTCTTTGTTCGGTGTATTCGGTGTACTCGTTCCGGTTACATTTGCAGTTGGGTTATTGGTCAAATTAATGACAGAGACATTACAACCAATCGGTTGCGAACCACTTGGCATTCAACTTATGTTCCATGTCATCTGTCTGTTAACACTCATTTTTGGTATCAACGTCATATTCAATGAATTCTACTTTTCAAATGACATTGAATATCTGCTGCCTTGGCCACTTAAAGCCCATCAGATTATTGCTTCCAAGTTTACCGCAGCATTCGTGAATGAAAATATGATGCAGTTTATGTTGGTATTAGCCTGTGTGATAGGCTACGGAATTGCTACAAAGATGGGGATTTTGCAATGGATACTCGCCATCATTGGTGTAATCACCTTGCCGATTATTCCACTTGCTTATTGTGGCATTCTCAGTATGCTCTTAATGGCATTTACCAGACTCATCAAGAACAAAGATTTGATTCAACGCTTTTCGGTAGCTTTGATGTTCATTCTCGTTCTTATTCTTGTTGGCTCTGTTGGATTCTTACAAGATATGGACATTGACCACTATGTAGAGACACTTGCTTCCGGTAACCAACAGTTTTTCAATATCATGAATTATGTCTTTCCAAACGTATCATTGTTTGTAAAATGCTTTACCGAAGGAAGCATTCTTTATCTGCTTGCATACGTTATAGTGAACTTGCTAGTCGTAGCTGTTTTACTACTACTATCAGAAGCACTTTATTTCAAAGGCGTAATCGGAATGACATCTTCTAGCACCAACAAAAAAGCAAAAGCATTAGATGTGCTGTTAACAAAGTGTCGCCAAAAGCGAGTTGCTTATTCTTATTTTCAAAAAGAAATTCGCATCCTCATGCGAACCCCGGTATTTTTTACCAACTGTATTGCGATTAACTTCATGTGGCCAATCTTTTTGTATGGTATGCTAAAAGTTACGCATTTTAATCTGTCTATTGCAGATTTACAACACTTATATGCACATCGAGACTTACGAATTCAACTATTCTTACTACTTGGTGTTGTCGGAATCTCCGTAATTGTCACCGCACTAAACAGCATTAGTTCGAATTCCATTTCAAGAGAAGGAAAGCACTTTTCCTTCATGAAATATATACCTGTTGATTATTGGACACAATGGAACGTAAAAGCATTCGTCGGAATCCTATTCCCTGTACTAGGCGTATTGGTATTTTTCATTCCTGCTTGCATTATTATCAAAGTTCCTTTGATACATATTATCATGTACACATTGCTTAGTATCATGTCGATTACGTTTGTTTCATATATGGGAATCTATATCGATTCCATTCAACCAAAACTGATTTGGGATGACGAAATGAGTGCTCTGCGAGAGAATTACAACACATTCTTCTCCATGGCAATCTCCATTGCATTTACATTTGTTGTGTGTGTTGGCGGATTCTTCTTATTCTGCAACACAAAGATTTCGATTGCATTTACTGCACTCATATTGATTATCATTCTTGCTATTGCTAATATTACCGTTTTACTATTAACAAAAAAATCCGGCGTACGCAATATACAAGAACAGGAAGAGACTTAAGTCTCTTCCTGTTCTTTTTATTGTTCCATTATTATGCATTTGTGAATCAATCGAGTCGGTCGATAAGAAAGCTTTGCTTTCCTAAGCCCCTCATCTCCTAGATCTTCTTCTCTGTTGATATATGTGTATTGTTGCAATTCGTTACGAACAAATTCACGGTTAATCATCGGATAAGCACCTTGTATTTCAGGAAACGCCTTTTCAAAATGAACAACAAATGTATCATCTGTCAAATGCTCTCCTAATGTGATGGCAACAACCTGCCCTCCTGCAAATAGTGCTCCACCCTTCATGCCCAATTCCTCTCTATGACGAATTGCATATACCACAAGCTTCGATTCATCAATTCTGTCATGTTGCCAATTGGCATCCTGGTCTGCACAATTTTCTAAACACCATTTCATCGCCATCTTAGCACACAATTCTTCATTCTCATCATTTATAGACGCATAATACCAATCCGGATAACGTTCCTCAAACCGATGAATATGATTTCTTTTTCCATGCAATTTCTTGCCTGCTAACGATGCCAGTTTCTCTCTTTCGTAAAGATAATCGCTATCCTGTCTTCTCGTTATCATACTAAATCGTCCCGGATACCAATTATCAATCATCTGAAATTCTTCTTCTAACATACAATGCATGCGTAGTGGTTGCCCTTGCTCCTTTGCAAGTTCTACTATTCTGTCAAATAAAGATTTCGGATTGTCAGAACTATATAGGTTACATGAATACGAATATTCTGCACTTAAAAATCTGGAACGAAAGATAAGCTCCTGATTCCAGAAAGCAATCTCCGTCTTATAATGCTTTGCCCACAAAATTGTATTAGATGCAGACATTTCACAGCTTTGTTTCTTATTATGTTGCATTGCCTGTCTTATCTTTCCGATATCCTGAATAGTAGGGATAAAAAATTCCATATTGTCACCTTTCCATATGCGAAACTAGTTGTCATATTCCGGAGACTCCAATAAGACATCAACATCATTATATCCATAATCCATCAATGCTTTTCCAATTCTCTGTTGCATTTCCGGCTCAGCATGAATGGTTACCATCGACAATAATTCCTCAACATAACCGGTCCATTTTGAATATATTTGATTGCGAATTTCTGAAGTTCCCGTAATTTCTCTTGCCTTACGAGCTTCTTCAACAGATTTTTCTTCCTTTAAAATAATTGGCTCATTTTTCTCCGCTTCTTTTGCTTGTTCCGCTTCAACCGCTGCAAGTACATTAACCACACCATCCGACAATGTTCCGTGAATATCCATAATTCCCGGATCATCCTCTTTTAACTCTCTTGAAGCTGTTACTACATCTGCCTGCGGTTTCGCAAAAAAGCCACCCATCATTCCTTCTACTTGAATCACTTCTTCCTCTTCAAGGAAAGACAAATCCGCATTTTCAAATCGATCCTCTCCGTATGAAATCTGTTCTAATTCATCAATTCTCACAACACCACAATCATACATTTCAAGTAAAAGACCGCGCACAGCCTCTTCACATTTTGTAAAATAATTGTAGTATCTTGTAGCATCTTCCTGCTCCGTACAAGCATCTACTTCTCTCTTATTATACCAATAATTCCTCGTTTCATTCGTATCGTCACTACGCGTTCCTTTTCCTTTTTCACGTAGCTCCTGAATTCTTTTTACTTTCTTTTGTCTCTTGTTAAAAAAGTGAAATTTCAAAGTCCATACGACCATATAAACAAAGAATATTGCTAATACTGCAATTACAAAATATTTCATGTTAATCACCCTTTACTCTTCTCCAATATATGGTTTCAAACCTTCTAAAATCATATCAACACATTCTTCAATACTATGCTGTGACGTATCTACTGTAATCGCAGGATTCTCCGGTGCCTCGTAAGGACTTGAAATACCTGTGAAGTTCGGAATCTTACCACTTCTGGCTTCTTTGTACAATCCCTTTACATCTCTTCTTTCACATTCTTCTAATGGTGTACTGATGTAAACCTCAACGAAGTTTTCTTCACCAATAATATCTTTTGCATTGCGACGATCTTTGATAAACGGCGAAATAAATGATGTAAGTACAATCAAACCGGCATCATTCATAAGCTTTGATACTTCAGCAATTCGACGGATATTCTCAATGCGGTCTTCCTCCTTAAAGCCAAGGTTTTTATTAAGACCCATACGGACATTATCTCCGTCTAAGAGCATAGAGAATTTGCCCATTGCAAACAATCTCTTTTCTAATTCATTTGCAATTGTAGATTTGCCGGCACCTGATAAACCTGTCATCCAGACAGTAATCGCCTTTTGGCCCATGTGGCTCTCACGCAACTCCTTCGTGATGTCCATATTATGCCATACAAGATTCTTACCTCTTGACAACGGATGCATTACAACACCACAAGCAGATGTCATATTGCTCACACGATCAATCAAGATAAACGATCCCATCTCACGGTTATTCTCAAACTTATCAAATACAATCTTACTACCAACGGATATCTCGCAGACAGCAATCTCATTCTTCGTAATACTCTTAGCAGCGACCTCGGCACCTGAATTCACATCTACTTTGTACTTAATCTTCATAACAGTAGCAGAAATCATCTGTGTGCCTAGCTTTAACCAAAAGTTACGTCCTGTTACAAGATGGTCATCGTCCATCCATAACAAAGAAACAGTAAATGCGTTGCTCGTATGCATCTCGTAATCTTTAACAACAACACATCCTCTTGAAATATCTATTTCTGTATCAAGTGTAATCGTAACAGCCTGTCCTTTTCCACTTGTTTCTACCTGCTTGTCACCCTGGTAGATTCCTGTTATTCTTGCGGACTCACCACTAGGTAGTACTTTGATTGAATCTCCAACAGAAACTTCACCACATGAAATCTGCCCCTGGAAACCTCTAAAATTATGATTTGGACGGCAGACCCTTTGCACCGGCAAAGCAAATCCTGTCTGTGCCTGAGCATCCTTTACATCTACATTTTCAAGATATGTTAAAAGTGCGTCTCCCTTATACCATGGCATCGTACTTGCCTTCGTCGTAACATTATCCCCTTCCGTCGCTGATACCGGAATCACCTGTAACGAACCATAATCAAATTCTGCCATTAATACTTTGATATCTTTCTTGATTTCTTTGAATCGCTTTTCATCGTAATTCACCAAATCCATCTTGTTAACGGCAAATACAAAATGCTTTATTCCCATCAACGAACAGATTCTTGAATGACGTCTTGTCTGAACAAGTACTCCCTGACTTGCATCTACTAAAATAACCGCTAATGATGCAAATGATGCACCAACTGCCATGTTACGTGTATACTCTTCATGTCCCGGCGTATCTGCAACAATAAAACTTCTATTATCTGTTGTAAAATAACGATACGCAACGTCAATTGTGATTCCCTGTTCTCTCTCAGCCATCAAGCCATCCAATAATAACGAGTAATCAATGGCACCTTCTCTAGAACCAACTTTGGAATCCAACTGTAATGCTTTCTCCTGATCTGCAAACAATAACTTTGCATCGTATAACATATGTCCGATCAATGTGGACTTACCATCATCTACACTACCGCAGGTTATAAATTTCAATAAATCATCTCTCATTTTAGAAATATCCCTCCCGCTTTCTCTTTTCCATACTTGCCGAACCTCCATCCGAATCAATAATACGGCTTGTACGTTCCGACTCAACGGATGCTAGTGTTTCATCAATAATTTCTTTTAACGTAGTTGCCTCTGATTCCATACCACCGGTAAGTGGATAACATCCAAGTGTACGGAAACGAACTTTCTTCATCTCCACTTCTTCCCCCGGAAGTAATTTCATTCTATCATCATCAACCATAATAATCTGACCATTTCTTGTAACAACCGGTCTTTCTTTCGCAAAATATAAAGAAACAATCGGAATATTCTCACGCTCGATATACTGCCAGATATCCTTCTCAGTCCAGTTTGACAAAGGGAATACTCTCATGCTCTCGCCTTGCTTAATCTTCGTATTGAACAACTTCCACATTTCCGGTCTTTGATTCTTCGGATCCCATGCATGACTTTCATTACGGAAGGAAAAGATTCTCTCCTTCGCACGTGACTTTTCCTCGTCTCTTCTACCGCCACCAAATGCAGCTGTAAAACCATATTTATCCAATGCTTGTTTTAACGCTTCCGTCTTCATAATATCCGTATATGAGGAACCATGATCAAACGGGTTAATTCCCTGATTCACACCATCTTCATTGATATACTCTATCATTTCAATTCCTAATTCTTTCGCTGTACGATCACGGAATTCAATCATTTCCTTAAACTTCCATGTTGTATTCACATGCATGAATGGAAAAGGTGGTTTTTCCGGATAAAAAGCCTTCATTGCCAAATGTAACATAACGGAAGAATCTTTTCCGATTGAATAAAGCATAACCGGCTTTTCACATTCTGCAGCAACTTCACGCATAATATATATCGCTTCTGCTTCTAATTGATCCAAATGATTCATGTTCATTCTCCTTCATCCTTTTTATTTACAACATACCCTACAATTTTGTATATTGTGTGTACTTTCGATATTATTTGATTGTCGGATCGGTCGGATCCCATGTATGTCCCGCTCTTAATTTCTGTGCTGTCGGTTTATCAAACGGTCCCGGATTTTTCGCGTTATTATAAATTGTCACTTTCGTACCAACCGCACAATTATCGTAAATCCACTTTGCATCTCCTGCCGTCAGACGAATACATCCGTGACTTGCCATTGTACCAAGCTTATTATAACTACTTACACTTAACGAACGCTTATCATATGGTCTGTTATATGGTACAGAATGGAACAATATAGTTGGTGTCAGATGCTCACACCATTGTCCCCAACATGGTCCCATCAATTCATGCCAGCGCAGTTTATCGCGAATGCTGTGTGTACCAACAGGGGTTGCCGCACCGGTAGAGCAGATAAATGATACAACCGGTATCGTATATCCCTTCTTTCCGTCCTTTGCATACACAGTTACGCAACAAGCTGTTCGATTTACCTTAATGTAATAACTCTTCTTTTGTTCTTTCTTTAATTTTTTACGTACATCCTGAAGAAGTTGTCCATTCTTTTTAAAGTAGAATTTGTACTGTCCGACATATTTCCATCCGGTTTTGGCTGCAAATGTCTTTTTGTCAAAATAATATCTTGCATTCTTACTATTGCGCACCCATCCGGATTTCAAACTGTGATCGTCTTTGAAGTAATAATATTTTTTATTAACTTTACGAATACCGGTCTCTTCGTATCGCTTTCCATTCTTTTTCGAAAAGAAATAGTGCTTACCGTTCACTTTTACTACGCCTGTCTTTAAGGAGTAATTCTTTGCGAAACAATAATATGCTCCATCGATTTTTTGAAGACCGCGCTTTTTATACAATTTCCCATTATCTTTGAATAAATATAATTTACCATCTATTTTATAGAGACCCGTAACAGGTTTGCCCTTTACAAAATATTTTGTCTTCGCACTATTCCATCCATCCTTAACCGCTTGTTCTTCTGTTGTCGATTCCGTATTGTTTTCCGTAGTAGAATCGGTTGGTAATTCAGTTGCAAAAACCGTTAGTGGTGTCATAAACAATCCAATCAGCACTGCAACACATAATAAGCTTTTTTTACATATATGAATCAATCTCATTATTAATCTCCAATATCCTATTTCTTCACTCTAATCTTTTTTGTCGTACCATAGCTTCCATAATACGTTTTTCCGTTAACCGTACGGTATGCCCTTACTTTTACATAATAGTATTGTTTTTTCTTAAGTTTTTTAATCACATGTGAGGTCTTTGTTGTCTTAACTATTTTTGCATTCTTAAAGCTTTTCTTGGTACTGTACTTAATTTCGTATCCTGTTGCGTTACTTACTTTCTTAATCGTAACTTTTAATTTCTTTCCTTTTATATTCTTTAAGGTTATTTTCTTAACTTTAGATGGTTTATAAGAAACCGTACTCACACCTGCGCGTTTCTTGTATTGCGAGAATATCCATCTTCCGGCAGGAGAAAGTTGTGACGTACTCCATCCGCTTTTTTTACTTGTTCCTGCTTTTAACAACGATGCAGTTTCTGCCTTATTGCTAAGACTCCATGCAAAGTAACTAATCTGATGTTGATCAAGAAGATCTAACCATTTCTTGGCTTCAGCAGTATCCATTGCGCCATTACCACTTGCTTCAGAAACACCATATTCTGTTACCATTACCGGTAAGCCATTATTCAATGCGGTTTTCAATTTCTCACGATAAGAATCTTTGTGTGTTGCAGAATAAAAATGCAATGTATACATCAAATTGTCGTATTTTAACGGTGATTTCGAAGCGATATCTACATCCTGCGACCAGGTCGGTGTACCGACAATTATAACTGCGTCACTATCATTCGCACGTATAACAGGAATTACCGCATTCGCGTATGACTTAATATCACTCCATGATGTTCCGCCATTCGGCTCGTTGCATATTTCATAGATTACATTGTCATATCCGGCATACTTTGCTGACATTTCTTTAAAGAATTTCTTTGCTTCTGATTGATATTTCTTCGGTGTCTGATCATTTAAGATATGCCAATCAATAATAACATACATGCCAAGATCCGTAGCTGCCTGAACTCCCGTATCAATCCTCTGTTTCAAAGTACTTTGTACAGTGGATTGTGATTCCCATGCACTTCCTTTATCACAATATCCATAATACTCTGTCGTATACATAGCAAGACGGATTGCACTTACTTTATAATCATCACGCAACGTTTTAAATGCAGCCTTAGAAATATACGGATATCCAACATCCCAATTAATACCATGTGTACTAACGCCACGAAGTTGTACCGGTTGTCCTGTTTTTTTGCTGACCAGTTTGGTTCCTTGCACTGCTAATGCACCATTAGATGCGACCGGTGTTGCAGCATACGTTGTAATTGAAAATGAGCACATTACCGCACACAACACAAATATCCGAACTATATAACGAATCACTCGACTTCTTTTTTTCATAAAATATCACCTCATTTTAAACGTCATAAAGAGAATGGCAGCCAATGTATTAGCTGTCATTCTCTTTTGCTTTCTCATTCATAATTATTCATCGGAATTGGTTGACGTCGGTTCCTCTGTCGTATCTTCTTCCGAAAACTCATCATACACACCCGTTTCATTCGTAATCGCTTTGCTGATACGCTCTACTTCTGATGATGGTACATAATCTTTATCTTCCGGATATAAAAATTCATGTAAGAACTTTACATTGCTTAACAAATCAGCCGGAACAACGACACTACCCTTGGAGCCCAATGTCGGAGTCTTATTAGATGAAGGGAATCCCATGTTATCGCCCAATTCATATTGCAATAGATCTTTTGCCAAATCAAGAATCTGTGCCTGCGTCATATTCGTTGCTACATCCGGGAATACTTCTTTAATCACATTGCTCAAAGTTGACAAGTCGGAGTTCTTCGCTTTTTCAACCATCGCTTCAATTACTTTTCGTTGTCTTTGTGTTCTCTCAAAATCACCATTACCAACCTTACGAATTCTCGCATATGCAGTTGCTTGTGTACCGTTCAATGTCTGTTCACCTGCCGACCAGACACCATCCGAATAATTACCGGTTACACGAACCTGCTCTTCAATATTCTTATTCAGGTTATTAATCTCTTTGCTCTTGACATTAATGGTAACACCACCCAATGCATCGATTGCCTTCGTAAGTGCCATGAAGTCCACAGAAACATAATCCTTAATATTCAAGTCAAGATTTCGATTCAACGTCTCAACAGAACATGTCGGACCGCCTAAGAGGTATGCATGTGTAAACTTCTGTGTCGTTGGTGTCTTAGATGCAATCTCAAGGAAACAATCTCTATACACTGACGCCATTCTAACTTCTTTTGTTTCATTATTAATACTAACCAAAATAACCGCATCACTATGCGCCACACCGGAAGATGTTAGATTGGCATTCTTTTCTCTCGTATCCAAACCAAACAAAGCGATTGTTGTATATGTACTTTCCATCGTCTCTGTTACCGCATTACTAACATCAATTTCTTCTTTTGGTGTATCATCTGTCTGCATTAAGTTCATTGCATAATTAAAATAATACCATGCATAGCCGACAATTAATCCTATAAACACCAGAATCTCCACCAACAAAACGATTCCTAATCGTCTATTTGTACTCTTTTTCTTCTTACGCGATTTACTCATCGATTCTATTCCTCCTACTTGTTACACAATCCTTTTATTCTACCGTAACGGATTTTGCAAGATTTCTTGGCTTATCCACATCAAGTCCTTTTGCTACTGACACATAGTATCCCAACAACTGCAATGGGACAACTGCAAGTGACGGGGCAAAACAAGGATGTGTCTTTGGAATATATACTGTGAAATCAGATGTATCTTCCATTACATAATTTCCCTTGTTAGTCAAGGTGAAGATATAAGCACCTCTCGTCTTAACCTCAACAATGTTACTGATCATTTTTTCATAAAGATCCGGTTGCGTTACAACCGAAACAACTAACACATCATCTTCTATCAATGAAATCGTTCCGTGTTTCAATTCACCTGCCGCATACGCTTCAGAATGAATATAAGAAATCTCTTTTAACTTTAAGGAGCCTTCTAATGAAGTTGCATAATCAACGCCCCTTCCTAGGAAGAATACATCTTTCGCATTCGCATACTTGCTTGCGAACCATTGAATTCTTTCCTTATCGCCTAAGATCTCAGATATCTTATCCGGCAATGTCTGAAGCTCACTAATCAACTCGCTATACTCTGCTGCATCCACAACATTGCGTACTTTTGCAAACAAAATTGCCAACAAATATAATGCCACCAATTGTGTACTATATGCCTTAGTCGTTGCAACCGAAATTTCAGGTCCTGCCCATGTATATAATACATTATCTGCCTCACGGGCAATTGTAGAACCAACAACATTGACAACGCCTAATACCTTAACACCCATCTCCTGCGCCTGACGAAGTGCCGCTAATGAATCTGCGGTTTCACCTGACTGACTGATAATAATCACCATCGAATCCTTTTCAAGAATCGGATTACGATAACGGAACTCTGATGCCAAATCAACCTCAACAGGAATTCTTGTCAACTTCTCAATTACATACTTACTTGTCACACCAACATGATATGCGGAACCGCATCCAACAATATAGATACGTTTCAAGTTCTTAATATCATCTTCAGACATATTGAGCTCTTCAATTACAATCTCACCATCTTTAATTCTCGGACTGATTGTATCTAAGACAGCTTTTGGCTGTTCATAAATCTCTTTTAACATAAAGTGTTCGTATCCACCCTTTTCAGCAGCTTCTACATCCCACTCAATTGTTTTGGTCTCTTTCTCAATTGCTTCTAAATCTTCATTGTAAAAATGAATACCATCTCTTGATAATTCGCAAATCTCACGGTTCTCGATAAAATATACTTCTCTTGTATACTTTAAAATTGCCGGTACATCTGATGCAATCAGATTACCATCTGTAGACTGACCAACAATCAACGGAGAATCTTTGCGTACTGCAAACATCTTATCCGGAAAATCCTTAAACAAAACACCTAACGCATAAGACCCTTGTACTCTGTGCATCACCTTTGCAATTGCCTGCAATGGATTGCCGTCATAATAATAATCAAGCATATGCGCTACAACTTCTGTATCCGTCTCAGAAACAAACGTATAACCTCTTGCAATCATCTTTTCCTTCAATGGCTGATAATTCTCAATAATACCATTGTGCACAACTGCAATTGATTTATCCTTGTTAAAATGCGGATGCGCATTCGCAACGGAAGGTTCCCCATGTGTCGCCCATCTAGTATGTCCGATACCTGCGGTACCTTTTACGCTCTTTCCGTCATCCGTCATATCTTTCAGGGCTTGTAATCTTCCTTTTGCCTTTAATATTTCAATATCGGCATCTCCATAGATTGCAATACCTGCAGAATCGTAACCACGATACTCCAACTTTGCCAATCCATCTAATAGAATCGGAGCTGCCTGTTCCTTACCAATATATCCAACAATACCACACATATACAATCCTCCTAATCATTCGAATCCAACTACTATTCGTTAGTTTATGAACACAATATATTTTTCATTACAAAATCACATGAGATTATACCATATTTTCATACAAGATACAACCTTGTAATCAAACCGCATATACCTTACACATCATATAACACCCTATTTAAATTCAAAGAATGTATTCATACGCTTATTATCAAACAGATGATTATACTCCAAATACTGATATTCCTTTAATCGCTCATAGTATGGGGAATTCTGATCCTGAACACTATAAAACGTACCATTTTTATCATAGTATCCAGAAAAATTAATTGCAGGAACATCTTGCATCAAGTCTTTTAAATATTTGTTATACCCTGACATTTTCATTCCCGTCGCATCCAGCATCAAGGTTTGTAAGTAATTCAAGCTTGTCCTTTCAATATATTGTTCCTCAATATCATAGTTAGCCCATATAAAAAACGGTACTTTATATAACTGCATTGCTTCCTCCGGTTTCAAATCATCCGGATGCTTCCCGATAATTTTCTTATAGAATCTATTTGATAATCCCGGTTCATGATCTCCAAACATCACAATCACCGTAGGTTCCTCTTTTTTTTCAAAATATGCCACAAGATCCTTGGTAGCCGCATCACTTAAATGAATCAGATTCAAAAATCTTTCCGCATCAGCATTCTTACATCCCTTGGTTGTAATCTTAATAGTCTTTGGTAAATTTTTAAAATCTTTATTGTAGGGACTATGATTTTGCATTGTGACATTAAAAAGATAAAAAGGAGCATCTGATTCTTTCTTTGCTTTTTCATATTCTTCAATAATTCTATTGTAATTAGTAACATCAGAAATATGATTTCTCACCAACTCCACATCACCAAAATCTTCTTTTGAGATAAAATCTGAAAATCCCATGTTTTCATATACGTTCACACGATTATATCCACTTTCCCGATATGGATGTAATGCTAATAACCCTTGATATCCATCTAATTTCAAATTACCTGTCAATGCAGGCAAATACTCTTTGATATAAAATTGATACGGCGTTCCTCCCTGTGGAAGGTATGCTTTTGAATCACCGGTTAAAAATTCAAATTCAGAATTAGCAGTCTGCCCGCCAAATACAGACACATATGCGAATCCCTTTATAGTATCTTCCTGCAGACTATTGTAAAACGGTAACACTTCCTGATTCGTTTCAAAATCTCCTACGCTTTGCAGATCCGTAAATGCCTCATTCATAATGACAATTACATTCGGCTCTACAAATTCTTTAGAATCTGCATCATCCGATGGGTAATTGCTCATAATCTTTTCAACTGCTTTACGACTGTATCCTTCCGGTTTCTCCACAATCATCAAACGGATGCTTCTTACAAATGTAAGGATTCCACCGTTTTTATCATAAGTTTTAATCGGACGAAACGTATTAATCGAAATACCTCTCTCTCCTAATTCATCAGAACCGATCATTAAATGATATATGCCAACAAAGAAACACATATAACAAACAAAATGCACAATTCTTCTCTTCTTAGAAAGTTTTTCCTGTTTTAATTTCGTTGCCAACACAACAACCACACATAAAATACATAAAAGCAATATAATATCAATATTGGGCCTAAAATCAAAATCCCTTGCAACATTTGCTGCAGTCTTTATCACCGTCAAATCTGATGCCAATAATGGAATTTGACGAAACTCTATTAAATAAATATTAATAATTGCAAATGCTACCGCAACAGTTGTCACTCCGATTACGGATGCCCGAACACTTGCCGTAACCACATAAAACCCATACATGATCAACATATAAATCAAGATATTACATACAATCGCGAGTCGTCTAATCTTCAAAAAATCTGAATCCAAAAAGAATTCTACAAGTAAAAAGCAAACAACAGGCCACAATATTAAAACAAGGGTATTGAATATTGTATTGCATCTCTGTTTTTTTTCACTTAATTGATTATACCGTCCAATTACATTCTTTATATACTGCTTCATAATCTAATTTGTTCGTACCTTTCTTATCCATAGTATTTCTTAATCCCTGCTAATGCATAAGAAACAAAGCACTTCAATGCCTGTAATCTATTCATGCCCAATTTTCGATATGTCTGATATGTCATTCGTGCCGACTTCCATTTGCTTCCTGATTTACTATTCTTACTCATTCTGTAAAATAGCAAAGGTTCGTTAATTGCACATACCTGCTTATATTTCTTAAGCACTTTCAACCAAAGAAGATAATCTTCGTGTACATCATCCGCTTCCATCGGAAATTCCGACAAAACATCCTTTTTCACCAAAACAGAAGAATTATTAATCCAATTCTGATGCAACATATCTTCATAAGTAATGATCTCTTTTACCGGAATATTTCGATTCATTGATGCTCCGTCATGTGTAATCAAAGATCTGCCTGTTGCACACAAAACCATATTTTTTTCCTTTAATAACTGATATTGCTTTATCAGTTTCCCCTCTGCCCAATAATCATCCGCATCTAAAAAAGCAATATAATTTCCGTTCGCTTCTCTGACACCACGGTTTCTCGTTTCAGAAGGTCCCAGATTGGTTTCATTTTTTAAATATATTATTCGATTATCATCTCTATAGCATGCCATAACCTGCTCTAATCCGTCACTTGAACCATCATCAATCACAAGAATCTCAAAAGAAACCTCCTGTTTCAATACAGAATCTATCGCTTGTGCAATCGTAGATGATGCATTATAGGCTGGTATAACAACTGAAATCAAATCTGTATTCTGCATATTATTCCCCTATCTTTTATATCATTTCACACGAATATACCTCGTCGCAAAGTTCTTTGTATTATAGCATAAGAACAATTGTGCAACAAGAAAAATATCTGTTACATATGCATTTACGTATATCAAAAAAAGGAATATATTCTGTTTTGAATATATCCCTTTCTCTTGATATAGTTTGTTAAATTAAGCATCGTACATATTATATACTAGCATATCTCAACAGTATCCTTTAGAACATACATGTTGTCATTCGTCTGAAGATAAAACGTATAACAATCCTTTTCACATACATCTAGCGGAAATGTAATATAGTATCGTTGATCTGCAAATGTATTCGGGGCTTTTTGGACTGTATTATCCTTATCCAAATGATATGCATGTTTCGTACCTACCGCATACATATGGCGAATCTCATTATCCGTTTCTTTGACCAAAAGAAGCTTGCTATACAGTAAGCTATCAAAATATTCCGGATCAGCAGGTTGCGCATTTTTGATAGACTCTTCTATCTCTTTCACGTCCAATGGTGTCGGTAGTATCACATGTCCAACTTCATATGGTGATTGTACATCCAACGCTTTTGCCATATCCTCCGCATTGAAATGAATCGGATACGCACTAAAGAAATCTTTCTTTAATGCAAACTTATTGAGCAATTCACCAGTCGTATAGTCCATTTCATCTACCATTGCTGAGAAATCTTCAATCTTTGGTTTTAAAAATGCAGACATGGCCCACATGCAATTCTTGTCTTTAACAAATACACCATTCGATCGAATTTTCGAAAAGAGCCCCAAAGGATATATTTTTTTCAAAATAACAGTTCTTTCCTTTTCATCAATCTCATAAATCATAAGATTCGATTCTTCTGTAGGAACAAAATGCTCAACCGGACGACGCATTGCAATATGATTGTCATAAATCAACAATTCTTTCTTGCCGTCAACATCAGATAACACTTCTGCTGCATGCTGCTGATAAAACCATGCAATTGTATCATCTGTTGGTTTTAACACCTTATCCATCATAGCTGTCGGTTCCCAAAACTTGACATCACCAAGAACCCATTCTAATTGTTGCGATTCCCATCCAATCTTAACAATGCTATGCACATTTCTAAGTGATAAAATGACTGCATCTTCATCTTGTAAATATTGAATCGAATTAATATGCGCCCAATCATGTCTGTTAAGATATGTCTTATCAAACAATGGATTCAGATCTAATGTTCTAACGACATCACCTGTCTGTCTGTCAATCTCAATTACTGCATTTTCCATGCCAAGTTCCGGTGCCAAGGTGCTACTTGCCAAAAGAATATTACCACCCACGCCCTTTTCTGCTGCATAGTGATGGACACCTTTTTCCACCATGTAGGTCTTGTACACACGTCCCATAAAATCCATTTCATGGAAGATATTAGAATGTGGATTACTAAACGTCGGATTCGCTATTGCTTCTTCCGGAAACAAAAGATGTCCGTTAGAAAGCATATGCGTTCCGTATAATTTGACCTTTTTATTGAAATAGAATCGAATATTCCCCCGTTTATCAAACATATAAGACTGTTGCGAAAAACCACCCGAAACATATATTAAGTCTTCGGAGCATGGCTTTTTGTTCTCCTTCACCACAACACTGTCTAATAATGCAGCAGCCGTAGAAAATGTACTAATCTCAATTGTTTTCTTCGTGATATTTCCGTTCGAATCAATAACCTCTAATAAAACTCTATTCTTACTATCAGCATACAATCCAAGAACCGGGATTCTGTGGTCCTTCTTTGCTTCAGTTATTTCATTGGTTATATTAGGCACATCTTCCTTGTCGAGTATTGTATAGCGAACAGTACACATCTCCTTAGTAGAAAACAATACAAGCGCTGTCAAAGGTGCAATTCTATATGGATTAATTAAAATCAATGGTGACGAAACCGTATACTTACCACTAGCCAAGACATCTGAAAACCATTTTTCTTTTGCTCTTGATTCTAATGCAAGGTTCGTCCACTTCGGTATATCACTCTTAATATGAAAATCCTGTTGTTTCAACTCTTCTTCTATATAAGGTTCTATCTGCTCGGTTAACCATTGGATGGAATAACCACCATTTTTCATCCTTTTTAATTGATTTTTAATAGTCTCTTTCATAATTATCCCTTAATCTTTCCTCCACCGGATGCATTTGTCTTTCTTTTCTTACACTTGGTTATCTTGTTCTTCTTGGAGATCATTGTAGATTTACCCGCTACATTTAATCCATAACGACCTGTTTTCTTAATTGTATTATTCTTAACGGTTGCCTTACATTTTGAATTCAGAAAAATACCGTCCTTAGGACTGTTGTTAATCTTATTCTTCGTAATTGTTGCATCCGAATCCGTTGTCATGGCAATTCCGCATGCTTCTTTTGTTTTTTTATTAATTTTTTTCTGCGTGAATGTATTATTATTAATCACTGCATTCTTACTTCTGACCAATCGGATACAATCACTGTTTCCTTTGCCGGATGCCGAAGCTTTGATATTCATAACAACGCTGTTATTCTCTACTGTACATTTCTTAGTTCCCTGTAACCATATTCCGTATCCGGAATTGTTCATCGTAATCGTATTATCACAAATTGTTACTCCATGTAAAGTATAGTCACCCTTTGGAACATCTTTTGTCTTTTTTGTTAGCTTTTGACCGTACAATGAAATACCATACGCTGTTGTCTTATACTTGCGATCCGTTACCTGAATAATGTTATTCTTAATAACAGAATTGGCATCATTATCGATTGTTACTTTTCCGGAAACCGGGGTATAAAAATTATTATTACCTTGCACCATACTACGGAACAAGATTCCGGCACCACAATTCTTAATCACATTCCCACTAATTTCTGAAGATTGAAAATTCGTTGCGATAATTGCGTATCCTCTAATATCGGTAAATGTGTTATCTATAAACTGAATATTGGTAAAATAAGAACCGGCAACCCCACTGTGTATACCAAGTCCTCTCTGCAACTTTTCAAAGGTACAACCTTTGACAGTAACATCTCTACAAGGTGTATCATCTAAAATCGGATATTTCGGAAAATGTCTTCCCTCATGCAACACATCCAACTGTAATGCTTCATAATTGCCGGAATTCGTCACATCCTTTTTGTTTGTATAATATCCTGTAAACGTACAATCTTCGATTAAGACATTTCGACATCCTGCCATTTCCATATGATGAGAATTATATGCATTACGAAATGTTACATTGCGTATTGTGATATTCGCACCATGTCCCATACGAACCATAGATGTAGAACACTTCATCTTAACATTGCCATCTATGCATCCGCCTATGATTGCGATATCATGAATACCATTATATCCTGTATACCTGGTATCCTCATATCCGATACGAATCATGGATTTATCCGCATCACGTACAAGGGTACACCCCTCCATCTTAATTGTTGTATAGCTAAAAACTTTTAACAACGTATCCAATTGATAGGTGCCCTTAGGTAACGTAATTTCATACAAAACATTACCGGATTGATCTTCTAAAGCTCGGTCTAACGACGCCTGAATTGTTTTTCCTATACTTTTCACACCGTTAAGGTTAACTGTAATCTTTTCGACAGTCTGCGCATTTACCACAAAATCCGTTGGCAACACGAACAACTGTAACATCATGATAAGCACTAAAAAACATAGTTTCTTCATAATGATCACCTTACCTTTCGTCAAACCGCATGCTTTTAATCTGATACTATTTTTCCATTTTCTTTAATTGTTCCCCAAAGACCATATCTTTAATTCGTTCCGTTGCATGTCCATCACATGACTGCATGAACTTTTCTTTGAATGCAACTACTTTTTCTTTCTCAAAACGACTTTCTATGTTCTTGATGTAATCAATCATTTCTTCATTTGTCTTGCAAATCGGACCCGGAGCTAATTCAAAATAATCATAGTAGAATCCTCTCCAGTCAAAATATTCATCTAAGTCATATGCATAGAATATCATCGGCTTTTCAAACAATGAGTATTCAAATACTAACGATGAATAGTCGGAAATACAGATGTCACTAACACAAATCAATTCATCAATTGTCATAGTATCCGTAAAATCTACGGCAAAATCACTACAACTTTCAGGAATCTCCGGTCTTACCCTTACTAACGGATGATGCTTGTAGATTAATACATAATCATCTGAAAGTGTTTGCTGAAACTGTTCTACATCAAAACAATCCGGAGACTTTGCTTTTGCCACTCTTCCACGGAACGTAGGTGCATACAAAATCACCTTTTTCCCTTTGCTCTGCGGCAATAATTCATACAACTTATCATATGCTTTTTGAATGTATGCATCATCAAAAAATACATCCGTACGACTGCTACCAACAGCCTTAATGATATTCTCTTCCGGTTTGATATTCATAGCTTCTTCATATGCCCATATTACTTCCGGACTACTTACTGTCACATGGGTATAATTCTTGTTAAACGGATACTTTAGCATATTCTTTCGATTCTCACCAAAGATCAAATCCGCTGTACTCATACCAAACTTCTTAAAAGCTCCACAACCATGCCAAAGCTGCGTCAATACTGTCTCTTCTCGCAACGGAACAGAGCTTACCACATTCGATGCCTCATTTAAGAACACATACTTGGCAGTAGCGATATCTGCTATCATCTGTTTACAGCGTTCCTTATGTTCCTTACGCGGAATAAATGTTGTTCTCAAAAAATGCTCATGGATATCAAAGTTATAATTCTTTTTTAAATCATCGTATAATACACGAAAACTATTACTGATCTCCGGCTGTCTTAATTCAATAAATACGACCTTATTCTCATCCACCGGATTCTTTGCATTCTTTTTATAGACAGAAGGATATAACATCTTCAGGGTATAATACTTGTAGCACTTGTTACGTATCCTTTTGGGAAGTTTTACAATAAAGCAATATACTTTGTACGCTTTCGTTCGTTTTAATGTCGCTTTGATTCTCCACAACATACTCTATTCTCTCTTTCTTGACATACATTCATTAATATAGTAACTCTTTTTGGTGAAAAATATTTGTAATAACACATAGTATTATATCATATTCCATACAAAAAGAATATCAACTACTCATTTAAAAATAAACAACTTGCTAAAAAAATAATTCAATAAAACAACAACAATACTAACCAGTAATTTTGCAACCATACCTTCTATCCCAAAAATTGTGTATGATAATCCGATACTGACAAGCAAGGGAACTGCTATAATCTCTATAATTCCCGAAACAATTCTGGCAGAAAGAAACTTCCAAAATTCTGATAGCCAAACACCTGCTTTCCAACTTTTACTTTGGAACACCCATATTTTATTGACAAAAAAAGCGAATAAAGCTGCGCATATCCAAGACAACACATTTGCAAAACAGACTGCCAACGAAAACTGCATACCAAACAAATCGACCGAATCCATTTTTTTCCCTAACAATAATGAAAACAAACCATACGATAACCAACTTACAATTGTTGTCATAACACCCCAAAATAGATATGAAATTATTTCCTTATATTGGCTTAAGAAAGTATTATTATTTGACATAATTTTAACCTTTAAAATTGAAATGTATCCTGTAATCCTGACCACTTCTGATCCTTTTCACTAAGATTCAACATTGTACCATCATCCAACTGATATGAACTTGCATCCGCGTTTCCCGGATATGTTCCAACTAAATGTGGCCATTCAATACCAATTGCAGGATCGTTCCAAGCAAGCCCACCTTCATCTCCCGGATGATAAAAGTCCGTACATTTGTAACAAAATTCTGCAATGTCAGAAAGAACTAAAAAGCCATGTGCAAATCCTTCAGGAATATAGAACTGTTTCTTATTCTCCTCTGTTAACTCCACGCCAAACCACTTGCCATAACTTACAGAATCCTTACGCAAATCCACAGCCACGTCAAACACAGATCCTTTCACAACACGAACCAATTTCCCTTGAGGAAATTCTTTTTGAAAATGCAAGCCGCGCAACACACCTTTTACAGAACAAGATTGATTATCTTGTACAAATGTCATATTAAGACCAGCTTCTTCCATGTCTCGCTGATTATAAGTCTCCATAAAATATCCTCTCGCATCTCCATGTACAGCAGGTTGTATCACACACAATCCTTCAATACCACCAACATTTTTTTCAACTTTAATCTGTCCCATACTATTTCTCTCTTTCCATCAAATAACTTTTTATTCATCTTAGAAGCATCGATAAAGTATCATATTTTTAAAATTCAAGTTCTTTTAAATACCTAAACAATGCATCCTGCCATGTAGGAAGTAACTCAAATCCATTCTCTACAAGTTTGCTCTTATCCAATCTACTATTAAACGGTCTTGCTGCTTTTGATACACCATATTCCTGTGTTGTAACCGGTGTAACCAACACTTTATCCTCGCTATATTCTTCATAACCTAATTCCACTGCCTGACGGAATATTTCTTTCGTAAAGTCGTACCAACTAATATAACCACCCTCGTTCGTTGCATGATAATAACCATACTTATCAGTTTGAATCATATCAACTAACAAACGTGCTAAGTCATATGTGTATGTTGGTGTTCCTATCTGATCGTTAACAACTCGTAACTGATTATATTTCTTACCTACATTCAACATCGTTTTAATAAAGTTGTTTCCATTTACCCCAAACACCCATGCAATACGCACAATAAAGAATTTTTCAAGATTCGCTACGACTGCTTTTTCACCCTGTAATTTGGTACTTCCATATACACTAAGTGGCTTGTAATCTTTGCAATCCGGTTTCCATGGTTCTTCACCCTGCCCATCAAACACATAGTCTGTGGAAATATACATCATCGGAATATCTAGTGTTGCGCAAACCTTTGCAACATTTCTTGTTCCACCAAAATTAATAGCTTTAACCTTTGCCTGGTTTTCCTCGTCCTCCGCAGCATCAACAGCAGTCCATGCTGCACAATGAATCACCGCATCTGGTTGCTCAAATATAATTCTTGCCTCAACAGACTCCCCGTCAGTTAAGTCCATAGGTACGTATTTCATAGTAGTAACTGCAGTTCCGTCTTGCACACCTGCGTAAGAATCCGCAATATCACTACCGATTCCTTCTATTCCTCTTTTTGACAATTCGTTCATAACATCATGACCTAATTGTCCTGCCACACCTGTCACTAAAACTTTCATAGCTATTAGACACCTTTCTCATTTCAACAAAGTCAGCATAGTTTGTACTCTGCTGACTTTGTCCTTTTTCTAATTCAAACTATTGCACATTCATTCTATTAGCGGTCACCATACATTTTTTCATAGTAATTCTGGTACTCGCCAGAAATGATTGTTTCCCACCATTCTTTATTATCAAGATACCACTGAATTGTCTTCTTAATACCGTCTGCAAACATAGTCTCCGGTAACCAACCAAGCTCATTATGGATCTTTGTTGGGTCAATTGCATAACGCATATCATGGCCTTTACGATCTGTTACATATGTGATCAAGTCTTCTGACTTACCTAATTCTTTACAGATAATCTTAACAATATCAATATTCTTCATCTCGTTGTGTCCACCAATGTTATATACTTCACCAACACGACCTTTGTGAATAATCAAATCAATTGCTTTGCAATGATCTTCCACATATAACCAATCACGAACATTCTCACCCTTGCCATATACTGGAAGTGGCTTATCATTTAATGCATTCGCAATCATTAATGGAATCAACTTCTCAGGGAAGTGATACGGACCATAGTTATTAGAACAACGACTAATTGTAACAGGAAGTCCGTATGTTCTGTGATATGCCAATACAAGAAGGTCTGCTCCAGCTTTAGAGGAACTATATGGACTACTTGTATGAATTGGAGTTTCCTCTGTAAAGAAAAGGTCCGGTCTGTCAAGTGGCAAATCACCATATACCTCATCAGTAGATACCTGATGGTAACGCTCAATACCATATTTACGACAAGCATCCATTAATACTGCTGTTCCTTTAATATTCGTATCTAAAAATACTTCCGGATTCTCAATGGAACGATCCACATGGCTTTCTGCTGCAAAGTTAACAACCATATTCGGCTTTTCTTCCTCAAATAACTTATATACGGCCTCTCTATCTGTAATACTTTCTTTCACAAAACGAAAATTCGGATTATCCATTACAGGTGCAAGTGTTGATAAATTACCTGCATAGGTTAAACAATCTAAACAAACAATTCGATAATCCGGATATTTATCTAACATATGAAAAACAAAGTTACTTCCTATAAATCCTGCTCCACCAGTTACAATAATTGTCATAATCTTATTCTCCTCTTTTCTATATTTCTTTATGTTTCAATATTTTTTTGTAAAATGTCACATCCAAATATATCTTCTAGTTCAATACATCAATGTATTTGCCATCTAAAACATCTTTTAGATATTGCCCATACTGATTTTTCTTTAGCAACTCATATACTTCTAACACATCTTCTTTCGTAATCCAACCATTCAAATATGCAATTTCTTCGAGACACGCTATCTTACGATGTTGATGTGTTTCAATTGTCTTTACAAAATTGGTTGCTTCCACAAGACTTTCATGTGTTCCTGTATCTAACCATGTAAATCCTTGACCTAACAACTCCACATTCAACTCGTTATTCTCTAGATAAATACGATTCAAATCAGTAATTTCCAATTCCCCTCGTGCACTTGGTTTTAGATTCTTTGCATACTCTACAACTTTCTTATCGTAAAAATAAAGACCTGTCACACAATAATTACTCTTTGGTTTCTCAGGTTTTTCTTCTATTGAAATCGCTTTTCCTTCTGAATCAAATTCCACAATGCCAAAACGTTCCGGATCATCCACGTAGTATCCAAATACTGTAGCACCTTTTCCATTTTCTGCATTTTCCACAGCAGCTTTCAATCGTTTCTTTAATCCGTGACCAGCAAATATGTTATCACCCAATACCATTGCAACTGTATCATCTCCAATAAAATCTGCACCTATAATAAATGCCTGTGCTAGTCCATCCGGACTTGGTTGTACTGCATATGTTAATTCTACACCAAACTGATGACCGTCTCCAAGAAGTTCCCTAAAACGTGGTGTATCTTGTGGTGTTGATATAATCAAAATCTCTCGAATACCTGCATTCATTAATACAGAAAGTGGATAATAAATCATCGGTTTGTCATAAATTGGTAATAGTTGTTTCGATGTAACTCTTGTTAATGGGTAAAGACGTGTACCTGAACCACCTGCTAAAATAATTCCTTTCATGCGATTTTCCTCCTATCATCTCTAATACTAATTCTTTCCAACTAGTATATCATATATGTTACTAAATTGCATTATAAAAGGTGACGTTGCGTCACCTTCAAGTGTTTTTTATTTTTTTTTACATAATCGAAAAATTAATTTTATGAACCTATTACTACAAAAATAATATACTTTATACACAAGATACGAAACAAGATATAAACCAATAACAACACCTAACTGATGTAATATTAATACAATAAGGGACTCATTAACCACGCTTTTGATATATAACTTATCCATAAAGGATTCATGGAATAAATAACATGTAAACGCCCCTTTAGCCAACTCATTAATCGTTTTACTATTGAATTGAATCCTTGTGAATAACGATACAAGTAACGCAGCTACTGCAATAATCAAAGGATTATTATAGTTCCATGCTGTTATCATCGGTAAGTGTAATTTGTGTTCCAGCAATGATACAGCATACATAACCATCAGAATAATAATAAGATATCTAATTATCGTTTTCTTTTTAATACAAAAATTATTGGTTCTAATGTATGCACCCACAAAATAAAGCAAAATAAAATTAACTATAGTATAACCATCTTGGCTACCATACATACCTATCGAACTTAATCCTAATATGGTTGTTCCCTTAATATTCTCCAAAACATCTACACTCATTGACCACACTGAAAAAATAAGCAATAAAATCACCAGACAATCTCTAAGCTGCTTTTTGTTTAGATTATCAATTAACTTATTAATATATGGTGAAATCACATAAAGTGCAGAGTACAATATTACAAAATAATTGCAGGGTAACAATCTTTCCAATAATTGCTCTGTTGAATATTGATAGTCAAATAGCATAATGCCAGCAATATAGAAAGAACAACGAAAAACAACAACTTGTACAAACAATTCAATTATCTTTATTAGATGTCTTTCATTTGTTGCAGACAAATAATAAGCAGAAATCATAACAAACAAATCAACTGCACATATAAACAAATTCTCGGTAGCAAATAAGTAATACTGATTAACACTACCCTCTTTTACAAATTGAAATCCTCCTCCAATACCTCCGTTGTTATAATGTAGAACTACTACTCCGAGCATTGTTATTATCCTAAGCAATTCAATGCTTGAATTTCTAACATGTTTTTCTGACATGGTCTCCCCCCCCTTTTTCTATTTTGAGACACTTATTTCATACTCTACAAAGAAAAATTCCCGCTTCTTTTGAAATACGAAATCCTTTCTTTGTTTTCTTTTCAACAAAACTTTTAAATTCATTATATCGATTAACAATATACTGATTCTGATTTCCGTGGCAAGATAATATATACTCAATCAAAGGTTCTGCCTCATCAACAATCAACTCGTCCAAATATAATCGTTGCTCCACATGCTGAAAATACGGAAGCAATTGCTCTCCACCATTCTCCAAACCAAACTTTTCTTGCATCTTATTTGCAGATAATGATATTGAAGGATTAAACTCTCGTACCAAATCAGTAATTTCCTTCATGTGATCTTCACCATATGTACTACAAACAAACAATCCTTCTTTCTTTAACACCCTCCGTATTTCCGTCAATACACGTGGCAAATCTTCACAATAAAATAATACATGATTGGCAATAACATAATCAAATGAAGCATCTTTATACGGAATGCTATGACAATCAAACAAATCATATTGAAATATTGAATTTGCATGTTCCAGTCGTTCTAATTCACGCTTTGTATCTCGTAACATCCCTTCCGAAATATCATTTAATGTGACAAGAAAATCAACCGGAAGTCTCGTATAATTCTCTATCCACATTGCACCGTTACCGCAACCGATTTCTAAAACACAGCTCCCCTTCCTAAAAGCACACTGTTCATAAACCCATGGGAACCACCCTTGCTGATTCACAGAATATTCCTGGTGCAATCGAATTCTCGCATCAATATTACTTGCATTTTGATATTGCATCTTAAGAGAATTTTCCATACTTGTCAAATGAATCAGATTCATCATATTGGTCCAGTCGATTTCTTGATTGCAATCTAAAGCGACAGTTGTATCTTCTATCGCCTGCTCTACCATCTGCATTTGCTCAATTCTATCTTGCACAAGTTTTTGTTGCAATCGAAGAGAATTACGAAGCATCTGTCTATCCAATTCACCGACTGTCATATCGCGAATCTCCTCTAGAGAAAACCCAAGATACTTTAACAATAAAATCTGTTGTAAGCGGACAAAATCCTCATCCGTATAAAAACGTTTTCCTGATTCATTCACAAACGATGGTTTCAATATATTTTGTTTGTCATAAAAACGAACAGTTCGCACTGAGATGTGCGCCATCTTTGCGAACTGTCCGGAAGTATAATATTCATTTTTCATAAATCTTCCCTTTAATCAAATTAATATATACAGCTTAAATATCTGTTATATTTTCTTAAGTTGTGAAATCCTTGTTACAATATCTCATTGTTTTTATAATCTTGTCACAACATACGATATAGATTTAAGCAACCTACATTTATATAAAACAGAAAAAAACTTAACAGCAATTCGATGGGAAATCGGAAAATCGTTTAGTTTTGTAATAGATAACAACGGATTTTTAACACAATTCGGACATTGTTCATCTAATACTTCTATTATTTCATCACACAATTCATATAAGTTTTTTCTATTACTTTTTCTACCAAATTGAAATAAAAACACAGTAAAACTACGCATCACGCATAATTCAAGAAAATCATATGAGTTAACACATTCATTAGTATTGACATATCTTAGTACTTCACCAATCTCTCTTACAGGTAACTTAAATTCTTTCAATCCCTTAAAGCGTCTCATAGCAGAGGAATTATGTTGTACATAATAATATCCTGTATAATCCACCGCCCTTATATTCTTTCCTAATGCATTAACCATCATATTAAATGGTATGTCTTCTCCACGTACCCCTTCCGGAAACAATATACTATATTTCTCTAAAAAATCTCTACGAAAAATCCGCATACAAATTGTCATTAATTTATAAATATATGTTTCATTCTCTTGCTCTAATTGTTGCACTTTTACTTCTCTCAAAATATCTCCCGCAGAATTCACTTCTTTATAACCACAAAAAACCATGTCCGATTGATATTTCTCAGCTTCATCATACAATCTATTGAGATAATCATTATCAATATAATCATCACTATCTATAAATGCAACATACTTTCCATTTGCCATATCCATTGCACGATTTCTCGCTACAGATACTCCTGCATTTTCTTGATTGATTACTATAAAGACTTGTGAATACTTTTCTTGATATTCTTCTAAAATAGCAAAACTATCATCTGTACTCCCATCATTCACCACCAAAATTTCAACATCTTTCATTGTTTGATTCAAAAGTGAATCCAAACACTTTTTTAAGTATTTTTCACTATTATAAACAGGTATAATGACCGATATCTTACACATATTAACTCCTTTTAGACTTATTGATAATTCTTTTTTCCACACCTTCTATTAATACGATTGCGCATAACAGTGCAACAAATATAGTTAATACTATATTAATATACGGATTCATATTTCCACCAAATAAATGTATAAATAATTGTTGTATAGGAAAAGCGCACAAATACATCGCATAAGAATAGTCTCCTAAAAAAGAGTATTTCTTATCAATCTGTCTTTCTGTAAAGAAAAGCCAACTCAAAGCATATGGAAAGAACATTAATATTCCAAGCCAAGATATATTAAATATAATAGTAATTACGAAAAAGAAAAATAATGCAATCAATGTCTTTAAAGAAAATTCAATTTCATTTCTAAGAACATAATAAACCATTCCTATATAAAAAATTATACACAAACACAAAAAATCTTCTATGAGAGAAACATGTAATATTTTATTCGCAAGCACACCTAACACCGCACTTATAACACATAACGGTAATGTCTTTCTTATAACACGTGGTTTCATCATCCCTGTATGATAACATACAAAACATACAATATAACATAAGAATTCTAATGGCAAAGTCCATAAGGATCCATTAACAACAGGTCCATAATAATTATTTTGAAACACACCTGGTAATTCGTGTTTCAAAATCAGAATACAATTTAGTAAATATAATCCTGTATCCAAATTAGTATAATACTCAATCACTTCTTTCTCTGAAACAAACACTCCAAAAACTACAGTAATTATGATTACTATCCACAATAATGGAAATATCCGAATACATCTTGCCTTAAAATATTCTTTGAAACTGTTCTTTTTCTCTATACTTTTTGCAATAAACAAGCCACTAGCAAAGAAAAAAAAAGCAACAGCTAATCTACCTAATGTAATTTCCTTTCCCGTCAACCAATACACAACCTCATAATAATTAGAATCACATAGTACAAATGCGTGTCCAACAATAACAAATATTGAAGCAACAAATCGTAAAAAATGTAAATTTTCACTTCTTATATTCATCATTTGAGAAAGTGTAAACTTATTCTTCATCACAATTCCTCCACACTGTATACAAGCAACAAACCAACATTAGTATCACTTGAACAATTCCCGAAAAAATAATAACATAACTAACACCATTCATAGAGTATCGTTCGACAAACACCCTTGAACTCGCCCAAGAAATCAATACACCTACTACTGTACAAAGAAGCAGTGCTTTAGTCTTTCGAATAGCAATCATTACAGCTGACAATAACCATATTACTGCTGTCACCACAGTACAAACAATAACCGGCAATAATAGATACATATATTTCCTTATTGATGAACCTATTATTAAAACCAAGACCCATTCACCTAAAAACCGTGCACCAATCATTGCTATTAGCAATAGGGTTAATAGAAACAATATAAATTTTGCTAATAATATGCAAAATTTTTTATTATCCTTTTCCAGATAATATGATGTAAACAAGGGTACAAACGGATTAAAGATAACTGAAGCGAGCAATTGTATTATTACTGCAGGCGAAGCCACTGAAGCGTAAACACCTAAACGTTCAACTCCTTCAACAATCTGCAACGTATCCCTTGCAATCAAAGTGACAGTGCTTAACAAAAAATTGAAAATTACTATTGGAAAACACTCCAATAATAATCTTTTAATTTTATAATCTTTTAGCGTTCCTTTAACTTCAGCAAATTGTTTGGTATATCTAATATCGTATCCTATTACAATACTTAAAGACAAAGTTGTAATTATTAATAGTACTATTGGTAAATCACCTATTAATTCCAAACCAATCCAAAATCCTAAAACTAAAATTGTTCCACGCACCAAAAGTGACTTTCCGATAATATCAAATCTCCAATTTTTCTGATCAATTCCATGATACACATCTACAAATGCTTCAACCAATCTAAGAAGCAAATAGCTCATTGTACATGCTAGCTCTACGTTACTATAATGACTTAGGAAAAGATAAATTGTACACGTCACAAATGCTACAAAAATACTAATGTATCTGCTTCCTATGTATATTGTATCAGAATATTTTTCCTCTAAATCAGATACTTGAAATTGTCGCATGCCAAATTGTGCAATTGCATAAAACGAATTTGTAATTGTCATTGCTAATGACAAGTATCCTGCCAATGAATAGCCACCTATTCTAACAGCTAAAATTGTAATCAGCCATTGACATGCATAATAATACATGGTACCAACTGTATTCCAAACTACACTTCTTCCAATATTACTAGTCACTTCTTCCATCCCTACTATCACTTTCCGTATCATTCTTCGCTACATTTTTTTCCAATTCTGCACGCAACAACGCTAATTCCTGAGTTAAACGCTTTACCTTCATAGATAAATTACTCACAGAAACTGTAAGCGAATAAATCATAACTATTGCTAATATAACACCTATTAAAAATAGCATATTGGCAGGTATCGATATTCCTATTAATTCTGCAAACCAAAAAACAATCTCCGGAAAAATATCTAACACAAGTAAAAAAACTGCAAAGCCCATCCAACCGAGAGCATATCTTAAATCAATTTTACCCTTTCTAACCATATTGGCTATTGCTAAAAGCATAGCCACCACCATAATTCCAATAAAAATTTGTAACCTTAGTTCCATATCTCCCTACTTTCTAACCCTTGCTATAAATATAGCAATTGTCACTTTTATCATATAATACACCGATTTTGTTGGTGAAATAGAAGAAATCCCCTCTTTTCGTTCATTCATCAAAACCGGAATTTCAAGCACTTTTTTTCCTTTTGACATAATATAAACAACACTTTCAGGCTCCGGATAATCTTTAGGATAATCTTCTGAAAACAATCGCATTACATCACCATTAACCATCCGCATCCCTGATGTGGGATCTGTAATACTTCGACCAGTTAACATTTTTATCAACAAATTAAAGTGCTTAATTCCCATTCTCCTTAATCTAGAGGACTGAAAACCCTCATTCTTTATAAATCTGGAACCAATCACCATATCGGCAGAATTGTCTATCAAATAATCAACCATTTCTTCTAAATATAACGCGCTGTGTTGTCCATCACCATCAAATTGAACCGCAATATCATATCCATTTCGAACACCATATAAATATCCTGCTTGAACTGCACCTCCAATCCCTAAATTTACAGGTAATTTAATACAATTAATTCCCTCTTTTTCGCAAACATCCAACGTACCATCCGTAGAACAATCATTTACCACCACATAATCAAATTCTGGTGCATTCATTTTTATATCCCTTACTGTATTTAATATACTCGCCTGCTCATTATATGCAGGAATTATGGCTAATTTTTTCATCTTGATTCCTTTCCATAATAAACCCTCATTATCAAGAAAGTTTATTTGATTTTTCGCTTGTTCCATACAGTTTTACTAAAATTTTTGCAATTGGTAACGGCCAAAATTTGCAAAACATAATTAAGTCTTCTTTTGTCCTTGCATTATCTTCTAATATTTTTGATGTTTCCGATTCTCCGTGAATCCTATGATATACTAACTTTTTTGGGGAATATACAAAAGAACCCTTTCTTTTAGAAAGCATTTCCCAAGCTTCCCAATCTTCATCTGCTCTAAATCCATGCTGAAATACCTGAATCGGACAATTATCTTTCACAAAAGTAACCGACGGGCAACAAATTGGGGAACCTAAAGAAAGAATTCTTCGCCTTACAAATCTGCTTTTCCATAGGAGATTAAAACGGAGAGGTAACAGCATTATTCGTTTTATAGTAAGTAAGTTGTTTTTTATCACAAATTTTCCGTTTCGTATCTCTCCATAATCCGAAAAAAATATTATTGGTTTAGTAGCAGTTTGCAACATATCCATCATTTCTTTGACATAATGCGTATCATACACATCATCCTGATGAGCAATCGTAACATACTCCGATTCAGCCTTTTTATACGCAAAATTCCAATCCTGCGTAATCCCACATTCTCCCTCATTAATATATAAAGGTATATCATATTTCTCACATAATCCTTGTATATATAAATTCGGTGTAGAAGTTGCAACAATAACATTGGTACTTACTGATTGACCTTTAACGCTCCTAATACATTCTTCTAAATATTCACTTTCCTTATAAGCACAAACTGCAAATGTATGTTTATTCATATTATCCTCACCCAATTATAATATTAGTATACAACTTTATAAATAAGACTACCATCTTCTTCATATACTTTATCTAATGTAACTTCCTCTCCTTCTGATAACGTCAACTCTTCCGTCGTAAAAATATAAGATATATTTGCAACATCCAAATCATTATGATTTAGTTTCAATCTAATAACATCTGATTGAACTAGCTCAAATGAGGTATCTTCTTCCGATAAAGAAACACACACGTGTGAATACCTATTATATACATCCTCGTATTTTCCGGTTGGATCCAATTCATTCCATAGCTGTATATTGGGATACACGTTTGTACTATTCACGGTCGGTGCCCCACACGCAAGTAAATAACCAGACAAGAAAATATTATCACCAACGGCCAACCATTTTGCTTCTTCATCATTTTCACATATTTTCTGAATTTGCTTCGCTACAGGTTTAGAATATATCGCATCCAACCCTTTCGAAATTGGTCTAATATATACTCCTTGTAATAAAGTTATCAGTATTACAACCCCAAAAACTAATTGGATTGTTATACGTTGCTGCTTAGTAAGCATTACAAATATAACTGCAGCAAATAAAAAACTCATTACTACGATATAAAATAAAGGCATATAGTTAGGTTCTCGCATAGAACTGTATATTACACAAACACAACTATAAACAATCCCTATCATCCACCCTAATCTTTTCGAAACATTAGATTTATCAGAAAAGTATTTCATATAATATATTAATACATATACTTGTAATACACTCAAAATTTCCACGGCTTTTCCTACGGTTGAATTTGATAAGAGAATAAAATCGCATATTTTTACTGGTAATCCAATTGTGCAATAAAGTGTTAAAATTATAGATACTATACTAAACCCAATAGCCAATATATCTTTCTTCTTATCCTTTATTAATCTATATATTAAACAGAACAATGGAATTGGAAAAAAAGAACAAACAATCGAAATCATTGTTGGATTAGGTAAATTATGATAACCCATTAAAGGAGTTAAAAAACCATAAAACATTCGTTCTATTATCATTCCACCATAATCTCTACGTTCTCCCGGATAAGCAGTTTGTGTAATTGCTGTTATATAATCCTCTGCCATTGTAAAATAGTGTACAACAAACATACCTACTATCACAAACATCATTACTACTACAATCCACTCATATCTCCATTTTTTAATTATTACCCAATTATCCTCAAACATCCAAATCACAAAAACTAATGCAATATAAGCAATCGGAACTTGCCACGCAGGATACAGCGCACAAATAAAATTCGAGAAAAACACGGCAAACATCAACCCTAAAAAACATTTTTTCCAAAGGCAGGAAACCTTAATAAAATAATATGCTAAAACAATTGACATCTGTGCTAATATTAACTGTTTCGGAAATGACCACCACAAAAACCAAGAAGAAAAAGTAATCAGCACAGCACCTAAGGTAGATAAAAACACATCTTCTTTCGTCAAAATGACGCCCATTTCTAATGTACTTAAAAAACATAATACAATAGGAAAAAACCAATAAAATGAGTATGCATATTCGACATCAATTTTTCCAAAAAGAAATGAAAAAACAGTACTTCCTATAGATAAAAAAGAAGACGTATTTGCCCCAAAAACACCATTCGTCGTTTCAGTCCCTCGCATAATTTCATTATAATCATCATATGGTGTATCAGTAAACTCATTCGAAATGATAGACGGAGTCGTCACAACCCAATCATCACTTCTGATTCCTCTCCCCTGACCAAATAATGGCTCTACATACTCATTTCCACTGTTTGGTTGTACATACATATCATATAACGTGATTGAATCACAGTGGTATTTATTAGCAACCAAAAAAAGTAATACAAAACCACCTACAAACCATCGATATCTAAACAAAAATTCCCCCGTTTCTTTTACACCTTCAACAATAAAAGTAAATATCACAAACAAAATCAACCAAAGAATTTTTATTCGTTCAAAATTAAATCCTATAGAATATTGTTCCCTATATTGTATACTTACAAATACTGTTGCAACAAAACCACTAAATAATAAAAGCATAATAAGGCGAAAGCATAGCCGAATAACCTTTTCGCGTTGATTATATAATAATTTAATTGGGGTAATTTCTTTCAATAATCTCTCCTCCTCACAATTCAGAAATTATTCGCTCTATTCTTTTTCTAAATGTGTGCTTATTTAATACAATCTCTTGCCCTCTTTTAGCTAACAATTCACGTTCTTTATCATTTTTCAAGTAATAATCTACTTTCTTTTTCAAATCATCTTTGCTTTGATATGTTATCACGCTTCCCTCAAACACTTCCTCTATTTCCTGTATATGATCACTAATCACAAAAGCCCCCACAGCTAATGCATCAAAAATACGATTAGATATAACACCATATTGTTTCATATCATCCCAATGATCATTCAACAAAATCTTAGCATCATGATATGCTTGTCCAACTTTATCATTATCCATATAATCATTCACAACATATTCATGCACCGGAAAGTCTTCCCATTCCCGTCCATATACCGCAAGTTTATGTTCTGTTGGTAGTAAATCTTTTAAAATCTGACGATATATCTTTCGAGAATTACCAACAAAGAGCAATTCATACTCTTTCTTGCCTTTCTCTTCATAAGTCATAATTTCATCATCTACACATTGTAATAACACATCTGACTTTGGTCTAATTAACGGTCCGAGTTCCTTTTTCATCCTTTCCGATGCAAAGAATACATAATCATATAGATTATATTCATCAATAGATACATCTTCTGGATGAGAAATATTCCACATAATATGAAACCTTCCATCATTAACCGATGGATAACAATCTTTTGGACCTCGAAGCACAATTATATATTTGGCTTTACTTCTATCATACCATCTGTCACGAGGCACAACATTCGCTTTATATCCCAGCTTTTCAAATTCTTTTTTCATTGCAACAGCAAAATGCTGATCACCCCAGAATTTCTTAGTCTCATTATCCGGCATTGCGCCAAAAATATCAATCATATGGTCGTCTAGCACATCTTGGTTGTACTCCAACAAAATTTCTTTCAACCGATTTGCGCGAACATCATACGTATGATTTTCCAAAACAAATTGCTGCAACCGGGCTACTAATTTCTCTCTTTCATCATCATTTTCCAAATAATACAATAACTTTTCATTAAAATCTTCTGATGTTTCAAACGATGGTAACATACCATTAAACGTCTCAGCCGCACCAATCAAACCATTACTCATTACTAATACACCAGCTGCTAACGCATCAAAAACACGGCTATTAACAGCACCATATTCTTTTGTCACATGATTAGCATCATCAATAACAATCTTCGTATTTTGATAAATCTTAGGCATATCTTCGTATAACACAAATCCCTGTGCACACTCTTTGAATTTATCAATCTGCTCCCAATTAGCACCATATATTTTACAATCAAATGGCACATCAGCAGGATTCAAATAATCAATAATATCTCTCTTTACATTCCAATAGCTTCCGGTAAATACATAATCGGAGCAAAATTTCTCCTTTTCTTCATCAGATAGTTCAATCTTATTAGATGCATCAAAACGATCTGCATTTGTCGCAATTGGGAATAATATTGCTTTTTGATCACTGTGATTGTTCACATAATCACAAGCGGTTGTACTTGAGGCAAACACCAAATCAAACGCTTCAAAATACTCCTTTTCGCACCATCTATCAAACCAGTTTCTTGCCCAAGCAATCGTAATCAAATCATTCTTAACATTGTACATTTTACTAATGTCATATGCATCAAGAAGAGAAATAACGACATCAACCTCGATACCTACATCGTACCAGTCTTTTTCACCTCTTCTACTTAAATACTTGACCTCGTACCCCAACTTTATTAACGAATTCGCTAATTCCATCGCCGTAAAGAAATCACCAGCTGTTGTATCTTTCTTATCTTCCGTTACCACAAGCGCTACAACCAAATTTTCTTCTGTATATAAATGCTTTGCATTTAATTTGTCTTCCAAAATTTTTCTTGATAAGTAACTTTGCCATTTTCCCTTATAGACAGCCATGTTATGAAGTCTTCGAATACGAACATCTCTCGCTACATCCTTATTCTGTGTACCGAATTCGTAATGATACACCAGACAATTCGGACAATAATAATTCTTGTATCCTGCCTTAGACAATTTCAAACATAGATCAACATCTTCATATCCATAGATGTATTTTTCATCAAATCCACCTATCTCATCAAATGCTTTTTTTGAAACCAATAAAACCGCCGCCGTAACACAAACTCTCTCAATCAACTTCGTTCCCTGATTAACATCCGGTTCACCATTTCCCATATTATATGGTTGAACAAAATATGCTTTCTCACGAAATGCATCTTTAAAAGCAATTCCATTATGTTGAATACGATATGACTTACCTTCATTAATTGTACCACTCGGAATCTTTGGATAAATTAACTTCGCTCCGATTGCACCAGGATGATCCGCTGCATGCATAGCAATCAACAACTCATCCAACCATCCATCTGTAACTTCTGTATCATTATTCAAAAACAATAAGTATTCTCCGTTTGCAATCTGTACACCAAGATTATTGGCAGCCGAAAAAGACATATTTTCTTCGTTTCGAATAATCTTAATTGAAAATTCATTACTCCACGATTCCAAATACGCCAAAGAATCATCTGTCGATGCATTATCAACACATATTATTTCAAAATTATCATAAAAGCTTCGTTCATGGAAAGAATTCATAAGAATTTCAAGGTTATTCTTCCCATTACGGTTCAACATCACAATAGAGACAAGCGGACGCTGCGTTTGAAGATATTGCTCCTGCTCTGCCATTACACGTTCAACTCGACTCATTTTATTACCCGTCGTCATACTTTTATCAAATGCCATCTTTCTCTCTAATTGCATTAGCTTAATATTAGACAAATCAGAAACAAGATTTGCCTGACAGGCAATTTCTGCAACATTGCCTTGTTTCGCCAATTGATTCTGTAACGTATTAATCTTCTTTTGCTGTTGTTTGTTTTTTTTCTTTAATGCTTCGATTTCTTTTCTTGCTTTAATCCATTTTTTCATGAAGCCGCGAATTCCTGGTAGGTTAGCTATCCACTTTTTTATTTTTCTTTTCATCCTTCATTTCACTTTCTCTATATATTATTCATTCGGTAATACTAATAAATCTCCATATATCTTGTTATATTCCGGTGGGTCCCATGTGGCCTGACCAGATTGCGGAGTAAATGTCATTTCACCAAAATAGATTGTATCTTTTACTTCGTATAAATCTACTCGTACAAAATTAATTCCCTCACTCAACTTCTCAGCTAGTTCAATCATCTTTTGCAAATTCTTTGGTTTTCTATCCAAATTTTTATCATTCGGATAGTTTACCTGTAATGGCAAAAGATTCCAATCTAAATCATATACATTTCTTCTATGAGACGACTTGCCAGAATCAACATCCACCCATATATAATACGCTTTGCCCGAAAAACAGAAAAACCGATAATCAAAAAGTTCATGACCATCATTTTCGATATACTGTTCAATAACAATCTTCGGATTAATATTTTTATAATGTAATTCCAAACCTGAATAATATGCGTAATTTCTGTTAAGCCATATCTGAAACTTCTTCCTTGCTTCTGGAATATCAAGAGCATTCAAATCATCTACAATTATATTCCAGCCACTTGCATGATTGGCTTTCATAACAAATTTATTAGGCATCTCAGCAAAATTAATATCATCAAAGTTATCGTACACTCCGATAAGCGGAATCAAGTATTCTTCCCCTATTTTTTCTTTCACATAATCTCTAACTAAATATTTATCTGCTAATCTTGTTTTATAGTCCACACTATCATTTAATTTTAACCATTGAATTTTCTCATTAAATGTGCTTGGATTTTCTAAATCCAAGCATTCACCGGTCATCTTATAATACCAATTCTTTATATTCTCCTCATATTGTTCTGGATGTAAACCTTTGTAATAATAATGTTCTATATCCTTTGTTAACTGTCTACAAAATTGCTCCAAATGTTTAAAATCCATTCGTTCTTTTTCTAAAAGTGCAGCATGATTTCCTTCTATTCGTGCAACAACTCCCTCATGGCGAACATCCATCACATTTTTCATGACATAAAGATTATCTTTCACACCACTAATATCTTGTCTTATACCCTTGATTTCCCCACCAATATTTTGATAATGTTGGGTCATATTTTTTTCAAAACGTTGTTCTACATCCCATATATAATCTGCTCTTTTCAAGAGTTTTTCATATCTCTTCGACAAATCTTTATATTGCTGGTCTGTTACATGTAGTTGCTCTTTTAACTCTACATTATTTTTCTTTAATGTATCCAATTGATTGTAAATATTTTTAAACGGTGGTATCTTTCGGACAATTTTTGAAAAAAACATGAATTCTCTCCTTCACAAAACATCATAACTAATTATCATTTAATATATAAAATGACTAATCCCTCGCATACAAATCTCTTGTATATACCTTACCTTCAACATCAGCCAATTCATCACTCTTACGATTTGCAACAATGACATCACTCATTTTCTTAAACTCTTCTAACGAAGCAACAACCTTGCTGTTAAAGAATGTCTCATCCTTAAGTGTTGGTTCATAGATTACTACCTCTACACCCTTGGCTTTAATTCTCTTCATAACACCTTGAATCGATGACTGTCTAAAATTATCTGAATTTGCTTTCATTGTAAGGCGATACACACCAACAACCGGATTCTTCTTTTCCGGATAACCTGCCGCCTTCAAAATCTGCTCAGCGACGAAGTCCTTTCTTGTTGTATTGGCATCCACAATTGCTGCAATGATATTATTCGGAACATCCTCATAGTTTGCCAACAACTGCTTCGTATCCTTCGGTAGGCAATATCCACCATAGCCAAATGATGGATTATTGTAGTGTGTACCGATTCTTGGGTCCAATCCAATACCCTCAATAATTTGCTTTGTATCTAAGCCTCTTACCTCTGCATATGTATCAAGCTCATTAAAGAATGATACACGAAGTGCAAGATATGTGTTGGCAAATAGTTTTACAGCCTCTGCTTCCGTTGGATTCGTATAGAGTATATCAATATCTTCTTTAACAGCTCCTTGTGCAAGTAGTCCGGCAAAAGTATGTGCTGCCTTTGACAATCTCTCATCTTCTAGTGGTGCACCTACGATAATTCTTGATGGATATAAGTTATCATATAATGCTCTACCTTCTCTAAGAAATTCCGGTGAAAAAATAATATTATCACAATGATATTTTTCTCTTACTGACATAGTATATCCTACCGGTATAGTAGATTTAATAACCATGATAGCTTCCGGATTAATTTTCATAACCAACTCAATGACACTCTCAACAGACGATGTATCAAAATAATTCTTCTGCGGATCATAATTCGTCGGTGTAGAAATTACAACAAAGTCAGCATCTTTATATGCCAATTCCGCATCTATTGTTGCAGTTAGGTTCAATTTTTTATTTGCTAGATAATCTTCAATCTCGGCATCTACTATCGGAGACTTTTTATTATTAATCATCTCTACTTTCTCAGGTATCACGTCTACTGCAAATACTTCATTATTCTGTGACAATAATACTGCATTAGATAATCCAACATATCCTGTTCCGGCTACTGCAATTTTCATCTCTTTTTCCTCCATGTTTACAATATGTATGTTAAGTTTCTCATTTGCTCTTTTTCTTCAATCTTCCGTTCAATGTCAATATACGTTTCAGTTTTAAAGCATAACGAACAGTTCTGCTATCAAGAATTTTCTTTTGTTGTTTATTGACTTTCTTACACTCAGCCAATTCTTTTTTCAATTGCGCTCTTTCCTCTTTCAGCGAATTCCTTTGTTCAATAAGAGCATTTCTTCGTTCTCGAAGCTCGCGAATTCTCGAATTTTTTCTTCTTGTATCTTCTGACATCATTTTCATCTTATATACAAGAAATTCCTCCGCACAACAATCTATAATCATCTTATAATCTGCATAATTATTCAAATTATAAAAATAATCTTCATTCTTATGTTCCATCTGAAGTTCTACATACAATGTATTTTTCAGGTAATCAAATACTGTTTTAAATGCATCATATGTATTCTGAATGGAAAGGATATACATTGTAGAATTCAAAATCTTATTTACAAAACTTTGTTCGATATCTCCATCATATCCACCTAGCTTTTTCAATTCATTCCATACAGTCTCGTATGCCTCGCAAGCACAAAGTGGCGTATCAGAAACCCTATCTGTTGTACTACTTTCAGTTCCGATTCTATAATCAATTAATGTTTCATCTACAACAGAGAATTTCTTTGCATAGAACAACGACATCATTACAAAATAAGCATCGTTTGCCTGCTTGCGATTTTCAAACTGTAATTTATGTTCTAGAACAAAACTTCTAAGATAAAGTTTGTTCCAAGGAACATTTGCAGCGAAAGTAAAGAGATATTTATCGATCTCCTTTCTTTCGAATGGTACGTTTTCCGGTAATCTATCTTTTACAAGATAAGTATTTGTAAGAATTTTCACATCATATGCTTCATCATATTTATTCGCGGCACATATCGTAATCTGCGCAGAATCCTCTTCTGCTTTTTGATACAACTTCTCAAGTGCATCCTCTCTAAAAATATCATCCGCATCCCAGAAAATAACATATTTGCCATTTGCGACAGCAAGTCCATTATTTCTGGCCACACCTGCATATTGGTTCTTTTGACAAACAATCATTAAACGTTTATCTTGTTCTTTATATCTTTTTAAAATATCAAGGGAGTCGTCAGTAGAACCATCATCTACACATATTAATTCAATTTCTCGAAGCGTCTGGTTCAATACATATCCTAAAGTTTCCTCCAGATATCTAGACGCATTATATACAGGCATAACAACTGATACTTTAACTTCTGACATATTCATGTCCTCCACTTACTACTTATCCCACACCATAATTGTTTTACCAATGAGCTTATGACTATCTTTCTCAAACGCTCTTGATATATCTCTAATCTCTCGGATTACAACCTGTTCTCCGACGATATTTTCCAAGTAATCTACCACCTGTGGCTTCTCGGCATACAGATTCACTAAGCCCTGGAAATCATCTCTTCCGCTTCGACTACTTCCTATTATGCGAAGTCCTTTTTCAAGAACCATTCTTGTATTAATCGGTGCAAGATCTTCTGTAACACCTAATATACCGATAGTACCTTCCGGTCTGATGTAATCAATAATCTGATTAATTGCTCTAGGCGCTGCATTTCCTCCTACACATTCAAATGCATGATCCATTGCAAAACCTTCCGGAATGCGATTAACAAAATATGTTTCATCAGCAAAGGTAAAGTCGTTAAGCTTCGCTTCATTGATACCTAACACATATAGCTTAATTTCCGGACGCATCGACTTAATCAACAATGCAGTAATGTAACCAAGGTTACCATCTCCCCAGACAGCAATCTCATTCACACGGCTATGCGCGGTTTTGAAAAAACGGTCAATTGCATGGTAACTTACGCTTACAATTTCCGTAAATGCAGCCACGAACGGATTAATACCATCCGGTAGTTTCACAAGACGGTCAGGAACTGTCTGCACATACTCCTGTAGGAATCCATCTGTTCCGCTGGCACGAAACTTTGATGAACGCAAATAGTTCTCTGCAATCACTTCGTCTTCTTCAGTCGGAAGATTCGGAATCATAACAACAAAATCTCCTACCTGAAATGTTCCTGTCGGATCATAGATCACCTTACCAATGGCCTCATGGATAAGTGCCATAGGTAGCTTCTGTGCAAGAATTTCCTCCGGTCGGTTACCCTGATAATATCTTTGATCCGCATTGCAGATAGAAAGATGTGTCGGACGCACAATCACATGCTCATCATCCAACGTAATATCTTTATATACCATCTCAAACTGACGTGGTTTTTTCAACTGATATACAGCATTTAACATATCTTAGTTTCCTCCTAGAAGAGACTCTGCCACTCTCAAATCATACGGATAAGTAATCTTAATGTTAGAAACCTCACCCTCAACAAGATGTACATTCTCACCCTTAATCACAAAAATCTTGCATGCATCCGTAAGAATTTCTTTTTCTTCCTCTGTCAAAGACTGATACAAATCTCTTAACTTTAACGCTTTGAAAGACTGTGGTGTCTGTCCCTGATACATCTTAGAACGATCAGGTATATCTGTAATCAACTGATTGTTCTCGCTAACAACGATTGTATCTGTTGCTGCTGTTACTGTATCACAGGCACCAAATTCTTTTGCATAATGAATATTCTCTTCCAAAATTCTATGTGTTACAAACGGACGAACCGAATCGTGAGTTACGATAATCGTATCCGCATTCAGCTTTCCAAGCTTATCAATATACGTAATAGAATTCATAATTGTTTCATTTCTTGTTGAACCACCTTCTATTACAACAATTCTGTCTTTGTTCGGAATATACTTGCCAATCAAGTCTTCTGTATGCTTAATCCATTGTTTTGGTGATAATACCAATACCAATTCGAATTCCGTGTTCATAATAAACTTCTCAATTGTATGAATAATAATTGGCTTTCCACCAATCTTCATAAACTGCTTTGGTTTTTCTACATTACCCATACGAGTACCTTGTCCGCCGGCTAATACTACGCCAAAAACATTACTATTTACCATAATTCTTCTCCTTGTATACTCTATGATTGCTGCGCCTTTGCAGCCTGTAATCTCGCTTCTCTTTCTTTCATTTCCTGATGAAGTTCCTCCATCAGCTCATCAGTAATTGCCTGACGACGTTTTCTCATAAACTGACGATATTCCGGACACACCTCTGATGGCGCTCCAATTTTAACAATCTCACCATCGTGCATCCACATCACACGATCACACAGATTACGTAATGATTTGATATTATGGGATACTATCACAACTGTACGATCCTTTTGTGAAATAATTTCTTTCATTTTTCTCTGGCTCTTCTGTTTGAAACGTTGGTCTCCTACTGCCAAAACTTCATCAATCAACAATATATCTGTTTCCAGATTAACGGCTATTGAAAATGCAAGTTTTGAATGCATACCGCTAGAATACGTTTTAACCGGTTTGTCAATAAATGCGCCCAGTTCCGAAAAAGCAATAATATCATGCATCTTAGCTCTAATTTCTTCTTCCGAAAAACCAAGCAACATACCAGACAACAAAATGTTCTCTCTACCTGTAACCTGCTTTTGAAAACCTACTCCAATAGCTAGTAACGAAACGGTATTCCCTTTCAAATCAATCGTTCCGGAATTGGGCTTAAACACACCACCAATTGCACGGAGCATGGTAGATTTTCCACATCCATTCTTCCCTAATATACCTAGTATTTCTCCCTTTTTCACATCAAAAGATACATCATTGACAGCTGTATATTCCTGCATTTCTGTCTTTTTCAACTTGAAAAGACTTTTCTTAATGGAATATGCTTTTAATCCTTTATAGGTAATAGTAAGATTTCTTACTTCTATTGCATTTGGATTCTTATCTTGTAAAAGATTTTCTTCTTTCATAAGTCATTCTCCTATATTAATTTCACATATTCATTCTCATACTTATAAATCGTCTTAATTCCTACAACTGCAAGTATTACACTAACAACTCCCCATATTAATAAACCAAACCAATTCGGTCCCTCTCCATACAACAGAACATTTCTCATATCATGCAATAACATAGCCATTGGATTCCAGTTTGTTAAGAAAGCTGCTATTTCCGGATGCGATTCTCCAAGTCTAGTCTCTAAGCTATAAAAAATACCTGACAAGAAAAACCATAAGCGCAAAAACAAATCCGTCATATTAGAAAGATCTTCCACTATAACACCGTAGTGCATAAGATTAATTGATACACCAAAAGTGAACAACAAAAGAACCAACATAATCGGGATTGCAGCTAATGCATACCATGTAAATTCTACTCTTACGATAAATAACATGATAAACAATAAAACTATGGAAATCATCATCTTGAATCCGCTAATCATCATGTCTGTTATCAATAATACATGCTTAGGTACATAAACCTTTGCAATAATGGGTCTGTTTTTCTTAATCAGATTCACACTGTGTCGTGCCGTCTTATTAAAAAATCCCCACAAAGTCAAACCTACAAAAATAAATGCAATAAAGTTTGGTTCTTTTGACTTAAAGATGTATCCAAACACAATATAATAGATAACCATCTCAAATAACGGTGTCAAAATCCACCATATCCAATTAAGATAAGAACCCGCAACTTCTGCCTTTAGTTGTGACTTTGCAGCACGAATTTCATAATTATGATATTTGCGAATGTCACTAAAAAACTGTCTCATTCTCTGTCTCTCCTTGTTTGCTACTTATTAAGATGTCTCGTCTCAGAACTAAGTGCAGTCGGATCTTTTACCGCCGTCACCTGATTCGCATCAATTCCTTCTGTATTTTCCTTTTGGAAGAGAATCTTAAATGTCAGTAACATTAATTTCAGATCTAACCACAATGAATAATTCTCAATGTAAGTAAGATCAAGCTTTAACTTGTCATATGGTGTTGTATTATACTTACCATACACTTGGGCATAGCCTGTAAGTCCTGCCTTTACCTTCAAACGGAAATTAAACTCCGGAATAATCTTCTGATATTCTGCAGCAATCTCCGGACGCTCCGGTCTTGGACCAACCAAAGACATATCACCCTTAATAATATTAATCAACTGTGGAAACTCGTCAAAATGAAGGGAACGCAACACTCGTCCAATCGGTGTGACACGATCATCACCTTTTTTGGCTAATTGCGCACCGTCCTTTTCCGAATCCATACGCATACTTCTAAACTTATAAATCTTAAAAATTTTACCATCTATTGTTAAGCGGTCTTGCGAATATAAAACAGGACCACCGTCATACAGCTTAATCAATAACGAAATCACCAAAAACATTGGCATCAAAATAACTGTCACAGGAATTGTAATAATTAAATCCAATACACGTTTAAATATCAACTGTTCTCCGGACAATCCTACATTTCTCGATAATAACAATGGTGTATCAAACAAATGAATCTTATCCGAGCCTGTCAATAGAATATCCGAAATCTTTGGTGTTACATAGGTTCTTACCGATAAATCAAAGCATTTCTTTAGAATCATATTACGCTCATAGGCTGAAATATCATATATCAACACGGCCTCGTAATTCTGTAAGCTGTCAAGGATATTCTCTAAACCTTCAGACAAATGCATAACATCACAGACATTATACTTATCACTTCGTGTTCCTAACTTACTCATGATTTCTTTTGGAGAACGATCATCATAAATTAACAACATCTGTCTCGGCGGATATACAACCGCATAGATTTTCTTACAAATCAGAGTCCATATAAGAATTGCAACAATCTGCACCATTGTCATCTCTACTAACGGAACTGCTGATAAATATTTTCTACTAATCAAGACAATCTCGGCATACACAAAGATATTGGCACATATAAGGGATAGAATCTGTGAATACAGTACATCCATTAACCGCAGATAACCAATACGAAAACCTCCATACAGACGTGTTACTAAGAATAACACGGCACCATACAATCCGATAACTGCCCAGTTACCACGAAACAACGGACTCTTTAACTGCCCTGTATAGATTTCAAACCATATATACGCAAACATCGCTATATGAATGCCCCATAATATGAAACCTTCAAAAAATGTAATTAATCGCTTAAATTGCTCTCTCTTACGCATAATCTTACTATCTCCATTAATATTCTCAAAGCATCAAAACATTATACCATGATTGTCAAGCCTTCTCAAGTTTCCGAAAACATCCGCTCTATGATCCGAGTTGTTGCATTGCCATCACACGCAGACATAAATCGCTTTTTAAATTCTATCACCTTATTGATATCCACTTGTGAATTTATGTGTTTTACCAACTCTTCCTCATGATAGCAAATCGGTCCCGGTACAAATGTTTCATAATCATAATAAAATCCTCTATCATTCACATACTCCTTGTAATCGTATGCAAAGAAATACATCGGACGTTCTAATAATGCATATTCAAACACCAGCGAAGAATAATCCGTAATGCAACAATCTGCCGCACACATCAATACCTCTATCGAATCTTTTCCTACATCGAAAAAAAATGCTTTGTGTTTTTCATCTATTGATAACGTTGTACGAACAGATGGATGTCCTTTATAAAGGATTACATAGGTATCTGACAGCGCATCATACAGCTTACTAATATCCAACATGCGCGGTGCAACCGCATTTTGAACATTACCGCGAAATGTCGGTGCATATAACACAATCTTTTTATCTTGCGGTATATTGTATTTTTCACGAATTGAACGCATACTATTCTCAATATATGCATTTGAAAAAAACACATCTGTCCGACTCACACCAATCGGTTCTACTATATTTTTGTCTTGATGCATGCTCTGCGCATAGATATCTACAACCTCAGGACTACTCACCGTTACCAAATGATAAGGATTATAGTAGCGTTCCTCTAAACCACCTTCTATACCATGTCCAAAACGTTTGAAAGCACCACATCCATGCCAAACTTGGATCATCTTACTTTCCTTACGAATCGGTAATGCCGCTAAGACATTGCTGCTTTCATCAACAATGACATATTCTGCAAGGGCCAATTTGCGTAGCATCAAAAAACACTTCTTCAAATATGTCTTATATGGATAGATGGAATTGCCAAGACAAATCAATTCTACCGAAACACCATCTTTTGAACTTAAGCTATCCCACAACAATGCAAAATTATTCGTCAACTTATCATATCTTATTTCGATAAATAAAACACTTTTTTCTTTTATTGGTTTTCTTGCATTCCATCGGTATGCCAACGGAAAAATGCCACCAAAGACAACCTTTTTAAAAAATGCTTTCAGTATCTTTTTCAACTTCTATACCTCTTTGTATCCATGATATCTACTATACGTTTTGTAGCACTACCATCACATCCACTCATATACGCCTCATAAAAAGTACGCATAGATTCTCCATCAAACGATACCTCCGCTTTTGCTATGGCATCGAGTATCTCCTGTGCATTCTTACAAACCTCTCCCGGTAACGACTCATAATCGAGATAAAACCCTCTTTTTGTCCAGTATGCAGATAAATCCGGTGCATAGAAAATAGCAGGCTTATCATATATTGCATACGGAAAGATAATAGATGAATAATCTGTTACCAACACATCTATAACCGGTAAAAGTCGCTCTGTAGGAATATCTGTTGAAGACTTGCTCCCTTTAACCTCCATATGAGGGTGATATTTTGTCAAAACACACCATGAGGGACCTAACTTTTCTTTCAAAACGGAAATCTCATCTTCTCCGCAAAGAGTAGGATTTGCTGCATTTCCACGAAATGTAGGTGCCCACAAAAGAATGCGTTTGCCCTTGGTTTCCGGATATTTTTCATAAAATGCTTCTACGCATGACCGGTTATATGATTCATCAAAATACACATCTGTTGCACTCACACCAATTGGCTGGCAAACACCTTCTTCTAAGCGCATTGCACTTGTAAACGGTTCGATGCTTTTCGGACCGCTTACCGGAACCAAATCATAATTCTTAAACACATGTCCAATATAATCAGCAGGAATATCATCCTGTGTGTCATATCCAAACTTCTTAAAAGCACCACATCCATGCCATAATTGTATAACAAATGTGGCTTTTCTTTTTTTACAGGATGATACAGGCAAAAAATTGTCACTAATTACAACATAATTGGCTCTCGCATATAATTTCATGAAAGAGAGCATCTTTATCATTGCCTTTACATAGGGTATCGCCTGAAAATCAACATACCATTCAATCACTTCATAATTACGCTTCTGTAATTCTTCGAAGAGTGCTTCCATACGTTCAGGTCTCTTTGTGCAATGTCCATCCGCAAGAATTACAACTCCAGGCTTTACCTTTTGCACACAGAATATAAAGTACGCAACCGGTAACACCAGATTTTGTACTATCATTTTCAATATTTGTCTTAATGCTTTCTTCATGAAAATCACCATTTGAATGACACATCGGTCATTTTCTTGTCAATTGCTTACCTAACCAACTGACCTTTCTTGTTAAACTTATATTTCTTACCCTTGATTGTGACTGTCTGATTCACAACCATCTTACCATTCTTTTTAAAGTAATACTTTTTACCCTTGTACTTAAGCCATCCCTTTTGCATCTGACCATTCGACTTGAAGTAGTATCTATGCTTTTTGTGTGTAACAAATCCTGTTTGCATCACACCCTTTTCATTAAAATAATACTTCTTTTTCTTAATTGTCTTCATGCCTGTAACACGGAATCCTGTACTATCCACATAGAACTTCTTGCCCTTTTTCTTGAGCCATTTGTTCTTTGCAATTTTACCTGATGCATAACGGTAAAAATACTTTCCTTCTTTGTTTTTATACCAACCTTTTTTGATTTTACATGAACCGTCCTCTAGAATGGTAACTCCCGGTTCATCTGTCGTTGTCTGCATCTGACCTTGTTCATTCAAAAGATAAATCTTTCCATCTACCTTTGTAAATCCTGTCTGCATCACACCTTCTTTATCAAAATAGTATCGTTTATCCTGAATTGTTTTCCAACCTGTGCACACTGCACCATTTCTAATAAAAAATTGCTCTCCGGCAATTGCAAACCATCCATTTTTCAAACGTTTACCCTGGTAATAATAGCATTTCTTACCCGCTTCTTCATGCCATCCGTATTTCATGGCACTACTACGTTTATCTACGAGCTCGAAATAGTCCGTATACAAGAAATTCAAATCAACCGTATTCTCTGTAATGCCACTCATCTTCTGTGTAGAAGTTGCCTGCCACATGCCATAGTTATATTCCGAACGATCCGGCTCTACATATGTATACCTTGCATACCAAAATTCATAATCTTTCAAAATCTCTGTATCAAGATAATTATCATACCAGTTCTTGTTAGTATAAAACATTGGTGTGTATCCCGCTGCAGCAATCGTCTCCATAAAGGTTCTCGTCATCTCTGTTCTTGTCGCATTATCTGTCTTTTCCAAAATAGACGGATCTTCCAAATCATATGCAACCGGAAACTCTACATCGATACCATCAAGATTTTCAATAACGAATTCAGCTTCCTTTTGCGCTTGTTTCGGTGTCGTTGCATAAGAATAGAAATAAATGCCGATTGGAATCCCTACTTTTTTCGCACCATTTACATAGGAGCGAAACTTCGGATCTATTGCACACGTATTGTTTCCGTATCTGCCTTTTCCATATCCAATACGAAGCATAACAAAATCAACACCTGCACTTTTGATTTTCTTCCAGTTCACATTACCTTGCCACTGTGACATATCAATACCAATTGTAATGACATTCTTACTAAGCTTTGATAGACGGACACCTGTTTTTCGTGCACTATTGCGAAGAATACCACCTTGCGCTTCGTTAAAATAATAGTAGCTCTTTTTAATTTTTCTCCAACCTGTTACTTTCTTTCCTGATGAGCCAACATAATACGTTCCGGTTCTATCTGTTACCCAGGTCGATTTTTGTTTCTTGCCGTTCTTGTAATAATAACCATTATCCCAACCGGTTTTTCCTGCGGCATGACTTATTGTTCCACACGTAGTACACGCTACCAAAAGAACCATAATCCATATAAGACTTCTGATTCGTACCTTATTACATTTCTTCATTCTATCCTCCAAACGCTTACGCTTCATGTCCCTTGTCTTTAATCACCTGCACAACCTCATCGACATACTGCTTGCATAGTTCATCTGTAGAAGCTTCTACCATGACACGAATTACAGGTTCTGTTCCGCTTTCACGAAGAAGAATTCTTCCGTCATTTCCCAATGCCTGCTCCACTCTTTCTACTGCTGCTATTACATCCTGGTCTTCTCTTGTTTCCGGCTTACTCTTAACTCTGACATTTACTAATAGCTGTGGATATATCTTCAAATCTCTGAACAATTCTGATGCGGCAACCTTTTTTTCCAGAATTACTTCCATAAACTTAATGGATGTAAGAACGCCGTCACCTGTTGTTGCATACTTACTAAAAATAATGTGTCCGCTCTGTTCTCCACCTAATGAGTGCCCATTCTCCATCATATTCTCGAACACATACTTGTCGCCTACTGCCGTCTTCTCATAAGAAATTCCCTTCTTATCAAGTGCTTTGTACAAACCAAGATTCGACATAACTGTAGTAACAATTGTATTGTTATTAAGCTTTCCATTCTCTGCAAAATAGCAACCGCAGGCATATAGAATCTTATCACCATCTATAATATCGCCATTCTCATCTACCGCAAGACAACGGTCAGCATCTCCATCATAAGCAAATCCAATGTCTAATTTCTTCTCTAGTACAAGCTTTTGTAACTGTTCCATATGCGTAGAACCACAATTATTATTAATATTGGTTCCGTCCGGCTCGTTGCTCACTACATATACCTTCGCACCTAACGCCTCAAAAACCGCTTTTGCAACTGTAGAAGCTGCTCCGTTCGCACAATCAAGTCCTACACGCTTATTCTTATAGGAACGTGTTGCCAAAGTCATCAGATAACCAATATATCGATTACGACCCATTGCATAGTCAACCGTACGACCAATCTTTTCTCTTGTAGCAAGTGGAATTTCCGGAATCTCTCCATCAATATAGGCTTCTATCTCATTCTCCACTTCTGCTTCAAGCTTATATCCCTGTCCATTAATAATCTTAATTCCATTATCGTAATATGGATTATGACTTGCAGAAATCATAATTCCGCAATCAAACTCATCAAGACGAACAATATAAGATACACTTGGCGTCGGTGTAACATGCATCAGATACACATCTGCACCACTCGCCGTCAATCCTGAAACTAACGCATACTCAAACATATAGGAAGAACGTCTTGTATCCTTTCCGATTACTACCGTTGCTTTTCCATCTTCATGATTTTTCCCATAGTAATAACCCAGATATCTTCCAACTTTATATGCGTGTTCTACCGTCAAATTAACATTTGCCTCACCACGAAATCCATCTGTTCCAAAATATTTACCCATCTTTTTCTCCTTTTATACTAAGTTCATTCTATAACTTATGCTAAAGCACTCTTACTTTAACACAATGCTTACTGCTCTATGGTGATTAACAACCTCTGCATATGTCACATTACCACCGAATTCACCGTCCAATGTCCAACTAACAGCCTCCGCACTTTCTACAATCACTTTCTGTGTTTTGAACTGATACATATATTCCGGATTAAATTCTCCCATAAAATATGCTGTAGCGGTTGCCTGCAAATCAATCGGATTCGTTGGATACTTAACTAATAGAATCTCGTATAATCCATCATCGAATTCCGCCAACTTCGCATTCGGCGTGGTAAAACCGCCTACCGACATAGAATTGGTTATCATGCCAAGCATAAAATCATCCTCAATTACCTTGCCATCGTATTCGAAACGCATATGATATGAATTCAAATTCACAACACTTTTAATACCTTCAAATACATATGCCGCATGACCAAAATAATTCTTATATTCCTGCGGTGTCGTATATGTTATATCCGTAAATGCACCAAATGCTGCAACATACACAAACGAATCTCCATTGAACGAACCAATATCAATCGGCTTCGGTTCATATTTTACAATTCGTTTCGCTGCACGCAACGGATCTTTCGGAATACCAAGGCTCCTCGCAAAATCATTCGTTGTACCACACGGAATATAGCCAATCGGAGTTTCACATCCACATTTCATACATCCCGTTACCACTTCATCTAATGTACCATCTCCACCGGCACAGACGATCATATCATAAAGCCATCCCTCTTCTGAAACAATGCGAATTGCATCTGCTTTCGCCTGTGTTGGATAAACGCGTACGTTATAACCTTCCTTCACAAACAAATCCACAATGTCAAATAGCTTTGTCTTAATATGTTTCCTTCCCGCCGACGGATTCAAAATGAACAACAAACTCTTCATATACTCAGTCAACCTCCTAATGTGTCATTTCGAAGAACATTCTCACAAACGTCACACTTTCAAACATGTACTGATAAATGCACATACACTGATATATTATACCTCTTTCTCCTATAACTTGGCAAGCAGTTTCCATTTCCATACAAACCAAAGACCACATCTGCGATTTTCATCACAAATGTGGTCTTAATACACCCAAATGGCGTTCTGTCAATCTGTGCTTTTATGCTATTTTACTTTTACTTTCTTTGCAGCACTATATGTACTGTAAAGCTTCTGTCCGCCCACCTTGCGATAGCTGCGTACTCTTACATAATATGTCTTTTTACTCTTTAGCTTCTTAAGAGTTGCTGTTGCCTTCTTGGTTGTTGTTGTCTTCACGCCGGTCTTAAATGTAGAGTCTGTAGAGTAAGATATTTCATAACCCTGTGCACCTGTTGCTTTCCTAATCTTCACTGTTGCCTTCTTCTTAGAAGGAGACTTCACAGAAGCAATCTTTGTCGCTTTACTTGTGACAACAATCCTCACTGTCTTAGCCGCAGCATTGTAGTTCTGCGTTGCAGCAGCAGTTATAACAATGTTAGCTATACCATACTTTTTCTTAAGACTTACTTTACCGGTACTATCGACTGTTACAATCTTCTTGTTAGATGTCTGATATGAAAGTGCACCTGGTGCAGTTGCTTTCAGATCGAACTTCTTAGAAGACTTATTCTTAATAAACTCATTTGTTACATTGATTGTCTGGTTTGCCTTATTGATTACATACTTTGCAGCAATTGTTCCCATATAATTACCAGTACCCTGAATGGTTGCTGTTTTAGTACCCGCATTGACATTCTTATCCGGTATCACCTTGTAATCCGTTCCTGCTTTCAAGGTCTTCCCACCGAATACAACCGTTGCAGTTGGTGCAACAGCTTTACCGGAATATACAAGATTACCAACCTTCACTGAGGCTTTACTCATATCTTTTTTGATACTAAAGATTGTCATGTAATATCCGCTATGACGTTCACCGTCAACATTAAACACATAATATATTCTCGCAAGAGCGGTTCCAACGTCTGTATTATTATGAATATAATCATAATAATAGTTACCATTATATTCTTTTCGAACATCTTTGCCATTATAATATACATAAAATTCCGGGCGAATCTCCTCTCCTGTGTAAGGCTGATCCGGAATCTTGCTAATCGAGACTCCATCTTCTATTGGGGTAGTCCCCTTTATAAAACGCCACTGAGAAGTACCCTCAGCAGATAAAAATGAATACTCTAACAAGTATCGATAACCAGCCACCAAGAACATTGGTCCCATCTTGCCATCTCCATAAAATCCATCACCGTACTCAGTCACACCCACTTCCAGGTTATATACCTCAACCGACCCCCTCGTATTGGCTGTATAATCCATACTGTAATAACCTGTTGTTGGAACCGTAAAAATCTGCATATCATTATTCACTGATGCAGTATGAATTTGTGTACCGTTCACAATGCCGTTATTATATTTCTTGACTGTTGCATGCAAGTTATAACGCACTACAGTATCCTTATGATTACATGTCCTTGTATATACACACACCGTCTCTCCCGGCTCCATATATATATCACATTCAAAATTAAGACTTCCGGCACTGTCATCATCACTTTTATAATATGAATAACCATCGTCACTCAGCTTATAAACTTCCACATATGGATCTATACTAACACCTTCAACAACAGTAGAATACACAATCAGTCTTTCAATATTCTTGCTTTTATTCGTATATACATAATAAGTTCGTCCATTCACTTCTGTCTGTCCCATTTTCAAAGGATAGGCGGTATCTATTGTATTAATATCAGCAGCAAGCACTGTACTTGGCAACATCCATACAAGGAACAACATTGCCAAACAGCATTTTGTAATCTTTTTCAACATATTGATTCCCTCCGTTCTCCTATCGTTATCACAAGATTATTTAACTTTCACTTTCTTGGTTGCACTATATGTGCTGTAAAGCTTTTCACCTTTTACCTTGCGGTAACTGCGTACTCTGACATAGTATGTCTTTTTGCTCTTCAACTTCTTAAGAGTGGTAGATGCTTTCTTTGTCTTGACTATCTTTACACCGCTCTTGAAATTTGGATCCATAGAATACGAAATTTCATATCCCTGTGCACCTGTTGCCTTTTTAATCTTCACTGTAGCTTTCTTCTTTGCAGTAGATTTCACAGAAGCAATCTTTGTAGCCTTACTTGTAACAATCACTGTTATCTTCTTGCTTGTTGCATTCACATTAGCGGTCGCTGCAGCAGAAATGGTGATTACTGCTCTACCATATCCCTTCGGTTTTACCATTCCATTTTGATCAATTGTTACAACCTTAGCATTAGAGGTTGCATATGACAAGGCACCATTTGCTTTGGCACCCAATGCAAATTTCTTTGCTTTCTTGTGTGTGATAAATTCTCCATTACACTGAATACTTTGTGCACCCTTCGCAATTGTATACTCAATCTTCTTTGTATAAGCGTACTTTCCAAGACCCTGAATTGTGGCAGTTCTTCCGGCACCCGCATTCACATTGCTATCCGCCACGATTTTATAGTCCACACCTTCTTTCAAAGTTTTTCCACTAATCTTAACGGTAGCCTTCGGTGCTACCGGTTTACCGGTATAGATTGGCGTTGTGATACCTGTAATATCTGCCACCCCAATATCCTGAACAATGCGGAAGGTTGTATAATAGTAACCGGAAAAAGTTGAACCTTCATATGTAAATGAATAATATATCACACCTACTGCCGTTCCCGGTAATACGTTATTGTTAAGAGATGACCAACCACATTCTCCATCTAAATCTCCTACAATGTCATATCCTTTGTAGTACAACATCGGGTTAGGACTATGAGAATATCCATCATATAACCTTTCTTGTATCGTCTGTAACGTAAGAGCCGGATTATTAAGATTACTTGCCTTTTCTATATTCCAGGTGACACGATACTGATCATAATCGCTGTTAACAAATAATGCATACTGACAACCGGGAATCAAATAATACCCTGTTATTTTATCATCTTGATAAAAACTACTAGATGAAAAAAATGGTACCCAATATTTGTGATCTAACGAATACATGCTAATGTAACCACTACTTTTTCCTGTACAGTCAAAAGAATAAATACCTTCTGTCGGAACAGTAAATGTATACAAAGTTCCTTCATCCGTTTGTGTTGTTACGACGGATTGTCCCAATGTTATTTTCTTTTCTTTGGCTATTGATACAACCACATTAAAAGCACCTGTATAAGGTTCCGTCGAACTAGATACTGAGGCATTTCTAAATCGATAATACAACGTTTCTCCACTGTTCACTTTGGAATATATTTTACAAGGTCTTGATGAATTATATTCACTTGTAACACTAACATAGTTGTTTCTAATCTTTTGATATTCTGTAAGGGAAGGAAAAGCCCTCTCTCCATCGATAAATGCTGAACTTATCTCCAATATAACCGGCCTTGCACTTGTATTCTTATAGTAATAATATGACACACCATCTACAATCGTCATTGTCCCCAGTTTCATTCCTTTTGCCGTATCCCAACTTGTTCCATCCTCAGCAGCTTGCACTACCATCGGTTTTACTAACACCAATGTCAGTACAATCATAAAACTTAATTTCATGAATTTCTTCCACATATCCATTTCCTCCTACTTTATTTTTGATATCTCACCAGATATTCCTCATATCCCTGACGTCTTAACTTACAGCTTGGGCAATCACCACAACCATCACCTTTAATTCCGTTATAACAGGTAAGCGTCTTTGTCTTTACTAGTTCCAAACCACCCAAATCCGAAGCAAGCTTCCAGGTATCGGCTTTGTCAATCCACATAAGTGGTGTTTCTATACAAAATGTGTAATCCATCGCCAGATTAAGTGTTGTCTCTAAGGATTTAATAAATACATCTCTACAGTCAGGATAACCCGAAAAATCACTTTGCGACACCCCTGTAATCAAATCTGTAATGCCTTTTTGTTTTGCAAATACCGCAGCAAATGTCAGAAACAGCATATTTCTTCCGTCTACAACACTATTCGGAGGTCCTTCTTCCGGCGCATCTTGATCAACTACAATATCACTCCGTGTCAAAGAGTTCGGTGCCAACTGGTTTAGCAAAGACATATCCATAATTGTAAGCTCCACACCGAATTCATCTGCAATTTCCTTCGCACAAGCCAGCTCCGCTTTGTGTCTTTGTCCATAGTCAAACGCAACCGCTACAACACGCTCATATTTTTTTAATGCCCAGAGCAAACATGTCGTACTGTCTTGCCCTCCACTAAATACAACAACTGCTTCTTTTTTGTTTCTTGTATTCATATTCAAAGCTGTCTTCCTCCATTTTATTTGATCATCATTAATAACTTGTTTTGTAATGTTATCTCATCCTCAAACCTGCCGCGGAAAGTCGTTGTAACCGTCTTTGCCGAAGGTTTTTTAATTCCTCTCGCTGTCATACAACTGTGATTCCCTTCAATATACACAGCCACATCCTTCGATCCCGTAGCCATGCGAATCACGTCAGCAATATCTGTTCCGATACGTTCCTGTAACTGCAAACGTTTTGCAACCATATCTGCAATTCTTGCAATTTTACTAAGCCCAATTACCTTTCCATTCGGAATATATGCAACCGTAACCTTCATATCATACATCAAAGCAAGATGATGCTCGCAATACGAAAACACTTCAATATCTTTCACCACAACCATATCTTCCTGACTACTAGATGGTACATCAAAGTTTTTTGAAAACATTGCTGCAATTTCCTCATTGGTATAATTCATACCTTCAAATACTTCTGCGTACATTCTTGCCACACGGTTCGGTGTATCCTTAATCCCTTCACGTTCCGGATCATCTCCTAACGCGACAAGTATGCCTCTAATATGTTCTTCAATTGCTTTTTGATCAATTGCCATATCTTTCCTCCTAATTACTGTCCCTAAATCTTCATTCTATACACCTCGTTGCTCCGGATCCCATATGAATTTGTGTAACTGCAATTGCACATTCACATCATTCCATCGGTGGTCAACAAGATAATCTACAATTTCTCTCGGTTCTATCATTCCAAAGCAAGGACTTATATAGATACCACAACCTTTTTTAATCAAGTGGTATCGGTCAATAATCATACCTGCTTTTTCGATATCATGGCGGCTTCCTACAACAAACTTCACTGTATCCTCTTTCCTCAGGTTTACATAATTATCCAGAAACATCCGCTCTTCCATTCCGCTTACTGCCGTTTTGTAATCCAAAGTAAATGTTATATTGTCATTTTCTCCGTCTTTCATAAATGGTTTCACATCCACACTTCCATTGGTCTCTATTTCAACTCTTAATGTATCATCCTGACGCAAAAGCTGCAATAACTCTAATATTTTTTTTTGCAAAAGCGGTTCACCACCCGTTAACGTCACATTAGATACTTTACTATCCTTAATCAAATTATATAATTGTTCACTCGTATAGCTTTCGTATGGCACGTCCTCCTCATTCGCCCATTTTGTATCGCAATATACGCAATTCAAATTACAACCTGCGAAGCGGATAAACAGTGCCAATTGTCCGGCTCTTCGCCCCTCACCGTTAATACTCACAAAATGTTCCACCACACGAAAACAATTCATCTTTTCTATCATATCGATCCTCATTATCTGCTATATCCGGCACAGTTATTCGGTGTCTCATACACCTTCACCAAAACGACCTGATATTCCTTTTCTTCCATCTCATCGTAGAAATACTCTGCCAGATTCTCTGCTGTCGGTCGAAAAGCAACCTCAACGATTGCGAATTCTTCTTCCAACAAAGCTTCCATTGTCTTTTCTTTCAAACTATTCTCTTCTACAATCAACTTATGATCAAACGCATCCGTTAGTGCGTTCAGATCATCTTTCAACGTTTTGAAATCTACGACCATCCCTCTGGTCTGTCCTTCTTTTTCAACATCCTCCGCTGCAACTGTCACCTCAACAGTCCAACGATGTCCATGGATATTACTGCACTTGCCTTCGTACCCCTTCAAAAAATGTGCACTGTCAAAACTTGCACTCGTTTGCAATGTATACATATTGTCTCCTCCTATATTGATATTAGGAAGAAGCCTCAGCTACGATGCTTCCTCTTATAAACATTTTCCGCAAAGAAAAAAGACACACATATTCTACTGTCTGAATACAGGTGTCTTCTTCTCATTGTTATCATACAAAGATTGCGAAATCTCTCTTATTCAGCCCTAGTTTTATTTATAGACAGGATGGTACTAATGAACTGTCTTTTTTAATTACAAACCTAAAATATTTCTAACCGTTGCTTCCATCTCACTCTTGTCACACACAGTATCATGAAGCACCGCAGCACTTCTGATATCCTCAATTGCTTGTGGAATTGTCACGTTAGAAAGCTTGTTAAGCTCGTCTACTAACTCAAAATCTGTCTGTGAAGCATATGCCGGATCAATAGATTCCATAACACTTCTTGTAAACTTATAAGGACTCGCAGTAGATGCAATCACTGTTGGTGTTGTATCCCCTGTCGCAGCAACATACTTATCATATACGCATGCAGCAACCGCTGTATGTGTATCCATAATATACTGATCAGAGTCATATACTTTCTTAATTGTCTTCGCTGTCTCTTCTTCACTTGCATAATTTCCATAGAACTCTGAAAGGTTCTTCTTCATATCATCAGTAATCTCATACTTACCCTCGGATGTCAAAGCCTTCATAAGCTCCGCATTCTTATTCGCATCATCACCGGCAATACGATAAATCAAACGCTCTAAGTTACTTGAAATCAAAATATCCATTGATGGAGATGTTGTTAAGATAAACTCTCTGTTTCGATCATATACACCGGTTTCAAAGAAATCATATAATACTTTGTTATCATTCGATGCACAGATAAACTTTGCAATAGGAAGTCCCATCTCTTTTGCATAATAGGCTGCCAAAATGTTACCAAAGTTACCTGTCGGAACAACTACATTAATCTTATCGCCTGCCTGAATCTCACCACTAGCTACCATACGAGAATATGCATACACATAGTAAACCATCTGAGGAACAAGACGTCCGATATTAATGGAATTCGCTGATGAGAACTGGAAACCTTTCTCATTCATTACATCTGCAAGTGCCTTGTCATTAAACATATTCTTAACACCTGTCTGTGCATCATCAAAGTTACCGATAATACCAACTACTGATGTATTGTCACCTTTTTGTGTTACCATCTGCTTTTCCTGAATTGGACTTACACCATTCTTTGGATAAAATACAATAATCTTCGTTCCCGGTACATCTGCAAAACCTGCAAGTGCAGCTTTTCCGGTATCACCGGATGTTGCTGTAAGAATTACAATATCATTATCTACGTGATTCTTCTTTGCTGATGTAACTAACAAGTATGGCAAGATAGATAACGCCATATCTTTGAATGCAATTGTTGAACCATGGAACAACTCCAGATAATGTGCACCTGCTTTTTTAACAAGTGGTGCAATAACAGGTGTATCAAACTTCTTATCATATGCACTGTTAATACAATACTTTAATTCTTCTTCTGTAAAATCAGTCAACATGCGGCTCATTACTTCATAAGCCACTTCCTGATAACTCATCTTTGCCAAATCATTCAAATCTACATCTAACGCCGGGATTGAATCCGGTACGAATAATCCGCCGTTCTCTGCTAAACCTTTTAAAATTGCTTCTGACGCAGTTGCTGTCTCATTGCTGTTACGTGTACTCTTATAAGTTACTGCCATTATTTTATCCTCTTTTCATTATAATTAATATATCTTTACCATATATGAAGTCCATATGCAAGCATCATTTTGCAAGATAGACTTCCATGGTTCTTCTTCCCCATCTTAATGCTTCCTTATGTGTCATAAAGAACATATCGATACGTTTACCTTTGATTGCACCACCACGGTCTTCTGCTACATAAACCTGACCGTTGATTACAACTTTCGTACGAAACGGAATCACATTCGTATCGACAGCAATTGTTCTATTCGATGTAGGCACTGTTCCGCTCGCTGTACGATTGCCACCTGAGTAGACACCACAGCACACACGACATGTACAATATGCAGTGATTACAAACTTACCAAGGCTCTTCCCATGCGACTCTGCATATACAGGTGTTCCTTTTCTTCCACCCTTTGACGCTGTATCACCTGAACCTCTGTCACTGCTGTCACCTGTATCAATGTTTTGTACATTCTCTGCTGCCTCTTCTGCTTCCATCTGAGCAAGCAGTGCCTGAATTCTTGCCTTCTTCGCGGCTTCTGCAAGGGCTGCTGCCTGTCTTGCCTTTTCTGCTTCTTCTTCTAATTGTTTCTTTGCAGCTTCATAAGCAAGCTTATCCGTTGTCTTTTCACTCATCGCCGTTAGATTATTGACAGCTCGGATTTCTTCAAGACGTTCATTCTCATATGCTTGATCCAAAACATCCATCTGTGCCAGCATCAAGTCATCCATATAACCATACTTCATCTTGTCGTAGCTGACCTTTTGTGTTTTTGACAACATCGGAGCGTAAGCTTGCAGATTGTTTGCTGAAGTTGCAATACAACTTAATTTGCCCGGCAACTCATCTGCAGTCACTACCACGCGATATCCTGCAACAACAATCACGCCCATCAGCAAAATCAAAAAAATACCGGCTATTACATTTTTTACCTTTTGCAATTTCTTCATATCCCATCCACTTTCCTTATCAATATGTAGACATATGTAGTTATGATTATAGTTTTTTAAAGGAAAAAGGTCAAGTCTTTTCCGATTTGCAAATTCTCATTATATCATTTATTATATGCATATGTATTAACTTAAAGGAGTGTACCGCATATGACAAAATTACCCGGCGTCACATCTTCAAAAAAGAAAGATGGTACGCTATATTATCGTTCATCTATGACAATTCACGGAAAACATATCAGCCTTGGTAGTTTTGACGATGCTGATACTGCAAGCAAAGCTTACCGGGAAGCTTGTGAAATCATCCGGGAACATCGCTATGAATTATCTGATTATGATGAGACTTTTGCGCTCGACTTTACAAAGTTTGTAATCCTAATGAACTATAGAAACACCAACATATATTTTAAAACACCGATTTATCTGACTCCGGATTTTTTCTATTACTACCTTTCACCTGAAAAATATCTGATATTTGACAGAGAAGATTTATTCTTCTACGCCAATCACAAGCTCCAGATAAGAGGTGGTTATTTCTTTATCTGTGATTACGGTAGTCAATATAATATTCTGTCCCGTTACGGAATCAAGAATTATGCAAAAAAAGGAATCGATTATCTGTTTGTCAACCAAAACGAATACGATTTCCGATATGAAAACATCAAAATCATCAACGAATATAACGGCGTTTCTTCTGTTGAAAAAGACGGCAAAACACTTTATGAAGCAGTTATACACATCAGAGGGAATTTCATAATCGGACGCTACGAAGATAAATACACTGCCGCTATTGCATATAACAAAGCAATAGACACATTAACAAAAAAAGGAATCCACAAAAAATATGTCAAGAATTTCATTCATATATATTCCTCTGCACAGTACCATGAAATATATCAGACAATCGAGATTCCAAAACATATCGCAGAGTATCAAGAAAACATTTGATGAAGTTATCATTGTGTGATACAATCAAACCCGACTCAGACAAATGATCGCGGCTGCAATACCGAAAGGTTGCAGGTGAGGAAAGTCCGGGCTTCATAGGGCAGGGTGCCGGATAACGTCCGGTGGAGGCGACTCCCAGGCTAGTGCAACAGAAATAAACCGCCGGTTTTACCGGTAAGGGTGGAAAGGCGAGGTAAGAGCTCACCGCTGTCTTGGTAACAAGGCAGGCTCTGTAAACCCCACTCGAAGCAAGACCGAACAGAGAACCATGTGGCTGCCCGTCACGTTCTCGGGTAGGTCGCTTGAACCTATTGGTAACAATAGGTCTAGATAGATGATCATTCAACGACATAACCCGGCTTATCGGCTGAGTCAACAAAAAAAGGATGCGGCTTATTCACCGCATCCTTTTTTATTGTACTTGTTCTAAAAGTGTTCTTCCTTCTCTCCAGTAAAAACAATAATCAATCAAACTAACTGATGTTTCGGAATACTTCTCCAATAGTTCATCTCTCGTCAATGTCCGCAAAGAAACCTCCGCCATAATCGTACGAATTTCCCATATAATCTCTTGTCTCGAACGCTGATCAAGCAAAGAAAAAATATACTGACTCTTGTACGGAAGATGTGCGTAGATATCTTCCACCATCGCATCCACCGATACATTCTGCGTCCTATAATCATCAATCAATTCAAAAACCTGATACTTTTCATCATTCGGTATTCCTGCATGACGGGCGATAATCATTGAGCACCGCTCTTCAAGACTATCCGGCTGATATCCAAAATCATTAATTTCATAGTCAACAAATGCATCAAGAAGCATTTGAAAATGATGTCGCAACTTGTATTGCGGTAACGTTTCGCAATACTGCGTCAACTCATCATGAATACCTGTCTCCTCATCCCAGTAAAGAAGTGCATAAACCCAATATACCAGATAACAAATAATAACGTCTTCCATATCATCCTTACTGTCCTTAAAAGAAAAGGCAGATTTCAACTTTGCACCTAAACTCTTGAAATCATTCTCGCTCAATGTCAAATCACTTATCAGTCTAACATGTTGCATGCGGTCTTCAAAGTAATCCTTCATCTGCGACAAATCGAATTTGTGTTTCGAAGCATCCATAAGCAGACCCCCTTATCTCTCAAACAATGTTACAAAACCTACAATAACGACAATCAGTTATTACTACTCATTATACCATATGTTTCCTATATTGTCACACAGGAAAACAGCTTCCGCCTACAAATTCTCTAAGAATACTGTTGTTCGGAATATTTTCAGAGCTGACACCTAAGAAATAATCCAAAAACTTTAGTAATCTTTTCGCTTCCTGATACTCTGCAGAATCTCTTGGTATCGCAAACAGCAACGGTTCCACGTAAGGTTTAATTACACTCAATTCATAAATAAGTGCCGAATTAAACATCACATCTGCTTCTTCTTGATAAGGGAAAATATTTTGCTCTTCACCTCTTCTTACAGAATCCCACATGCCGATTGTTCTTTGTGCTGAATTACCACGTGTTCTCGCATCTCTTACAATTCTGCGAATGAGACGTCCGTCTGTCGTAGCAATGCGGTTATGTTCATCTACATTCAACTGTGTCAGAGCACTAATATATACTTTGAACTTGCTATCCTGTGGTAAACCTTCAGACATCTTTGGATTCAAACCATGAATTCCTTCTATAACCAAAACATCATTTTCTTCCAATTTCAATGTGTTACCACGATATTCTCTCTTTCCAATCAGGAAATTAAATGTTGGCATCTTAATTTCTTCGCCCTGAAGTAACTTCGCCATGTCTTCATTAAACTGCGCCACATCCACTGCTTCTAAACACTCAAAATCATAATTACCATCTGCATCCCTCGGTGTTTTTTCACGATCGACAAAGTAATTATCTAATGCAATCGGATGCGGAGAAAGTCCTAATGCTCGTAATTGAATGCTTAGACGATGAGAAAATGATGTCTTTCCTGACGAACTTGGTCCCGCAATCAGGATTACTTTCTTATCTTCTTCCTTAATTCTTCTTGCAATTGCTGCAACATTGCTTTCTTGTAATGCTTCCTGCACCAACATTAAGTCATTGATTTCACCTCTTGCAATTGCATCGTTTAATCCGCCTACCGTATCAACCTTTAACATCACACCCCAGTCATCTGACTGTTTCAAAACCTGGAACAATTTGTTCTGTGGAATGAATTCCGGTATCACTTCAGGCTCTCTTCTCTCAGGCATCTGTAACACAAATCCTTTTTCATATGAATACAGCTTAAAGTAACGTAAATATCCCGTAGAAGGCACCATAAAACCGTAATAATAATCTTCAAAGTCCTCTAAGCGATATACATTCGCATTCGATGCACGACGATACTTGAATAATTGTACTTTGTCATTTCTTCCCTGTTGTTCAAAACGCTTCATCACATCGTGTGACTTATATGTACTCTTTTCAATGGTAATATCTGCATCTACAATTTCCTTCATGCGAGTTTCCACCTCTGCTAAGAGTTCTTTCGTAACTTCAACACCACATCTATCTAGTTCGCAATAGAATCCTTTGCTAAGAGAAAACAAAACGCGAATTCTTCCTGTTGTATTCTTCGTTTTCAAAACATCGCGAAATGCCTTCATCATCATTAATATCATGCTTCGTTTATAACTAGATAATCCAATCTTGTCTGTCGTTGCCACCCACTCAACATCACAATCTTCCATTACCTCTTTGTGAAGCTCACACAGATGTCCATTCATATAAGCAAGCACAATATCGCCTTTTTCACATGTCGCATACTGCTTTGCAACCGTCTCTAATGTAACCCCTTTTTCCACATTGTAATCCTTAGCATTTACTCTTACCGTAACCATACCCAATACCCTCCTTATATCACTTGTACGGGACATCCCGTATCCAACTCAACAATCTCAACGTTCGGCATTTTTTCCTGTAAATAATCACGAATATACTTCACAAAAATGTATTCCAATCCATAATGTGTTGCATCAATCACCGTGATTCCCATTTCCATCGCGTCCAAGCCCGGATGATGACCAAAATCTCCGGTCAGATAAAGCTCATATCCCGTGTGTAATACGTCTTTCCAGTTGCTTTTTCCGGCTCCCGGTAAAACAGCAATTTTTTCATAAACTTTATCCTCTAACCCTTTTGGTTGATATAACATAACAAATGGTAAGTGGAATTTTTCCTTAACGTAAGCACATATCTGTTGCGCCGTCATGGCTTCCGGTAGTATTCCATACCGTCCAAGACCCTCACCATCTTCCGTATCGCGCACCTCAATCGGATACGTATTTGTCAGATTCAGATAATCACTTCCGGCTGCCAACTCTGCCATCCCTCCGGCAATATCAAAATTGGTATGCATTGCATAATAGCAAATGCCGTTTTCAGCCAATGTCAGAACCTTCTCTGCAGTAATATCATCTTCATTGATTTGTTTCATAGCGGAAAAAATCATAGGATGATGTGTAATTAACATATCAACCTCTTGTTCTATAGCTGCTTGCACAACATCCTTTGTCGCATCCAGTGCAATCATAAGTCTATGTACTTCCTTTTCTTTTCTTCCAACCAACAAACCAACATTATCCCAATTAAGTGCATAACGTTTGGGAGACAACTGCTCTAGATAATCCATTATCTCTTTGCACTTCATACCGTTAACCTCCTTTCACGACATGAACAAAACAAACAAATCTATTCTCCGTAATACTCCAAAGCTTTTTCATTCAAAGCTATCTCTTGTTTCAAAGTATGTAAACGTTCTAATGTAGCTTCATTAACAGATTCCTTTTCGCTACCTGATATCGTTTTTTGCAAATTAATATAAATATTTTCCAATACCTTTTTTTCGTTTTGCAAATATGAAAAAAGACATTGATTCCGGTTTAGCAGATTGCATCTGCCATATACCCACTCCACTTCATTATATGCTGTCTCTTCTTCTATATCACTTGCCTGTGCTTTCATGATGGTGTAATACTTTCCCTCGTCAATTAGCATTTGCTCTTGCACAATGCAATACGAATTTTCATATAAAAAATGACGCACTTCGTGCAAATCAGATTGCGGTTGCAAAATGAGCACCGGCTTTTTCTTTCCATCTTTTAAGATATGGATTCCACGTTCTAATATGCCTTTTATCAAAAGACCACCCATACCTGCAATGATAATAGTATCTACCTCATCAACAGCTAAACGTTGTAATCCATCGCCGAGTCTAACATCTATTACATCTAAAAAACCTGCTTCTGTAATGTTCCTTTTCGCAATATCCAATGGTCCTTTTCTCACATCCATCGCTATTACATTCTTAGCAAGCTTTCTTTGTAACAGTGCAATCGAAACATAAGCATGATCACATCCGACATCAGCTATAGTAAATGACTGTGGTGAAACCATATTCACCACAGCCTCCATTCTTTTTGACAAACTAACATCTTTCATAGATATCATTTTACTCCAAATAATCTCTCAATTTTCTGCTTCGACTAGGATGGCGGAGTTTACGAAGAGCCTTTGCCTCAATCTGACGAATACGCTCTCTTGTGACATTGAATTCCTTACCTACTTCTTCCAACGTTCTTGCTCTTCCATCATCTAAACCAAAACGAAGCTTCAATACCTTTTGTTCTCTTTCAGTTAATGTATCTAACACTTCTTCTAACTGCTCTTTCAAAAGAGTAAATGCTGCCGCATCTGCAGGCACCGGTACATTTTCATCCTGAATAAAGTCGCCTAAGTGACTATCTTCTTCTTCACCAATTGGTGTTTCTAGCGATACCGGCTCCTGAGAAATCTTGAGAATCTCTCTTACTCTTTCAACAGGTATATCCATCTCCTGTGCAATTTCTTCCGGAGACGGTTCTCTTCCTAATTCTTGTAGCAACTGTCTTGAAACACGAATCAACTTGTTAATTGTCTCAACCATATGCACCGGTATACGAATTGTTCTCGCTTGATCTGCAATCGCTCTCGTAATCGCCTGACGAATCCACCATGTCGCGTATGTTGAAAACTTATAACCTTTGCTGTAATCAAATTTCTCAACAGCCTTGATCAAACCAAGATTACCTTCCTGAATAAGATCAAGGAACAGCATACCACGACCAACATAACGTTTTGCAATACTGACTACCAAACGCAAATTGGCTTCCGCCAATTTCTTCTTCGCATAATCACCCTCGTCAATCAACTCTTGAAGTGATGCTCTTTGGTCTTCTTCAATATCATCTCCCAACTCATCTAATTGATATTGGGCAGCATCACCGGCTTCCATCTTCTTTGCAAGCACAATTTCTTCATCTGCTGACAAAAGCGGAACCTTTCCGATTTCCTTTAGATACATTCTAACAGGATCTTCGATATTCGTACCTTCCGGAACAGACAAGTCAATCTTTTCAACAGAGATTTCCTCATCATTCTCTACTTCTAATAATGCATCCTCATCCGGTTCTTCCTCTTCTTCCGTGATAGTAAGCACATCCACTTTGTTCTGCTCAAGAAAATCAAAAATCTCAACCATTCGCTCTGTTGTCAATTCCACATCCTTACTTGTTGCAAAACAGGCAATAATCTCATTATCTTCAATTACATTTTTCTTCTTTTGAGCAAGTGTCAACAACTCCGTTAACTTCTCCCTGAACTTTGCATCTTCCTCCGGATTAACGGTAGTCGCTTCATTCGCTTCCTCTGTTGCAGCGATTTCCAACTCTGCTTCTTTCTCAGCCTTTGTCTTTCTTGTTCTCTTTGCGGTTGTCTTCTTTGTTTCTTCTACTTCTGTCACAGTTTCTTCTTTCTCCTTGCTCTTTTTATTCTTCGTCTTTTGGGTTGTTTCCTCTGTCTGAAGTGTTTCCATTTCATTTAATTCTTCTGTTGTTTTTTTCTTAGCCATTATTTATCCCTTTCTTAACGCGTAATTCTTAGACGGAACCTTGAATGATAATCGGTTTCATCTTTTCAATACGAACTTTTTCTATAATTAACTCACTTTGCTTCGTCAAATCACCCTTTTGCATCTCCATCTGATGTTCTATACTACGAAGCTTAATTGTCTTCACAAGATCTGTCACCACTTTTGATTTCTCACTTTGTGCAACCGGAATTTCAAAATCCTGTTGCATAATCATAGAAACTTTTTCATGTTCTTCTTTGCTTTGATAATGATTCATAATCGCAGCAGGTATTACCTTTTTTTCTCTATGATATTGCTCATACAATTGCTTTACCACATCATGATACACCGGCTCAAAAAAATCATCCGGTTGAATTGTATCTTGTAAGATTTCAAACAGTATTGGTTCATTGATCATCCATGAAATCAACAATCGTTCTGTCTTTAATTGTTGCTGTTCTTTTTCTTCTTCAGGTGACTTGCGATTCCGTTCACGGAACACAGATGTATCCACCTTGGTTCCACCTGCAATTCCATATTGCGTCACAGCTTCCTTTAGTGAATCTTTTTCTATATCATAGTGTTTCGCAACACTGTCAATATAATTCTTACGTTCCATCGGATCTGTAATCAAAGCGAGCCGTTTTGCAGCTTCTTTTTGGAACTGGGTTCGCTCCTGCGGATCTTCCTGGTTATAATTATGTGCCAAAATATCAATTTCAAACATGGTTCCGCTTTTGGCTTCGTTGATTCTTTTTTCAAGTTCATCAACACCCTCCGCCTGAATCAGCTCGTCCGGATCCTTATAAGGCTTTAGCGAAATCACACGAGCCGGCATTTCAAACTCTCTCATAATCTCTAATGCTCTTAATGCTGCCTTTGTTCCGGCCTCATCGCTATCATAAGCAAGATATGCCCGATCCGTGAATCGTTTTATCAAATTCACCTGACCAACCGTCAGTGCCGTACCAAGGGACGCAACTGCATTGTCAAAACCTGCCTGATGCATTGAAATCACATCCATGTAACCCTCGCAAAAAATGATACCTTGCCGCTTACTCTTCTTTGCCAGATTCAAGCCATACAGATTACGACTTTTATCAAACACCAACGTATCCTGCGTATTAATATACTTGGGTTTCGCATCTCCTAATACACGGCCACCAAAACCAATGACTCGATTATTCGTGTCTATAATAGGAAACATGACTCGATTCCAGAACCGATCTGAAAAGCCGTACTTCTCATCAAACTTAACTAATCCGGAATCATTGAGGTCTTCATCCTTATATCCTTTATTTTTTAAGTATTTGTATAAATCATCACGATATACATCCGAAAAACCAAGACCAAATTTTGTAATTGTATCGTCACTTAATCCTCTGTCTTTCAGATATTGCAAGGCAATCGCACCATGATCTGTCTTTAACAGATAATGAAAATATCCTGCTGCCAGCTTATTCATATCCTTAATTCTCGTTCTTGTATCTGCCTGTTTTTTTTCATTGGCCGACATTTCTTGCTTCGGCAAATCGTACCCTGCACGCTCTGCCAATGCTTCCATCGCCTCCGGGAAGGTGAAATTCTCATGTTCCATCAAAAATGTAAAAACATTACCACCTACGCCACATCCAAAACAATGATACATCTGCTTTTCTCTGCTGACATGAAATGAAGGTGTCTTTTCATGATGAAACGGACAACATGCTGAATGCGAATTACCTTTTCTCTTCAGGTTTACATAACTCCCAATCACGTCAACAATATCATTTCTTGATCTCACTTCTTCAATTATCTCATCTGAATAATACACCTTTTCACCACGCTCTCACATTATGTAAACAAGTTACATCTTTTATCTTTTCCATCCGGATGGTTCAAATGCCTCCTGGAACTTCATAACCGCATAATTATCGGTCATGCCTGCAATATAATCACACACAACAATCTCGCGGTCCTGTCCTGCTTCCATCATTGCCACATATTCCTCCGGCATCTTTTCCGGCTTTGTAACATAGTAGTGGAACAATTCCTGAAGCATTCGTTTTGCTTTGCCTTCCTCTCCTTTTGCAACAGGATTCGTATATACATTTTCAAAGAGAAAACTTCTAAGTCCCGTCATTGCCTGACGAATCTCCGCTGAACATACAATATCTCCCTTTCCTTCACTGTTCGCAATTACATCATGAATAATTGTATTCAAACGGTTTCTCGTGCTATTTCCCAAAAACTTGGTGCAATCCTTAGGCAAATCATCTTCTAAGAGAATTCCCCCACGAATTGCATCATCTATATCATGGTTAATATACGCAATCTTATCCGCCAACTGTACAATCTTGCCTTCTAATGTATTCGGTGCACCTGTCGTTTTGTGATTGCGGATTCCATCTCTTACCTCTACCGTAAGATTCAATCCTTTTCCTTTCTTCTCCAAACATTCAACAACTCGGATACTCTGTTCGTTATGCTTGAATCCTTTTGAACATACTTCATTCAATGCACGCTCGCCGGCATGCCCGAATGGTGTGTGTCCAAGATCATGTCCTAAGGCAATTGCTTCTGTTAATTCTTCATTCAAACGAAGTGCCCTTGCAATCGTTCTCGCCGTCTGAGACACTTCAAGCGTATGCGTTAAACGCGTTCTATAGTGATCTCCTTCCGGAGATAAAAAAACTTGTGTTTTTTGCTTCAAGCGACGAAAAGACTTACTATGCAGAATACGATCTCGATCCCGTTGAAAGATTGTTCTTACATCACACATCGGTTCCTCGACATCACGACCCTTTGACTGATCGGAAAATGTAGCGTATTCACAAAGATATTCATGTTCTAACGCTTCTAGCTTCTCTCGTACATTCATGCTTGTCCTTCCATCCTTTTCTTTTATCCGATTTCGGCTATTCCTGTAAAAGACTCAAAAAATAGCCGTCCATTTGTTAGTATTCGACACCGGATCCGAAAACCCTTTTATTTTTTTTCGTTTCTTTTACCATGTTAATTGTCAAACTTAAATCTACCCTTTTATTCAGTTTATGCATTTAGTCTGACAAAGTTTTTAAGCAAGCGAAAAGCCGCCCAAAGGCGGCTTTTCTTGTTTCATACATTTTTACAGACCTTTTGATACACGAATCTTTCTAATATCGGCAATCAATTTTTTGTTTTTCTTAACACTCTCAGCTAATTTTTTTCATCAACCCGATAATTAGGAGTTGGGGTTATTAACCTAAGAGGTTTAAGTATAAACTTATAATCATTCATTGTGATTGCTTGTTTCATGCTTATTCCTCCTAACTCGTTACTAACAGATGCTTTAAAAGTACAATGCTATCATTCCCCCAACCATAAAGATAAGGAAAAATGATATTAACATCCATAAGAAAATCTTAAGAAAAGTAATCTTTTTATTGATATCTTCTATCCAATAATATTGGTCCCACCGGGATACATATAGCAATGAAATCCTGTCTCCTATCTCATATTGCTTACATTTACAATTTGTAGTTATCACCTTTCCTTTGGCGTTTGTTTTATTATCTTCCACATTAATTTCTATAACATATCGATTGGGACGCCCTACAATTGTTTTAAGACTTACAATTTCACCACTATACAATACACCCTCTAGCTTTTGAATCTTCTTAGTGTACTTCAATCTACTCAAAATAAATGAACTTATCAAAACCCCAAGAACACCGATAATAATTATATTCATATCAAATCTCCTTTTAATATAATGAATTGTACCCTGATTAGACACTACTACAATAACTTGCACTGTTGCATAAGTCAAGAAAAGATAAATATCATCAAGCGAAAAATTTTGTGTTGATGGATGATTGTGTTGTTTGCATTTCATTCAAAACTCTATTTTTCTATATATTTTCTTACGTTTTCAACTGTTACAACCCTTGATTTTTATGCGTTTTCTATGACAAATGGTGGTTAAGCGTTGGGTTGCATTTAGTCTGTCTATTAAGCCGCTAATTATAAAATAATAAATGTAAAAAAGAGTAACTATAGCTACTCTTTTTCCAAAATCTCAACTTGCATAACTTCTTCCATACGAATCTTCATGCCACTATCCATAATAATCACCGTTTCCACATCATCCAATCTTTTTATCGTTCCTACATCAGTAAGATATACACCACCTTCTTTCAATGCGTCCGGCTGAAAATACGTAATAGATACCCGCCACTTATCCTGTAAATGCTGCGCAATTTGATAAAGTGTTTCATTAATCTTTCCTATTGCATATTCATCAAGAATCATCTTAGCATCAGTCACTCTTGCCGTCTCTTCAATCGCTTCCTCGTGCCCTGAAAGTGCAGCAAACGGAGCAAATTGTGCTGCTCTGTCATGAAGTGACATATGTGGTCTTCCACTTGATTGATAATGCGGTAAATGAATAATATCATCATACTTATGTGCATCCGTATAATACTCGCTCATGCCTTATGTCCTCCTATCTGCCTGTTGCGTTCTCTGGTCATAGCGCCTTCTTCAAGATTCATCCCTTTCAAAAGCGCATTCTTGCCATATTTCTTCTTGATATCGAGCACTGCGTGTTGCATCCTTTTTTCTTTTTCAAGCTCTTCTCGTTCCTGTGCTCTTTCTTGCTGCAAAGATGTATAATCCGTAAATAAAGTAAGTTGTTCAAATGCAGGCTCTTTTATCACTTCATCTTCCGGAATCACCCCGGATGCAACAATATTGACCCTTCGTACAAGCAGATCCCAATTAATAATACGGTCAAATAATTCCTCTACCGCCTCCATAATAATCTTCGTAGATGATGTCTGATACGGCAAATGAATTGTGCCATGTGCATGCTTTGGAATCCTTCTCCCATAACGGTCTGTTGTAACTTCACCATGATATCTGCTCCGAATTGCCGGATTCGATAAGTTGTCGATATCGTAGCCAATTGTTAATACCATCTGGTCTGTGACAAGTTGCTTGTCTACAAGATCAAGCACAAGCAAATCTGTCATCTCCTTCACAATTAGCTTGGCTTTCTCAGCAGTATATGCACAGTGCAACACTTGTCCGGAACCCAAACTGTTTTTTTGTGGTTTGTATGACTTAATATGAGCCATCGTCGTCGGCTCCCATCCCCATGCATGATCTATCAGCAGCTCTGCATTAATTCCAAAGAGCTTATAAAGCAATTCCTCATTATAGTATTCATTGCTCTTACCGAGAGAACACCTTGCCACATCCCCCATCGTATATAATCCATGATCCATCAACTTCTTAGCATAGCCCGGACCTACCCGCCAAAAATCCGTAAGCGGTGCATGATTCCACAAAAGCTTCCTGTATGTCATCTCATCGAGCTCAGCTATGCGTACACCATCGCTGTCAGCTGGCATCTTCTTTGCCACAATGTCCATCGCAACCTTACATAGATACATATTGGTACCAATACCGGCTGTTGCTGTTACTCCGGTTTTCTTGTGAACATCACGAATCATCTTAAGCGCAAGCTCATGCGCCGTCATCTTGTACGTTTTTAAGTATGCTGTAACATCAATGAAAACTTCATCAATCGAATATACATGCATATCTTCCGGTGCAATATATTGCAGATAAACATCAAATATTCGCGTACTGTAATCCATATAATATGCCATCCTTGGAGCTGCCACGATATACGAAACCTCCAAAGAAGGATTGGATTCAAGTTCTACCGCAGAAAATGATGAACCCGTAAATGTTTCATTCGGCGCTTGCATTTTTCTGTCTGCATTCACTTCTCTTACTTTTTGAACCACCTCAAAAAGTCTCGGTCTTCCCGGGATTCCAAATTTCTTGAGTGACGGTGACACCGCTAGACAAATCGTCTTTTCTGTTCTGCTTGCATCAGCCACAACAAGATTCGTCATAAGCGGATCAAGTCCCCTTTCAATACATTCCACAGAGGCATAAAATGATTTCAAATCAATTGCAATATAAGTTCTGTCGTTCATCTTTACCTCCTTTTCCTTTCTCAATCAATTGCTTTCTAAAAACACCACGCAGCAACCGAATGTATGTTCGTTTTTAATTATACCAAATATTCAACAAATATCAATAATATAAGCTGTACTTTAATAACAAAAGCGGTATAATATTATAAAATCTTATAATTCTAAAGGAGTGTTTGCTTATGAGAAGAATAAAATACAGCATCCTGTTGTTATTGGTATGGATATTTGCAAAAGTAATATCTGCACCTTGCGCCTTAGTTATGGCAATAACAGTGCTGCCAACAGATGTTGAAGTTGCAACACAAGGTCATGAATTGGTTGGTATCGAAGGCAGTTTTGCCACAGACGTACAAGAAGCAATTGACCTCGTTAATCAATATCGACTAGAAGCCTGTATGAATGGATATCCCAATCCCAATAATCCAGACACAAATTTAACCCCAAGCGATTATGTGCCAATTCAATGGTCTTCTGATTTGGAATATATAGCCAGAATTCGAGCTGCAGAAGCTAGCATTTATGAGTCCAACGACAGACCAAACGAAAAGGATTACTCTTCATTGCAATCAAAAAACGGAATACACTCTACTCGTGAAGCGTTGTGTTTTTGGAGCGGTGACACAATGACAGATTCAATTGAATGGTGGTATGCTTTGGGAAAAGAGGCCTGGGTAAATCAGGAAAGTACTGAATCCTTAACTTACACAGCCTTAATTGCACCGTCTTACACACATATGGGAATGGCTCAAATAAGTGCAACAGGCGCCGCAGAATTCATCAACGCAAACAGGCTTTATGAAGAAAAATCGGGAATCACACTCGACACAACACCTTTACCGAAAGCAAAAAACATAATGCAAACAGTGGAAGTCCCAAAATCAAAACTGACAAATCTGCGAGTAAGATTAGATACCAATTTTATTGCAGGAGAAACCGCACGTGTAGAATTCATCTATACATATGACAAGTATAGGGGTGTATCTTATCTGGGCGATATTCGCTGGAAATGTAACTCCAACAAGATTACATTAAAACCGGACGGAACAATCACTGCTAAGAAAATCGGAAAACATAAGATAAAATTTACATATTCAGGTGCCAAAAAGGGAAGTTTCAAAAAAACAATTACAATCCTTCCTCAAACACCTTCCATCAAAAAAATTGTAACAAAAAAGACAAGTGCCACAATAAAATTCAAAAAAGTTCCGGGTGTATCCGGATATCAAATTCATTATACAAATTATGATGATGCGTATCTACGAGGCGGTCGTGTGAATGTAAGTAAGGCAAAATCGAGTAAAACCGTTAAAAATCTATCCAGAAAGAATGAATATTCATTTATTATCCGTTCATATAAAAAAGTTGGCAAAAAGACCTATTATTCAGCATGGTCGAAAGAAAAAATAAAAAGAACAAAATAATAACATAAAACAAAATGCAGTGAAATGATGTAACTAACATCATTCCACTGCATTTTTTAATCATCTAAATACTTACAAGTTCCGGACTCACTTTTACTTCCTTACAATATCTTTTCATTGGCATGAGCGTAATAAATGCGTTTCGGATTATAGCTCATAACACGTTCCCAATCTGCCTTCAACTTGACATTTTCTTCATAAGCACCTAAGTATTCAAACGGTTCCAAATCACCTACAATACATACACCATTATCCAATACCAATGATATGCTATCCTCACTATGACTTGTTGTAGAAATAATTTCTCCCAAGATACCCATATCTTTTAAAAATTCTCTACTCTCCTTGCAGCTAATAACGATTGCATCTTCTTCATCTATCGGTTCATAATGAAATCGCTTATCTCTGCCAAATATATCATCAGAATAATGAATATTAGAACATTGTGTATCAACCACAAGAAGCTTGACGCCTTGCTTCACTAATTCACTAACTAACCCGATATGGTCCGGGTGATAATGTGTAGCTAAAACATACGAAATGTCACTTACTGTTATATTGTGCTGTTTGATAGCAGCATAAAACATCGGTAATGTTCCCGCATAATCAGTATCCACAAGCAAATATCCATTTTCCCCTTGAATCAAAAAGGTATTTGTATTACCATATCTTAATTTACTGACCATAAATCTCCCCTAAAAAATGTTCTAAACAAATTCTGCTCTTCAATAACAACCATATCTACTACTTTTTAAGAATTGCCATAATCCACTCAATATCCGGTGTTTCCATACCTTGATACATTGCCATCTCTTCCATGATCCCCTGCACAGTTGCCCAAAAGCACATAGATAAAAGCTTACTATCCCCCTGACGAAACACGCCCATTTCTTGTCCTTTTTGAATCATCTTAGCTGATTCATCTATTGTATTCACAGACAGAGCAATCTTTCTTGCCTCCTCCGGCATACCAACTCTTCTAGCTTGACCCATAAGAATAAACATATTGAAAACCCAAGGTTCACTTTTAGAAAACTCAAAAAGCCTTTTTAAAAATTCTGTAAAATAAACATCTGGCGGAATATCCGGCATTTTGTCAGCAAACTTCGTTGCAGCGGCTCCCATCTTAACCAATTCAAGCAAAAGCTCTTCCTTCGATTCAAAATAATGAAACATGAGTCCGGTACTCATAGGTACCGCAGCTGCAATATCCGCAATCTTCGTGTCATAATATCCTCGATTAACAAAAAGAGTCAATGCTGTCATTAAAATTGCTTTTCTTCTTTCTTCCTTCTGCTCTTTTCTGGTCATAATTGTCCCCATTTCTATAATTATACTAAAGTTCGATACTTCTTCTTTGTTTTTTAAGAATTCTCTGAATTGCAAATTTACCACTGGCTACTGCAACAGGAAGTCCACCCGGTGAATTGGTCCACTGACCGGCAACATACAAATTCTTTATCCCCTTCAGTGTACCCTTCATCTTAATCTGTTTACCCATCGGTGTTGTAACAAAACTCATATAGCTTCCATGATATGCATTACAGTAGGTTCATAAATATCATAATAATTGCAAAACGCAATATATTCGCTCCTTGTTAATTCTTCTTCATTTATTACTTTTTTAAACAAACTTGCCGCCATAGCCGAAACCGGAATAATTTGTGGATTATTAATTCCATTCTTCTCTAAATACTCTTTAGCTGTTAGAATCAATCGTCCGACTGATTCACCTCTTTCTTCATCAAGCTGATCTACTTTGTTAACAGCGAAAACCAGCGACATTTTGTCATTATTCTTTATGTATTCTCGAATCGTATCCAAAAGATATTTATCATCATTTATTCCAAACTGCGTAGCATTTAAAACATATAATAGCAACCCACCGTTAATCTTTTTTAAAACATCATTCATTATCTTTTCATGTGATTCATCTCGAGAATTATTAGGACCAGGTGTATCTACTATAAGCAAAGCTTTATCGGTATTCAATACTCCTTTAACATGACCTCGAATCAAAATATCAGTTACCGTCTCATCTTCATTTGCGCGTTCCAATACCTCAGCAAGATTTGCTCTTTTTACTGTAGTATTTCCACTATCATCTGTAATGTATATTCTAGTTTCAGTATCTTTATCATCATCTAAAATCGAATACATTTTTGCAGTACAAGCTTTATTCTTACTCGGCAAAACTTGTTGTCCTAACAACGCATTTATCAATGTACTTTTTCCACTTGACATGGTTGCTACAACAACCATAGGAAATACTTCATTCTCATTCACACTTATTCCATCTGGAAAAAAATCATTAGTAATTAAAGCTTTATTTTGCTTACTATTTGTTTTGTTCGAGGTACAAACATTACCTTGATTTTTTTTAGATTGATTTTCCTTTTTTGCCATATTTACCATCCCCCTTAGTTTATTATATTAATTAAATCTCCTTGGCTTCTAATCCACATATCAATACCATCACCAAAAACCTCTGCTTGTAGTATATATTTACCATCGCATTCAGAAATAATTTTTGCAGTTGGCAATCTATCTAATACTGCCTCAATAGAACTTCCCAAATACTCAAATTTTACATTACGAAGTCTGCCTCCATACATAAACTGAATCCGTTTACGAAACTCCCCTTCTTCAAATCTATCTTTATATAAAATCTGATATTTTTTATCTAACACCTTCAATTTTTGAATTCTGTCTATTCTATATATTGTTGGAAACAAATCGTCTAAAACGTCAAAATCTACCCTTACTGCATCGTCATCATCAATAAATGCAGTCATATAAAAATAATACTCTGAAAACATAATTGCTGCGGGTTTTAATTTTCGATTAACAAGCGTCCCATCAATTTTTTTATAATCAACCTCAATATAATTTTGATTACGTATGGCTTGACCAATCTCCCACATTTTATCTAAGAAAAAATTTTTATGCTGTGGTTCAATATAATGGAATTCCTCATTACGTATCAAATCTGCTACAAGCTTTTGATTACCTTCCGGAACACAGCATTCAATTAATTTCTGTAACATTTGATGCATTTCATTTTTGGTGAAAGCACGACTATCTAGTAGTATCTTACATATTGCCAATAATTCTTCATTCATTAGTTTTATTTTATATACTTTTTCTAAATGATATCCTTTAGCAATTCGATCATATACAATGGTGTTAATATCACCAGTCTTATGTCCCTCATCTTCTAAATACTTCCTAATATCCTCTATATCTCTCTGTATACTCTTTTCATTAACCCCATAATATTGAGCTTCTTCCTGTTTAAATACCATATTACCTTTTACAAATTTGGTATATAACCCCAACACTCGATACATTTTATCATTATTCATTTCACCCATATATTTCAACCTTCCTCAAAACACTCATCACTTACATATACTCCCACCTTGACTGCATAGTAATGAATCCAATCCTGAACTTCTGCTAGTAGAACACAGATATCTTGAGTTAATTCATGCTTGATGCTTCTACATTCACGCTCGATTATATCATTCATATTCATAAGCACCACCCACATTCACTTATCCTAGATTGTCGATGATATCCCTCATGAATTCTAAAGCGTGCACAACAATATTTTACCACTCTTCTATTCCACCAACAATAGAATTTTCATTCACAAGCAAGGATTTTGTCCTGATTACAACAAATAATTATCTAATACAAAATACGATTAGATTAATCATAATCTTTATATATCATATCATTCAAAATGGACATCATTTGTCCATGTCATAAAATTTGTAATAATTATTACATTTTAGTATATTTAAATCTTGTTAATATATCATTCTTCATTATTATCAAAAAAGAGTAGATTTCTCTACTCTTTTTGTCTTAGCGTGCGGATGACAGGAATTGAATGCCTCCATAAGCAATTTTCGTACGTTTTCATGTCGCCTTGCTAGTGAAAGAAGTCTTCCTCGAGCAAACCGACCAAATAATTTTATTACAAATATTATCAAAAAACAAATGCCTAAAAGGTGCCATATTTCTAGCCTGACACGGTACAATTATTTTAACTTATATATAATGCTGTCACACCTCCCTAAAATGTACCCATAACTCGGACACACTTTTTTGTTATCTAGGAACAATTTTTTTTACAGCAATCCCATCTCCACTCTCAAACTCTCTAGATAGCTTAGCAAATCTCTTTAACTTATTATATACCTTGCCATGAACGCTATCTTCCGGAAATTCTCCATTCTCATCCTTTTGTCCTGCAGGACAATTCATAAGAAGCTCTATTCCCTCATCAATATGTGTTATAGGGTAAATATGGAAATCACCTTCCTTGACCGCATTTATAACCTCAGTCTTCAAAACCAGATCCTTAACATTTGACACAGGTATTAATACGCCTTGATTTCCAGTCAAACCTCTCTTTTTGCACAAATCAAAGAAACCTTCAATTTTCTGTGTAACTCCACCTATAGCCTGTATCTCACCCTTTTGATTTACGGAACCTGTTACTGCCAAACCCTGACGTATTGGAATCTCAGCCAAGGATGATATGATACAATACAACTCTGTACTAGATGCGCTATCACCATCTATACCATTATAATTTTGTTCAAAACAAACTCGGCAGGATAATGCCATAGGAAATTTTTGAGCATAGGTCTGCCCCAAAAATCCTGTAATAATTTGAACCCCTTTATCATGAGTTTGACCACTCATACGGGCTTCCTTCTCAATATTTACAATACCAGACCGCCCAACATAGGTGGTAGCTGTTATTCTAGATGGTGTACCAAATGCGTAGCTACCCATATCAAGGACTGCCAAACCATTAATCTGACCTACCTCAGCACCATCTGTATCAATCATTATTACATCATCTTCTAGCATCTCATTAAGCTTTTCCTCGTACAGCTTAAGCCTATCCTCCTTTTCGAAGATAGTTTTGTGGATATGATCTGCTGTTATAATATTAGCACATTCAAGCTTTGCCCAGGTATTAGCCTCCCCAAGTATCTCCGACAAATAATTAAATCTGGTAGATAGCTTATCCTGTCTAGCAGCAGCCCTAGAGGAATACTCAATTATGGCACATACAGCGCCAACATCAAACTCCAATGTATTTTCACGTTTTACAAAGCTCTTAATAAATCCAGCTATTTTGGAAATATTTTCAGCATTGCGATTCATCTCATTATCAAAATCCGCCCTAATCTTGAAGAACTTATCAAATTCTTCGTCTCCTTCACTAAGCAGTTCATAGAAGTAATCACTTCCAACCATAATAACTTTTAGCTGTGCTTCTATAGGTTCTGGCTTAAGAGATGGAGCTGTTATGGAGCTTAACATCTCCCTTATTGAATCAAGATTTATCTCCTTCGTTTTAATTACTCTTCTAAGAGACTCCCATGCGTGAGGAATAGTACAAATATCTTGTGCTTGTACTATTAGATATCCACCATTTGCCTGGTGAAACAAACCTGGTTTTATCTTCATAAAATCAGTGGTCAGGCTACCATATTCTGTATCATATTCAGTTTCTCCCATAAGATTCGTATATGTCGGGTTAAATGTAACTACAACTGGAGCTCCCTTGCTTTCCGAATGATCAACAATCAAATTAACCTCATATCTGTGCATAACATTATCGTCTGATTTTTTTCCCAACAAAGGCATAAGCGCCGCAAGAACATCCTGTTGTTCTTCCTCTTCTTCCATAAAATAGTCCAAATTATCAAGAATATCTTCTTTTACAGCATTTATGTAGGTGACTGCCCTTTCGTATTCATTATATTTATCAATAAAATCCTCAAAATAATGGCTAATAGTGGCAGTTCCAACTTCATTTTCTAATTCGTCAATCTTTTTCTCACACTCTTTCTCCATGCCATGAAACTCACGCAAAAACGAACTTACCTTCTCCTGCATAAGTGTGGACCTTCTCTCTATGTCCGCAATCTGCTCCCCTGTAAGCATCTCGTAATTTTCTTCATCTACAGCCTCACCATTTACTATCGGTTGAAAACACACACTTGACTTTTTATGCTTAAGTACAAAATCATATTCCTGTGCAGTCTTACCCACCTGTTCAATCAACTCATCCTGGTGGTATTCATACTCTGACACAAGCTCATTTTTCTTATTCTCATAGTCCTCTGACTGAAAAACTCTTGTAAGCTCCTTTTCAACTAAAGACATCAGTTCTTCCATATCGTTTTTAAACTTTTTACCCACTCCTGCTTTAAATCTAAGGGCTATAGGTTCCTTTGGCTTATCAAAATTATATACGTAACACCAATCATCCGGTACTGGCTCTGTGGCTGCAAGCTTCTCAATATTTGTTCTTGCATATGTTGTTTTACCTGTTCCAGACGAACCAGACATGTAAATATTATATCCCTTCATTTTAACAGCAAGACCTAAATTAAAAGCTTTGACAGCTCTCTCCTGCCCTATAATTCCTTCCCAAGTTTCCAGCTC
>SVEJ01000070.1 GCA_015057435.1 Lachnospiraceae bacterium
ATCTGGAGGCGCTCAAATGCCGAGAATGCCTGTAAAAGCTTTGCGAGAATTTGAATGTATTTTGCCCCCAATGGAATTGCAAGAACAGTTTGTGGCACTTTCAGAACAGAGCGATAAATCAAAATTTGAATTGAAGCAGGCAATTGCAGATGTCGATAGCCTTGCAAGAGCCTTGCTTCAGCAGGAACTTAATTAACGGAAAGGAGTGAACACATGTCACAGTTTAATGAAGATAATACAGTGGAACAGTTATTTATTGATTCACTGAAAAAGAACGGCTGGAAGTACATTCCGGCAGACGAACTGTCACGCGATTTGACAGACGTCATCGTAGAACCAATGGTGAAGGATGCTTTGATTAGATTGAATCCTGAAATCGCAGAGGATCCTTCTAGAGCAGACGAAGTAATTTATAAGCTTCGTGCTATGCTGCAACCATTTCCTAGCGATAATCTTGTTGCACAGAATGAAGCTTTTAAGAAAAAGTTGTTTGAAGAAAATTCATATCCATTTGGCGAGGACGGAAGACCCACATCTATCAATTTCTTTGGTACGATGACAAAGGAAGAGTTGTCCAAGAATGAATATGTAGTTACTAACCAGTGGGTTTACCCTTCCGTGGAAAACGGTAAGAGATTGGACATCGTTCTGTTGATTAACGGTTTCCCCGTTGCAATCGGTGAACTTAAGACGCCAGTTCGTAATTCGATTTCCTGGTTGGACGGGGCACAGGATATTGCAGATTATGAAAAGTCCATTCCTGAAATGTTTGTACCGAACGTTTTCAATTTTGCATCTGAAGGCAAATGCTACAGATACGGTTCTGTAAATATGCCTCTTACAAAGTGGGGCCCTTGGCATACTCCTGACCATAAAGCAGAAGGAAGCCTGGCAGACGTTCGTATCAGTATCGTGGATATGCTTACACCAGAAAAGGTAATGGACATCATGCAGTTCTTTACCCTGTTCTCCACTGATAAGAAACATAGAAAGATTAAGGTTATATGCAGATACCAGCAGTATGAAGCAGCAAACCTCATTGTGGAACGTGTAAAAGAAAACAAAATCAAACAGGGTCTTATCTGGCATTTCCAGGGTTCCGGTAAATCGTTGCTGATGGTATTTGCAGCACAGAAACTTCGTATGATTCCTGAACTTCAGAATCCGACGGTTGTAATCGTTGATGACCGTATTGATCTTGAAACACAGATTACAGGCGACTTCAATGCTGCTGATATTCCGAACTTGCAGTCATTGGCTACAAAAGAAGAACTTATGAACTTTTTTGAACAGGATATGCGTAAGATTGCTATCACTACTATTTTTAGATTTGGTGATGTTGAAAAGGCACTGAATATGCGTGATAATATCATCCTCATGGTAGACGAAGCCCACCGTACTCAGGAAGGTGATCTTGGCGAAAAGATGAGACTTGCATTGCCTAACGCATTTTTCTTTGGTCTTACAGGTACACCGATTAACAGATTGGATAAGAATACGTTTAAGACATTCGGTGCCATCGAAGATAAGAGTGGCTATATGAGTAAGTATTCCTTCTCCGACTCTATTAGAGATAAGGCAACACTTCCTCTTAATTTTGAGCCAGTTCCAATCGATCTTCATGTTGATAAAGATGCTTTGAACAAGGCGTTTGATGAACTGACAGAAGGTCTTTCAGATGAAGATAAAGGTGAGCTTTCCAAGAATGTTACAATGAAATCTATTATGTATGACCGTAAGCGCATTAGAAAAGTTTGTGAGCATATTGTAAATCATTATAAAACAAAGATTGAACCGAATGGATATAAGGCACAGGTTGTTGTTTATGATCGTGAATGCTGTTTAATGTATAAAGAAGAGTTAGACAAGCTCTTACCGGAAGAAGCATCTACAATCGTAATGCATACAAATAATGACAAAGAGGACCGCTACAAAAAGTATCGTCGTAACAGAGATCAGGAAGCGAAGGTTCTTGACCAGTTCCGTGATAAGGATCATCCGCTTAAATTAGTTATCGTTACAGCAAAACTGCTTACAGGTTTCGATGCACCTATTCTTCAGGCTATGTATCTCGACAAACCTATGAAGGACCACAACTTGCTTCAGGCAATTTGTCGTGTTAACCGTACATACGATGAGGGCAAAACAAACGGTCTGATTGTAGATTATATCGGTATTTTCGATAATGTTGCAAAAGCTCTGAATTTCGATGAAGCCGGAATGAAGAAGGTTATCACAAATATTGAGGAAGTTAAGAAACAGGTGCCTGCTCTTATGCGTAAGTGTTTGAGCTATTTTATGGGTGTAGACCGCACTGTTGAGGGATGGGAAGGATTACTGGCAGCACAGGAATGTTTACCTAACAATAAGGCGAAGGATGAATTTGCAGCAGATTACCGTGTACTGAACCGTGCATGGAATGCATTGTCGCCAGATCCATTCTTGGAACCATTCAAGTATGACTATGTATGGCTCAGTAAAGTATATGAATCTGTAAAACCTACAGACAATAGAGGCGCATTGGTATGGGCTGCACTTGGTGCAAAAACATTGGACCTTGTACATCAGCATATCGAAGTTGGTAAAGTTCATGAGGATGTAGATATTCTTACTCTTAATGCGGCTCTCATCGATGAGTTTATTGAGAAGCAGAAGGATATCAAGAAGACAACCATGAAGGTTGAAATTGATCTGGTTGCCAAAATTCAAAAGCATGGAAAAGACCCTAAGTTCAAAAAGTTGGGTGAAAAATTAGAGGAACTTCGTGATCGACATGAACAGGGCTTAATTACCAGTATCGAATTTCTGAAGCTTCTGTTAGAACTTGCGAAGGAAGCTGCAAGAGCTGAAAAAGAGGTTGTACCGGAAGAAGAAATTGATAGAGGTAAAGCAGCGCTTACAGAACTCTTCAATGGTCTTCGTAATGACAAAACACCTGTCATTGTAGAAAGAATTGTAAATGACATCGATGACATCGTAAAAATCGTACGTTTCGATGGCTGGCAGAAAACTACTACAGGCAAAAACGAGGTTAAGAAAGCACTTCGTAGTGTTGTTTGGATTAAGTACAAAATCAAGGATAAGGAAGTTTTTGATAAGGCTTACAGCTATATCGAGCAGTACTATTAATTATTATATGATTAGAAATGTTATTTAAGTGGTGTAGGATGTTGGTAAGAAAGGAAAACCAACATGAAAACACAAATTATAGAAAAAATTGAAAAGGTAATGCAGTTGCATTTGTCAGAAGAGCAGATGCAACTGCTACATAAAACGTTGATTGTAATTATCCCTAATGAAGAAAATTCTTCAATAGAAGAAAAAAAGCTAGATTATATTCAAATTTTTTTGGCGGCTAAACGTGTAGAAGGTTGTTCGGATAAAACCATTCGCTACTATGAATCAACAATAAAAAATGTAATCTATGCTATAAATAAGGAACCGGAACGCACGACAACAGATGATATTCGTTTATACCTTGATGAATATCAGCAGAAAAGTGGTGCAAGCAAGGTCACAATTGACAATATTCGAAGAATTTTATCTAGCTTCTTTGCATGGCTGGAGGACGAGGATTATATCGTAAAAAGTCCTGTTCGAAGAATTCATAAGGTAAAAACTTGTAAAACCGTAAAAGAAACTTACACAGATGAGGCGTTAGAAATTATGAGAGATAGTGCGGAATGTATTAGGGATCTTGCAATAATTGATATATTGGCGTCTACAGGAATGCGTGTTGGAGAACTGGTAAAATTAAATAAGTCTGATATTGATTTCCAGAACCGGGAATGTGTGGTTCTCGGTAAAGGAAATAAGCAGCGAAAAGTTTATTTTGATGCTCGAACAAAGATACACTTACAGAGGTACCTGGATTCAAGAGGCGATGATAATGAAGCATTATTTGTTTCTATTCAAAAGCCTTATGCAAGATTGCAAATAAGTGGCGTAGAAATCAGATTACGTGAGCTTGGCAGAAAGTTAAATTTGATTAAGGTGCATCCACATAAGTTTAGAAGGACACTTGCAACAATGGCAATTGATAAAGGAATGCCAATAGAACAGGTACAGCAGTTGTTGGGTCATCAAAGCGTGGATACTACGCTGCAGTACGCTATGGTTAACCAGAACAACGTGAAGGCCTCACACAAGAAGTATATAGGTTAAACCAGTCGCAATTTATCGAGATGTTTGGTAATCCGATCACCAACAATAAGCAGTGGCCTACCCAACCCTTAAAGAAGGTCGCGCCAGAGCATACTCCGCAAATACCTTCTGTGGAAAAATACTGGTGGTTGA
>SVEJ01000034.1 GCA_015057435.1 Lachnospiraceae bacterium
TGGTCATGCAAGCGCTTGAGATTGACATTTTCCATTTAATATAATCCCACGTTTGCTCTTCAATGAGATGGAGCTGAATAAACTGTTGATAGTGTGGTGGGAGTTGTTCTATGGCAGCATCATATATGGCCAATTCCTTATCGACCTTCATAAAGCGGTCAAAGCAATCACGTAATTCGGCTTCATATTTTTGATGGAATTCCTGTTTGTAATTTGTAGCAATGTAAGCGGTACGGTTAGCATTAACACATCGTTGAGATAATCCATCATCCGGTTTTTCGTAATTCATTGATTCAATGATATCTTCCTCGGAGAGTTTTTTTAGATGATTGAGCATTGATTTAAGCATATTTCGTTCTTTACGTAGAGTTTTGTACCGTTCTAATATCTCGGTGTGGTTAGTTTGTTCCATAGTGTTGTATCTCCTTTCATTTTTGGGATAGTACAACATTAAATCATCATTTTTATATTAGCAACGGGATGAGGGGGCAAAGTTGCAGAGTTTGCAAAATTAAATGCCCCCCAAGGGCTCTAATTATATTTTTTCTATTATAAGATGGTTTTTATATAAATGTAAAAAGGAAGTTGACAATCATATAGAAAAGAAATATTATATCCATATAAAAGTAAAATGCTAGAGGTGGTTGTAATGGAAATCAATCAGGTGATTATGAAAGAAATACAAAAGAATAATAATATGATTACAACTGCACAAGTGGTTGCATTGGGGTTTTCAAGAGCCCTATTATCTAAATACGTAAAAGAAGGCTTATTAGAACGTGGCCGTCAAGGAGTTTATATACTGCCGGATTCTGTTCATGATGATATGTATACGCTGATGCTCAGGTCGGAAAAGATTATTTTTTCCCATGATACAGCGTTGTTTTTAAATGGATTATCGGAAAGAACACCTTTTGAACATTCGGTTACAATTCCAAGCAATTCAGTGTTATCAGATACTTTAATGGAAGAATGCACTTGCTATTATATAAAGCCGGAGTTGCTTACGCTGGGAATGGTGTGGAAAAAGACCACTTTCGGAAATGAAGTGAGATGCTATGATGCTGAACGCACCATATGTGATTTGCTACGTTCTAGAAACCGTATGGATGAAGAAACTGTAATAAGTGCGATAAAAAAATATGCAGCATATAAAGATAAGGATTTGAATCGTCTGGCTGCATATGCGGAAAAATTTAGAGTAAGCAAGATTTTGAAACAATATATGGAGGTGTTGCTATGAGTTCCAAGGCTATGAGTTTAAAAGGAAGAATAAAAAATTATGCGAAGAGTAATAACATAGCAGCCCAGGTAGTTCTCCAAAATTATATGTTTGAATGTTTCCTTGTAAGGTTATCAGTTTCCGAATATAGTGAGAAATTTGTTGTGAAGGGTGGAATGTTGATAGCAGCTATTGTCGGATTGGACACCAGATCTACGATGGACTTAGACACCACGCTCCGTAATTTACCGTTGACAGAGGAAAAAATCACAGAAGCAGTTGAGACAATCTGTAAAATCGATATGAAAGATGATGTTATATTTACAGTAAAGTCTATTGAGCCAATTCGTAAGGATGATATTTATGGCGGGTATTGCGTTCGATTGGACGCAGTATATGATACAATAATTACTCCATTATCTATTGATGTTTCTACAGGAGATGTGATTACCCCGGACGCAGTAAAATATGAGTTTAGCGGTATTTTCGATGAAGATATTAGAATTAGTTTGTGGGGATATAGTATTGAGACGGTTATAGCGGAGAAAGTGGAGACAATTTTGCGTAGAGGTGTGTTTACCACAAGACCAAGAGATTATTATGATGTTTACATACTTGGAACAACACAGGAATACGATAAGGAAATCTATAAGGAAGCTTTGAAAGCAACAGCAGAGCATCGAGGAAGTGCAGAACAGATTTCTGATGTAGAGGGTATTTTGAAACAAATTTCAGAGAGTGATGATCTTAAAGATATGTGGAGAAAATATCAAAAAAAATTCTCATATGCCAGTGATATTTCATATGAGGATATTTTGGAAGTGTTGAGGAAGATTGTATTTTAAAATCCATAGTAGTAGGAATTTTCATTTTACTACAATTTTTACTACTATTAGGTCGCAACAACTTGCAGAAATATGCTATAATGTGCCCAGTGACCGAAATCTTGAGGAAAAATACAACTGCCTGGAAGTGCCTTAAAAACTGGCTAAAATACGGCATTTCTTGGCAAATCAAGGAAGGAAAATACAATGATAAAAGTACTTTTCATCTGCCACGGCACTATTTCCAGAATTAAAAAAGGCCTGTAAAATGGGCGTTTCCGGTGCAAAGGAGGTGAAGTTTACCACTTTTGCAGGATGAAAAAATTAATAGAGCTGAAACTCATAGATGGCGTTCCGGCAAATATTAGTGTTGGGATGCCATTTTTATTTTAAAAAATACTTTGAATATTTTTGGCGATTATGTCAAAAATATTCAATATACAATTGATTAAATACACCTTCGGGTGTATAATAATTTTGAACAAAATTGTCATCAGTGTCAAAAATATTCAATGAGGAGTTTGTCATGAACATAAAAAGAGATAAATATTTAAATGATTTAATAAATAGAATGCATAACGGCATGATTAAGGTTGTGACCGGAATCAGAAGATGCGGAAAATCATATTTGATTTTTACTATTTTTAAAAACTATCTGTTGGAGCAAGGTGTAGATGAAAAGCATATCATCTCTATTGAGTTGGACCAGCGAAAAGATAAAAAGTATCGTAATCCGGACACTATTTTAGATTTTATAGAATCCAGTATTGTGGATGAAGGACAGTATTATGTTTTATTAGACGAAGTGCAGTTGTTGGAAGAATTTGAAGAAGTGTTGAATTCCCTGCTGCATATTAAGAATGTGGATGTGTATGTAACCGGAAGTAATTCTAAATTTCTTTCAAAAGATGTTATCACGGAATTTAGAGGTAGGGGCGATGAAATTCATATTTATCCGCTAACTTTCAAAGAGTTCATGCAGGTATATGAAGGAGATGTTTATCATGGATGGGCAGAGTATGTAATTTACGGAGGTTTACCACTTACTGTAACTATGAAGACAGAGGAACAAAAGATTAATTATTTGACCAAATTGTTTGAAGAAACGTATTTGATAGATATTATTGAGAGACATCGAATCGACAAAACGCAGGAGTTGGAGGATTTGGTGCATATTCTTGCTTCAGCAATCGGTTCGCTTACGAATGTACCCAAGATTGAAGCGACTTTTAGAAGCGTAGTACAGTCAAGTATCAGCGGTAATACAATCAGACAGTACATTGAATATTTGGAGGATGCTTTTGTGATCAACAAAGCAAATCGTTACAATGTAAAGGGAAGAAAATATATCGGAACTCCTTTGAAATATTATTTTGAAGATGTAGGACTCCGTAATGCAAGATTAGGATTTCGTCAAATTGAAGAGACGCACATCATGGAGAATATTGTCTACAATGAGCTTAGAAGCCGTGGGTATTCCGTGGATGTGGGAGTTGTAGAGAAAAGAGGCGTAAACCAGGAAGGAAAAACGGAAAGAACTTATCTGGAGATTGATTTCATAGCAAATCTTGGAAGTAAGCGTTATTATATTCAATCAGCATTTAGTATGCCGACAGAAGAGAAAAGGTTGCAGGAGAAGGCATCTCTGGTGAATGTAAATGATTCTTTTAAGAAGATTATTCTTGTTAAGGATGTTATGAACGTCACAAGAGATGAAGACGGAATTACAACGATGAGTATTTATGAGTTTCTGTTAAAGGAGAATAGCTTGGAGTTGTAAGGAGTCCTGAAAATGGGACAGGAAAAGTTGTATAGTTTAAAGAGGCATAGCTATGTGTGAAGCATAGATTGAAAAAACTTCATTATAGGAGGTAAAATAGTGAATTTTTTTAATTATATCAAAAATGATGCGTTTTTCAAACCATTAACATTGAAATACAGAAGAATATATTATGATTGCATTCAAATACTAATTGATAAAACGAAAGAATTGCCAGTATTGTATGAATCGGATGCAAAAGATAGCATTACGGTTTATTTAAAGAATGCAGGGATAAATGAAGCAAAGAAAAACTTACCAGATAATAATGTGATTGAAGAAATAGAATCTGAGGAGAGTGGTACGGAGTTGCAATCATCTGGAATTCTTTCTTTGTTTCGTGAATGTAGTTGGTTGCTTCCCAGGGAAATAGGTAGAAATGGAGAGTATGTTGTTAATATTTCAAGTGATTGTAGAAGAATTATGGACTTTCTAAGAAAAATGACAGAAAAGACTGGAGAAGGTATGATGTCAAATCGTATTTTTTCTATGTATGAAATTATTAAATCTGCTTTTGAGGAAGATTCTGTACGTAGAGAAAGACCTTATACCAACATTCTTGTACCGCTAATTGATAATGAGACAGAGTTAAAAAATGAATTGGCAGATTTGAAAGATAGTATTTCCGGTATTATGAAAGCAGTAATTGTTTTTCAAGATATAAATAGTTTTGGACAGTTCATAATGAAAGATGAAATGTTGGATCAATTTTTTAGTGAATACTTTTTTGTGAAAAACAATGGATTAATTCCTGCACAGATATCGTTTATAAAATCGAAATTAAGGATTCTTAGACAAGAAGAAACTTGTGAAAAGATGATAACGGAATGTGCGGAAAAATTGCAATTAGGTTATGAAGAGGCAGGGGAGCGCGTTGAACGGTATTTTGCTGAACTTCAATATTTTTTGAATGTAGAATATGAAGCCAATATGGAGTTGATTGATAACCGTATAAATAATTATTATAATCTTGCAAATACAAGAATTATGTTGATGGCTAGCAATGGGGTTAGACTGGAAGCGGTAATTAACGATTTCTTAAATACAGTGTCAAAAATGAAAGAAGAAGAACAGAATGAGGCAATGGAAAAAGTTGCAGATTGTACGCGTATTATTAATCAAAAATACATTGGATACAAGTCCTTTGAAAAGAATAAACGTATTAAAAATGAAGGGGAAAATATTGGGATTGTAACAGTAGAGTTGTCGGAAGAAGAAAAAAGATTACAAACAGAAAAGCTATTTAACAGTTCTTCAAATAGATATTCAGTTGACAGAGTAAGCACTTTTCTTGATGTACAATTGGCTAGTGAAGATGAAATGAACATTAAGGAGAAAACAATTCATACAAAAGAGGAAATATTGATGTATGCAGCAGCAATGCTGTATGCTAAAAATGAGGAGTTCCCGTATGATATTCAACTGTCGGAAGAAATTGTAAAAACGGAGATTGCAGATATTACTAATATGGTAGTAATCAAGAAATAGAAGGAGTCTGTTTATGAATTATTTCGGTTTTATGAAAAAAATGAATGAAGAGGATGCATATTTATTTAAGAGATGTATCCGTAAAATGCTTGATACAACATTTATTGTAGCTGATAAAGATGAAAAATTATATGATTTCATATCGTCAGAGTCCAATCAATATGATGTTAATACATATTTGGCAGCAATTGGATACAAAGTTATTGTTGAAGAGAGAATGAAAGTGGCAATGCTACAGCAGGCGGATGAAGATATCGAAACCGTTGGCTTAAAGAGAATAAATTTATACCGATTCGATGCAAAGCAGGTAAAACTATTAATGGTTCTTTGGCTTTTGTTTTTAGAACGTATGGGGTATGCGGATCCTGTACATATAACAGTTGGCGATATTATTGATAAATGCAAAATTTATCAGATTAATATGAAACCAGCGGAGTTTAAAGATTCATATCGTGTATTTAAGAAATTCAGTCTAATAGATTATAGTGATGACATAGCAACAGAGGAAGGAAAAGTTCGATTATACCCTTCATTACAGTTTTGTATGGACATTGGGCAATTGAAACAAGTTATGGCAGAATATACCCCGGATGATGAGGGCTTAGAGGTTGAGCAGTATGAACTCTTAGAAAGTGAGGATGCAGATGAATAAAACTATTTTGCGAAATATACATTTGGTAAACTGGTATGGTTTTAGCAATAGGACAATTCCTGTTTCTGAAAATTTGACATTGATTTCCGGTGAAAATGAATGTGGAAAATCAACGATATTAGATGCTATTAAGTATGCATATACAGGGGATACACAATTCAATAAAGCAACTAGTGGGTATAATACTGGTGTAGGGAAACGAAATCTGGTTTCATATACGCGTTGTTTGGTAGATGCGAGTGCAGGAATATATGCAAGGCCAGCAGATAAGATACCGGTTGTGTATTCACATATTGCCTTGGAGTATTTTGACCAGATAAATGAGAACCCATTTGTATTAGGAGTGGTAATAGAAACTGCTGTTACGGATATTAGAGGTACTTATTGGTATGCGATGGATGGAAAAACAATTGCAGATGTTTCATTTGTATACGAAGAAAATTCGATAATAAAGCCATATGATGCTTCTGGTTTTCAGAAGAAAAATGGTGTGCAGATGAAAACGAAAAAAGAAGGTATTACTTTATTTATGCAAATGATAGGACTTAAATTGCCTTATCAGGAAGTGTCAAAATATCAAAGAAAACTTAGAAATATTATGGCATATAATCCTGCTGCAAAAATCCAGGAATTTATTAAGGAGTCCGTTTTAGAAGAGCACGATGTTAATTTTGATAAATTGAAAGAAGCAAAGAAGAATATTGAACAGATAAATAGAAGTTTGGAACAGATAAATCAAGAATTACAAGATTTAGATTCGATATTGGCAGATTATGATGAGCATGACAAGAAGGCATTGCAATTGAAGATAGATGATATAAAAATTAAGTATAAGGATCTTGTGCAGTGCCAGAGAGATATTCGAGAAGCGGAGGAATTAATCCAGAAGAGTGTTATTGCATGTGAAGCTTTAGGGAAGAGAATTGAAGAGCAAGATCGGGAAATAGATGATATTGACAAAACATATTCGGAAACAAGAAGAGCTCTTTTGGCTCTTGATGTCTCAAAGGCAATAGAGGCATCTAAACAGTTAATGGATACATATGAGAAACAGTTGACTAAATTGAATGATGAAAAAGAAAAATTGGACATCTTTCAGCGAAAAGTGCAAGAAATGGTTGTTCAGTTATCGGAGCTGGGGGTAACGGTACAAAATGATTACGCACTTGGAAGATTGACATCAAAAAGTCTTGAGATAGCTGAAAAACAGCGATTTATTGATTCGCTAAAAGAAGAAATCCAAGGATGTCGCGATAAATTAATTGAGAAAAACACCTTGCTAAAAAAAGAGTTGGAAATAGTGCAGAACGACTGCGTGGAGCAAAATAATATTATTGAAAGTTGTAATAAAAACAGGATGGATTATTCCAACGTTCAGGAGCAGGTTGAGCTTATTAAAGAAATAAATCGTGAGCTAAAAAGGCAGGGTATTAACGAAGAAGCGCATATGGCTTATGAATATGTAATAGAGTTGAAGGATGAGAATTGGAGAAATGCAATAGAAGCTTTTTTAGGGGTTCATCGTTATGCAGTTATAGTCTCAAAAGATGCTTTTGACGTTGCGAATGCCGTATTGGACAAGTCTAGATATCGATATGTAGAATTGGTAAATACAAAGCGATTAATGTCAAAAAGGATGGATTGTGAAGAGGATTCGGTTTTTCACTATCTTGCTATACAAAATGAGACTGCTGCAAATTATTTCAAATATTGGTTAGGAAGAATTCATGCGGTAGATATTGAAAATGTACCCGATTACGATAATGCTATGTCGATGGAAGGAAAGCTGAGTCGTAATATGGCTGTAACTTATATTAATACAAGAAAAATCAGAAGTTATTGTTTGGGAAGTCAGGCAATAGAGTTGAATAGAAGAGCGGCAGAAAAAAGGCTGTGTGAGTTGGAGGATAAAGAAAGAGACATACTATTAGAACAAAGAAGTTTGCAAGATAAATCAAAATATCTGCAGGCAGGTTTAGAGTGCTTCAAAGAGTTTAATTTAAGTGCTCATAAAGAGTGGGCAAAAGTATCGGCGGACTTGAATGATGAGAGAGGACATTATAAGGAGTTGCTAGAAGCACAGAAGAATAATACTGAATTCATGGCATTGAATGAGAGGGTTTCTGTACTTGGAAGGCAATTAGAAACTAAGAAAAAAGACCGTGAGGAAAACATAAAGCAGAAGACTGTTTTAGAGACAACAATATCTGAGAAGAAGAAATCTGTTAGAGATTTTAAAGTAAATGAAATGGCAAAACAAGCAGAAATGGATGAGGAAAGAATTGTAAGCAATTTTGCTGTAGAAAAAGCGATAGAAGAATATGACCAATATATCTCTGGATATAACCAGAATAGTGGTCTTATGGTTCGTGCGACAAAAGAGAGAGTAGATCGGAGGGTACGCGAGCTTGAAGGAAATATTAATGGTAAGCAGCAAGCCTATAATAATCGAAAACAAGAAATAGATAAATTACCCACTGGTTTGGAGTGTGAAGCTGATTATCAAAGAAGGAGAGGTAAAATTTGGATTGATGATTTACAGGGGATACAGCAAAAGCTGAAAGAACAGACGGTAACTTATGAACGAATATTTAAAAGAGAATTTGTACTCAATATATATAATACTGCTAGGGATGCAAGAGATGATATTTCGGATATAAATAAGGAATTGCGAAAACTTCATTTTTCAACGAAGTATCAATTTGATGTTAAAATGTTAAGTGATAACTCTGATTATGCAAAAATTCTACGATATGCAGAATATCTGCAAGAAACTAACAATATGTCTGAGGGACAAATGACATTAACAAGTCTTATGGGATATGAAAATGATGAAGTTGAAACAAGAGAAAGAGAAATTCGTGATATCATCAACAAAATTATTGAACATAATGATGTTGCAGAAATAAAGAAATTTGCAGATTATCGAAATTACATGAGTTATGAGATTATTATCAATAATGATGAAGTAAAAGACGGTAAGCTATCGAAACAGGTAGGATATAATTCTGGTGCAGGAACACAGATACCATATACACTTATACTTTCTGCGGCATTATCTATGCTGTACAATGTCAGAGTCAATTCAGTTCGATTGATTTTTATTGATGAGCCTTTTGAAAAAATGAGTGACCATAATATAAAGTTGATGTTGGATTTCTTTAAAAATCAGAATTTTCAGGTTATATTTTGTGCTCCGCCTAATAAGTTGGATTCTATTGGTAGTGAATGTGGAGTAATTATTCCTGTTCTGAAGTATAGTAATGATAATATGCAGATAGGAGAGATTAAGTTCCATGAACAAAAAGGATTATAAAAAGTTAATACTTGACGGATTGCTAAAAAAATATAATAGCCGATATGTAAAGAATGTTACTACTAATAGAAGGATTATATTGAAACCAATAGAAGTATATAAAGATTATGTTAGGAACAATGCAAATATATTGGAAAAGCAAGGAGTTAATGAGGCTGTATCTGAATTAAGGGGTATGGGATTTATAACTGCTGATTATTTGAAATTCAGTGAGGACATAGAAAAGATATATCTTTCTGAAGAAAAATTAAGTGCTATATATGAATATTTAAAGGATGAATATGGAGTTATTCCTCAAAGTACTATCTCAAAATACGTGCAAGAGATAGTAAAAAAGTATATTTGTACGGGGGAGATTGCGAAAAAATATTGTGAAGATATCATGATACAAATTGAAGACCCAAGGTGCTTACTTGTTCCTGAAAAAATTGAAGCCAATCTGAAAATGTTCAGTTTTTTGGAAAAGAATAAGGAAAATCTATATGTAAGAGAAGTGTCTGTATTGGTGTATGGTGATTCAAAATGGTTTGAAAATAATAACTATGAAGAAGTATGTACATTTTTAAGAATCGCAAGTGGAATAAGTAAAGAAGAAGGTGAAAGAAACGATGCAGTACTAAGTTTCTTTTATGTTACACCTGCGGAACAAGAAATTTTTATAAAGGGTAATTGGAGCATTGAATGGGAGCAGTATGCTTTAGATACATCAAAACTCCAAGGCGGAATAGCAATAGCCTCCGGTGATATTCGAAGTATAAAAAGCATTAGTGTTAATGCTGAGAGTGTAATGACGATAGAAAACAAGACATCTTTTCAACGATTGAAAGATGAGAAATCCGCCATGATGTATTTGGGAGGTTTTGCAAACCGATATCAGATAGAATTTCTGAAAAAGGTTGTTTTAGACAATCCAAAAGCTAAATATATGCATTTTGGAGATATTGATATTGGAGGTTTCTTGATTCATAAACAACTTTGTCGTGAAACTTCTAAAAATTTTGAGTTATATTGCATGGGGATACAGCAATTGTGTGATATGCGTTTTGAACATTGTCTGAGAGCGTTGACGGATACAGATTTGATTAGGCTTGAGTCATTAATAGAAGATTCTTCATATAGTGAAGTTCTAAAATATATGAAGGAACATAATGTGAAGCTTGAACAGGAAATAGTAAGCTATTATCTGGGACAGAAAAATAGCGTCTAGTGGCGTTGTTCGCTTTGTTACTATAACTAAGATTTTGGATTGAAGATACTACGTAAGGCGGGTGGTACGCCCCTCAACTTTACCACTTTTTTTACCACTTTTGCAGGGAATAATATGCCACGATATGCCATTATATGCTATCATATGCCAAGAAACGAAAGGAAATTTGAAATTATGATTAAAATATTGTTTGTTTGCCACGGCAACATTTGCCGTTCCCCAATGGCAGAATTTTTACTAAAAGATATAGTCGCAAAGCGTAACATCGCCCACCAATTCTATATCCAATCCGCAGCTACTAGTACGGAGGAAATCTGGGGACTGATAGGTAATCCTGTTCACCGTGGTACAAAGCAGAAACTTGCAGAGTGTGGCATTTCTTGTGAGGGAAAGAGAGCGGTGCAAGTGAAGAAATCCGACTACAAGGAATACGATTATCTTATTTGCATGGATAGTATGAATCTTCGAAACCTTGCAAGAATTGTGGGAGCAGATAAGGATAACAAAATCTATCGTCTGTTGGATTTTACAGATGACAAGAGAGATGTAGCAGATCCATGGTATACAGGGAATTTTGATAAGACCTATGATGATATCATGTTAGGTTTAGAGGCATTTTTAGACTATCTGAAAGATAACGGAGAAATCTAATTGTGCTGTATGATACATAATGATAAAATGTTGTATATTATAGATGAGGGAGGATACAGAATGAAGAAGCTAAGATTAGTCATTTTGTTAATGATGATCATGTTATTGCCAATGGATGTACAAGCAGCATCCAAAGCAAAACTCAGTGCTAGTAAGAAGTCTGTTACAGTTGGACAAACAGTGAAGATTTCTATGAAGAACAATAAGAAGAAGGTAAAATGGTCGGTATCCAATGGTAAAATCAAAATTGTGAAAAAGACCAATAAGTACGCAAAGATCAAGGCAGTAAAAGCTGGTAAAGCAACCTTGAAAGCGAAAGTCGGCAAGAGGACATATAAGTGCACGATTACGGTGAAGAAGAAAAAAACAACAGAAGATCCTTCGCAGTACACTGGTTACTACACAGATGCATATGATGCAGATTATTTGATCATCAAGCATGACGGTAAGAACTATCGTGCAGAGTGGTCTGCATGGCGAAAGACCACATTTGGCTATCCGGATGGTATGATTGGTGTAAAGAATGGTAATGTATTCCGATTTACTGAATACAGTGGTGAAAAGGTGAGAGTGATGGTAGATGTGGAATTCATAGAAAAGGATAAAGTGAAACTGACAGTGGTTGAGTCAGGCTTTACTTATGTACATGAAGGCGAGCAACATGTTTACAAAAAGACATCATCTAGAGTAGATTATTAATCAGTACATCTTATATTTATGAAAAATTGCGAAAACTCTTGTAGTTGCACGATATTTCGTTTACAATATAAGTATATATGACAACTATTAACCTTAGCACAAGAGAAAGGAGCGAGTACGATGTTAAGTCCAATTGGAATGAGCAACCGATATATCATACCGATTGCCAATGTAAGTCAAGTAACACCAATCAATACTGATAATACCGTAGCAAGCTCCGGCAAGGTGAATCCGGTTGAATGTGAGACCTGCAAGAATCGTCGTTATCAGGATGGTTCCGATGAGATGGTTTCCTTTAAGACACCGGGTAAGATTTCTCCTGAAGAGTCTTTTGCGAAGGTAAGTGCCCACGAGCAGGAGCATGTAACCAATGCGGTAGCAGAGGGTAATAAGCCCGGCAAGGAATTAATATCCGCAACAGTTTCGCTTAAGACTGCCATGTGTCCGGAGTGTGGTAAGGCATATGTGGCAGGTGGAACCACAAGAACGATGATGAAGACTTATGGAAAGGATCCATTTAGTCAGAATCAGAAAGCCTTTGAGGCAGAAGCAACCAAGGGTAATAACGTGGATTATGTTGCATAGCAAGTGGCGGTAATATAGCCAACATGCGATGCATAAGCAACAGATTGAATAAAGCATATAGACAGCCGGCAGGTTACCTGCTGGCTTTCGTAATACATGAAGATAGGAGAGAAGAAATGAGCTACGCAGACGATTTATTTATTAAAATGTGTACCGATATTATTGAGAATGGATACAGTACAGAGGGAGAAAAGGTAAGACCGAAATGGGAAGATGGAACATTTGCTTACACCATCAAGCAGTTTGGTGTGGTGAATCGTTATGATTTATCGAAGGAATTCCCGGCGTTAACCTTAAGAAAAACCTATGTAAAGTCTGCGGTGGATGAGATGCTTTGGATTTGGCAGAAGAAGTCCAACAACATCAACGATTTGAAGAGTCATGTATGGGATGAATGGGCAGACGAGACTGGTTCCATTGGTAAAGCCTATGGCTATCAGATGGGTGTGAAGCACCAGTATAAGGAAGGAATGATGGACCAAGTAGACAGAGTGATTTTCGACCTTAAGAACAATCCGTATAGCCGACGTATTATGACCAACATTTATGTGCATCAGGATTTGCATGAGATGAATCTCTATCCTTGTGCTTACAGTGTGACATTTAATGTGACCAAGAAACCGGGACATGATAAGTTAACCCTGAATGCTATCTTGAATCAGCGTTCTCAGGACATCCTAGCAGCCAACAACTGGAATGTGGTACAGTACGCAGTGTTAGTCTACATGTTAGCGCAGGTTTGCGATATGGAACCGGGCGAGTTGGTACATGTCATTGCAGATGCCCACATTTACGATAGACACATCGACATTGTGAAGGAGCTTATTAAGCGTCCAACCTATCCGGCACCAAAGTTTAGCTTGAATCCGGATATCATGGATTTCTATCAGTTCACAACCGATGACATCATCATTGAAGACTATCAAGCTGGTGAACAGATTAAGAATATACCAATCGCAGTATAATAATCGATGAAGTAAATTGGTGGTTGCAACCACCTCAAAGTGTAAAGAGAGGATATAGATATGCAACTAATTGTAGCAGTAGATAAGAACTGGGCCATCGGCAACGGAACGAAGCTTCTTGTGCGAATCCCGGAAGATCAGAAATTTTTTAGAGAAACTACCATGGGACATGTGGTAGTACTTGGCAGAAAGACTTTGGCAGAGTTTCCAAATGGTTTGCCATTAAACGGTCGAAAGAATATCATTTTATCAAGAGATGAGAACTATGCAGTGAAGGATGCAGTAGTAGTGCATTCCAAGGAAGAATTATTCGAAGAATTGAAACAATACGACAGCAATGACATTTTTGTCATCGGTGGCGAGACCGTGTATGAGATGTTATATGAATACTGCGACACCGCCCATGTAACCAAGATTGATTACAGCTATCAGGCAGATAAGTATTTTCCAAACCTCGATGAGAAGGACAATTGGAAGATTACCGGTGAGAGTGACGAGCAGACCTACTTTGACTTGGAATATTATTTCTATAAGTATGAGAATGCAAGTCCAAAGTCGATGGATGAGTAGATAGCATCTAATAACATAGAAATATGCCTAAAATCATCATGATTTTAGGCGTATTTTTGTGTAAACCATAAACTAGAGGTTTTCTACTACTTCAATACACCCGGTTTCGAAAATGAAAAGAAATTAAAGTTTCGAAAGTGAGTGTTGAATAATGTGTAGAATTATTACGCAGAGGATATGATGTATACGTGGGAAAACTTTATCAAAAGGAAATCGATTTTGTTGCTCAACGAGGAGATGAAAAAATATATATTCAGGTTAGTGACAATATATCGAACCAAGAAATATTTGAAAGGGAATATACACCACTTTTGCAAATTAAAGATGTTTATCCTAAAATGATTATTGCTCGAACAAAACATCCGAGATACACATATGAGGGAATAGAAGTTTATGATATAGCTGAATGGTTATTGAATGAAAGGTGACTTTCATTCAATAACCATTTCTAACAACCGCACCGCATTTTTATAAAAGATATTCTCTTTATCATCTTCACTGATAGGTAGATTTTTCACATACTCCACCATCTCACCCTGATCTGTCCAAGGTGAATCTGTTGCATAGAGGATGCGGTCAGAACCATGCTTTTTAATAATCCGAACCAACATAGCCTCATCAATCACATCTTTACAAAATGACATATCCAAGTATACATTCTGTCCGGCAAGACATTTTTCAACCAATTCCCATTGCAGGTAACCACCCATGTGAGCGAGTACAATCTTAGAATCTTTGTTGCAGTCCTGTAACAATTCATCTAGCACCATACGCATACGATCCGGCGGACAGTGAATCGGATAAGGAATTCCGATATCGTATCCGGCGTGGATGGAACAGATTAGATCAAGGTCGATACATGCACGAAGAATCTCTAAGTAGCCTGCATCGTCGATAAAATGGTTCTGGTAGTCAGGATGTAGTTTCACACCCTTTAATCCTAACGACTTAATATATTCTAATTTCTCGCGAATGTTCTCATTTTCCGGATGAATACTTCCGAAGGAAATGATTCCGTCCGTTCCGTTAATCTTCGCTGCGAATTCATTGATGGAATCGAATTGCTTAGGTCTTGTCACAATCGGAAGCACGACACTGTAATCAATATGGTTCGCCTTCATGGAATCCTTTAGTCCCTGCAATGTACCATTGGTATGCGCGCTGGCATCATCTTTTGCATTATCTTCTAAGTGTGCAATTGTCTTTGCGGCAATCGCATCAGGAAACATGTGTGTATGAAAATCTATAACCATGATGTACTCCTTTTCTCGTCATTCCTTCTATGCTTTGTTGTCATTTATACCTAACTAGTATATCAAAATTTGCCAAAGAAATACACAGTCAAAATGTAATTGGTTATTATCAACAAATGGAGTTAGAAAAAACCACAAATTGAATAAAAGTGCTTTGTTAATAGTGTCCTTTGTGGTATAATGGTCAAAGAGATTTCACTTGCTTGCAAGGGTGAAATCTTTGGCCGGATTATGAGCGTAGCTCGTAATATAAACGCAGACTTTATTTTGGGAGGACTTATGATATGGCAAACATCATGTTAACAACCGGAAGTAACTTTGAAGGTTATGAAATCGTAGAGTATCTTGGCTTTGTCAATGGTCAGATTGCATTAAGCTCTAACTTCTTCAAAGATTTATCTTCTAACTTAGCAGAGATCAATGCACAGGAGAGTACAGCATTTACAAACAAGCTGGAAAGTGCAAGTGAGAATGCGATTGAGAATCTTATTAAGGTGGCATCTAAGCGTGGGGCGAATGCTATCATTGGCGTTGAGCTTAATTACACAGGATTCTCAAGTAATGCTGTAGGTACTGTAGCTTCAGGTACTGCAGTAATTATTCGTAAGAAAGAAGCAATTCATAAGGTTATTACATCTAAGATTTATGTAAGTAACTATTACAACATGCTCATGCCTAGACCAGTAGAGGTAACATTGGCCGGTGAGGATAATGTAGTTAAGATTGCTCCATTATTCTACAACTACAATCAGGATGAGATTAAAGCAGTTCGTTGTGATATCGAGCTTACGAATTTCTATGGTGAGAAATTAATGCTTCAGGGTATTGACTTCGTATTTGAGAAGAACAACGTAACGAAGCTTCAGGCTGAGTTCGTTGAATGTAAGCTTCCGATGAAGGATATTCCTTTGATCAAAGATGTGAAAGTTTATGTACAGAAGTACGTAACAGCGAAGGGTGTATTCGCACCTGATTGTGATCCAATCGATATTGAGTTGACACCAAGACAGTTCGAAGGCTTGCGTGAGAAGCGTGGTAAAGATGCTGTTGAACGTTATAAGTCAGACGGAACAACATGGTTATGTAACTGTGGTTACATCAATGCTGCAGGCGATGAAGAGTGTGCGGTTTGTGGACGTAAGGAAGATGACATGAAGACGAACGTTGGCTTCAACTATGAAGAAATGTGCGATAAGATGAAGGGTCTTCCGAATGTAGCTGCGATGAAGGATGTATTGATGGTATACATCAAGCAAGGCGCAATTGATGCGAAGTATCGTATGGAATTACTTGAGATTATGGAATCAGGTTTGCAGTATGAAAGAACACGTGGTGACATGACCGGAACTGTATTAGATAAAGTAATGAAGGTATTCGAGAATTAATTATTATTTCTATGCATCTATTACGGGTATCCGTAGGGGAGAATAGATGTGAAGGTGACTGAACATTGTTCAGTCACCTTCCTTATGTCAATGGAGAAAGCAGCAATGATAGACACAATTATTTTTGATTTGGACGGAACATTATTGAATACATTAGAAGATTTGACTGACAGTGTGAATTATGCATTGGAACAATTCGATTTACCGCCAAGGGATATTTCTGAAATCAGAAGGTTCGTTGGCAATGGTGCGAACAAGCTGATTGAAAGAGCGGTAGAACGACGATTGGATGATGTGTCCACGCAACAATGCCTTACGACATTCAAAGTACACTATCGTGAGAATATGAACAACAAAACACGCCCTTATGAAGGTGTGATGGAATTGATCAGACATCTTTTAGAGAAGGAATATCGTATTGCAATTGTATCGAATAAGTTTGATAAAGCAGTCAAAGAATTAAATGTATCCTATTTCGAAAGTTTATTTCCGGTTGCAATCGGAGAATCTGAAACTGTTGCGCCGAAACCGGCACCAGATTCAGCGTTCGAAGCACTGCGTCAATTACATTCGGATGTAAGCAGAGCAATCTATGTTGGTGATTCTGATGTGGATGTGCAGACAGCTAAGAATGCAGGACTACCGTGCGTGGGTGTGACATGGGGATTCCGTGACAAAGAATTGTTGTTATCCGAGGGGGCAGATGAGATTATTGATAGTCCGATGGAATTGCTATCACTTCTTGACAGGAGGAATGAAATGTGTGGAATCATATAACAGATTTATTGATTCGTAAGGGATACGAAAGAATCAATCAGGAAACAGAAGGGATTTTGTTTCGTGAGAGTGAAGAATGTGTGTATATGGTTACATTAAGCTATTCAGAACAGGGCGAAGATGAAAAACCATACCTTTCTATAGAAAGAAAGATGGAATTCGCGCTTGCCACACGATTTGCGAAAAAAGTTTCTTGCCTGCATCTTGTCTTTACCAATGACGGTATGTTTGATGATGCACGACAACATTTATTAGAGCATTTACCGAATATATGGTTTGTTGCACAGGATACAGGAAGATTGTATATATTTGAACGTCAGATTAATGAGTTTGACGGTATAAAAGACGAGTTAGAACAGGTCTTGAAACATTGTGCGGAACATTTAAAGAATAAGAAGATCGGTTTTCGGTTTACGCCGGTGAATACCGCAATTATTATTTTGAATGTATGTGTGATGTTTTTGGTTATGTTAGTGAATCGAGACTTTTTGGCAGTCTATGATTCGGATATTATGTTGTCTATGGGTGCGATGAGTTATAGCACAGTGATGGATGGAGCATGGTATCAGTTAGTTACATCATTTTTTCTCCATTTTGGATTTTCACATCTATTAAATAATATGATTTTATTAGCGTACACCGGATGTGAATTAGAACGAAGAATAGGAAGTATTACATACTTATTTGTATATATGATATTTGGTATTGCCGGTAATGTTGTTTCATTGTTCTGGCATCATGGTATGGGTAAGTACGTGGTGAGCGCAGGAGCATCGGGAGCAATCTATGGTGTAATCGGAGCATTACTTGTATTGTTGATTATGCAGCAGATTAAGACGCCGGATTTGTCGCCTAGAAGGATTGTTGCAATGATTATTATCTCCATTTATCATGGTTTGACGAGCACCGGTGTGGATAATGGTGCGCATATAGGAGGATTGGTTGCCGGTTTAGTTGTAGGATTTTTATTGTCAAAGATTTCTCAATATGGTAAACTAGAATAAGTGATTTTTTATGAGGTGAAGTTTGTGAGTACGGGAATTAGTATATCCAGTATCAATCGCATAAAGGAATTGGCTGAAGAAAGACGCTTCAAAGAAGCATTAGAAATCTTAGACACTCAGAATTTGGACAAGTCCATCAATCCACAATTTTTGAAAATCAGTGGAGAGATTTTCCGTGAGAATAAGAGATATTATGATAGCCGCAGAATTTTGTTGAAAGCGCATCAGATGGCGCCGCAAGGAACAAGAATTTTGCATGAGATGATACAGTTGTATCTTGAATTGGGTTATTTCGACAAGGCAGAGAAGTATTATGAGCAGTATATGTTCTATACAACAGCTGATGATACGCAGAAAGATTATGTGGAATACATAATGAAAAAGGCGACCGGAGCTGACGTGAAGGATTTGGCTACAATATTAATTCCAATCTTAGAGCGTATGCCGGAAGATAAGTGGAATTTCGAAGCGATTTTGTTATATGACAAGATGGGACGCAAGGATATGGCGTTAGAAGAAAGTCGATATATCCTTGAGAATTTCAAAGAGTCGGTCTATGTACAGCCGGTTATTGATTATATTGATGACAAGTTAGATGTTGATAAGTGGTTTTATATTTATCCGAAGGAAGCAAAATCGGAAGATGAAGCGGTGTATGGTGATCTGATTGCGCTAGAGGAGAAGATCCTAGAGAACGATTATCTTACGATGTATCCACCGGAGGCACGAATCATGGTTGAGGCGGATGATAATGATCCGACGGTAGCGCCTCCACCGAAGGAGAAGAAACCTAAGAAACGATTCGGTAAGAATAACAAAGAAAAAGAAGAATCTTCATTATCTGAAGAAACAGGTGCATCAACGAAAGACGAGAAATCGAAAGATGCAACATCTGATAAGGATGTACAATCTGCTTCAGATAAAGATAGCAATAAGAAAGCCGATTCTACTACAGATGAAAAGTCAGAGACAGTAGAAAAAGCCGATATGAAAGAATCGACAGATTCGAGCGAAATAGCTGATGCAGAGAAGAAGGCAGATGTGCAGGAGAGTGAAGCAACCAAGCTTTCAACTTCTTCTGTAGATGGTGCAACTTCTGCAACAACATCAGATAAGCAGATAACAGAAGAAGAGCAAAAGCAACATGAGAGAGAAGAAGCTCTAGAAAAGATTCTCTCTAAGAAGCTTGATAAGGATAAGCTAAAAGAGTCTGCAAAACACATGGCGCAAGCTGTTAAAGATATCGATGCCAATAAGGTAAAGAATGTTGCCGAAACAATGAAAGGCAATGTGAAGAAAGCCACAGATGCATTCGGTGAAGCAGTTGGTGCTAAGCAACCTGTTGCAGTATCTGAAGATGTATCAGATACTAAGCAATTAGTTAATGATGATGAGATTTTAGACGGAATCATTGAAAGTGTTCTTGAACCACCGAAACGAGCAGTTGGTGAAGTGGTAATGAATGAGGAATTGGATTCGTTGATTCCGGATTCCCTAGAAGCGATGTCTGAGAAAGAGATAGCAGATATTGAGTCTAAGAAGGAAGAATTAGAAAGATTAGAATTAGAAGCGCTTGAGGCAAACCTAAAGCGTGAGGAAGACAAGAAAGCAAAGAAACTCTTGAAATCTAAGAAGAATGCTGAGGATGAGGAGGAAGCACTTGATGCAGATGCAGAGAGTGAAGAATCATCATCTAAGGATACAGAATCTGAGGTAGAGGAACAAGAGTCTGCTGATAAAGTAGAATCAGAAGAAGTATCATCTGAACATGAACCTGAGCAGAAAGAAAAGTCATATACTTATGCTGAGTTGCGAGATCGGTTTATGGAAGATGAAGAAGAAAAGCCGCTTGATTCATTAGGATTCATTACGGTAGTTCATTCTGATGTTGATGACGCAATTGAAGATGCATTGCCGGATGCGGCAAGTATGTTACGCCAGATGATTGATAACAAAGAGAGTTATTCAGGTGAGAACTCTTTGGGATTTGAATCAAAGGCAAGTTATGAGAATCATGGTTTTGAAGTAGAGGATTTTGATTTTGATGAATATCGCAAGATATCAGAGGAATCCGTGGAAGAGTCTGTATCAACAGAAACTGAACTTGAAGAATCATTTGCACAAGAAGACTATGTTGAAGACGAATCTGTTGTAACGGAGAACGATGCGCAAGAGATTTCAGACAACAATATAGTAGAAGAAATCTATACAGATGAATCTGTTGTGGCATTTGAAGATGTTGTGACAGAGGAGTCAGTACAAGAAGACTCTATTATAGAAGAAAATGTGGCAGAAGAACCTGTAACAGAAGAATACGTGACAGAGGAAGTTGCGACAGAAGAGCCTGTAGTAGCAGAGTATGTGACAGAAGAAGTTGCAACAGAAGAACCTGTAGTAACAGAGTACGTGACAGAAGAAGTTGCAACAGAAGAACCTGTAGCGACAGAATACATGGTGGAAAAGCCTGTGGCAGAAGAATACGTGACAGAGAAAGTTATGACAGAAGAACCTGTAGTAACAGAGTACGTGGCGGAAGAACCTGTAGTAACAGAATATGTTGCGGAAGAAGAGCCTGTAACGACAGAATACATGGTGGAAAAGCCTGTAGCAGAAGAATCTGTAACAGAAGAATACGTGACAGAAGAGGTTGCAACAGAAGAACCTGTAGTAACAGAGTACGTGACGGAAGAACCTGTAACAGAAGAATACGTGACAGAGGAAGTTATGACAGAAGAGCCTGTAGTAACAGAGTACGTGGCGGAAGAACCTGTAGTAACAGAATATGTTGCGGAAGAAGAGCCTGTAACGACAGAATACATGGCAGAAGAAATTGTGACAGAAGAATCTGTATCGGAAGAAATGGTTGCAGAAGAATATATAGTAGTAGAACATACTACGGAAGAAGTTGCAGCACAGGGATATGATGAAACTTTCGGTGGTTTTGAGGTGGAACAACAGTCTGTGATTTCCATTAGAGAACAGATGCGGTTGGATATCGCTTTGACCCAGCGAATGAATATAATTTTACAAGAATTAAAAGAGGGTAGATAGTATATGGCACTTCAGCTCAAGGGAAGTAATGGGGGCGGTAATAACCGTCAAAAATTTAATAGTAGTTCATTTGGTGCAGGGGAGATTGAAGAGACATCTGAAATGAAAGAACTCCGTATGAAGCGTGAAGCAGATGCAGCAGCTGCAAGAGATGCTATTGCAAAGAAGCAGGAAGAAATGCGTCAAAAGGCAATGGTCTATGAGCAGATGGAAGCAGCAAAAAAAGAGCGCGAGAGAAAACAGCGTGAAGAGGAAGAGCTTAGGAATAATCCGGCTTTAGCTGCTGAACGAGAAAGACAATTGGCTGCGGAGAAAGCAGCGGAGGAACAAAGAGCCAGATTCAAAGCAGAGGAAGAAGCTAAGATTCAGGCGGAAAGGCGGGTGCAAGAAAAGAAGATGAATCAGACTGATGCATTAATAGCAGCTATTCGAGCACAAGTTGAAAAAGAAAAAGCACAAAAGGAAGCGGCGACGATCAAAACAGCGCCAACAGCTTCTTCTAATAAGAAAAATGATTCCGGTGAGAACAAACCGCAGTATCGTACAATATCTCCTGAAGAGATGGCGAAAATAGAAGAAAAGAAACGATTGAAAGCTGCAGGTATTGTAGTTGAGGAAAAACCGGCACAGCCGGCAGAACCGGCAAAGCCTACTGCATCTTCACAAGGCTTAGGAGGAGGCGTTTCGGGTGGAGCAAGTAATGGTCCATCGCTGACAAATCCGTTAGGTAACGGACCAACCTTGTCAAATGCCAACCAAGGTTCTCAAGGATTAGGGGCATCTATGTCAGGTGGAGGTCTAGGAATAGACATAACCGCAACAATGAATAATACGAATACACCAAATGCGGATGAGAATACAGTTGCGTTGGATGCAGAACAGATTAATGCGGCTGTTGAGAAGTCAAAGACAACGCTATCATTTGCAAAGCCTGTAGAGACAGTTGACGTCGCACCGGAACCGGTTAAGGAAGCAACAATTCAGACAGAACCTGTCAGAGTTGCGCCTGTTCAACCGGCACCAATCCCTGATTCTATTAAGACAGTTCCGGTTCCTGAACCGGTTAAAGTTGATTCCGGTTCGAGCACAATTATTGTCGATGACGGCAATGCATGGGGCGGAACACAGATAGAAGAAACAGAACCTGAAACACCAACAATTAGTTGGGTGGATTCGGGTACAACACCAACACAAGTTCATGCACCGGAACACGCAAAAGAATCATCAAGGACATCATTAGTCGACGATAATGGTGATATTATCAGCGTAGTTCCTGTACGTCAAAGACCAACAGGTACCAACGATGTACAGAGTGCATATAATATTGATTTTGACGATGACGACGATGATGATGTAATGTCATTTGGTTCGTATTCAGCACCGGCTGAAGATAACCGTCAGGCTGAAGAAGAAGCAAAGCGTCAGGCAGAGGAAGAAGCAAGACGTAAGGCCGAAGAAGAAGCAAAGCGTCAGGCAGAAGAAGAAGCAAGACGCAAGGCTGAAGAAGAAGCAAAGCGCCAGGCTGAAGAGGAAGCAAAGCGTCAGGCAGAGGAAGAAGCAAGACGCAAGGCTGAAGAAGAAGCAAAACGTCAGGCAGAGGAAGAAGCAAGACGCAAGGCTGAAGAGGAAGCAAAGCGCCAGGCAGAGGAAGAAGCAAGACGCAAGGCTGAAGAAGAAGCAAAACGCCAGGCAGAGGAAGAAGCAAGACGCAAGGCTGAAGAGGAAGCAAAGCGCCAGGCAGAGGAAGAAGCAAGACGCAAGGCTGAAGAAGAAGCAAAACGTCAGGCAGAGGAAGAAGCAAGACGCAAGGCTGAAGAGGAAGCGAAACGTCAGGCAGAAGAAGAAGCAAGACGTAAGGCTGAAGAGGAAGCAAGACGTAAGGCAGAAGAAGAAGCAAGACGTAAGGCAGAGGAAGAAGCAAAGCGTAAAGCAGAGGAAGAAGCAAGACGTAAGGCAGAGGAAGAAGCAAAGCGTAAAGCTGAAGAAGAAGCAAGACGTAAAGCAGAGGAAGAAGCAAAACGTAAAGCTGAAGAAGAAGCAAAGCGTAAAGCCGAAGAAGAAGCAAAGCGTAAAGCCGAAGAAGAAGCAAGACGTAAGGCAGAGGAAGAAGCAAAGCGTAAAGCCGAAGAGGAAGCAAGACGCAAGGCCGAAGAGGAAGCAAAGCGTCAGGCAGAGGAAGAGGCAAGACGTAAGGCAGAGGAAGAGGCAAGACGTAAAGCCGAAGAAGAGGCGAGACGTAAAGCCGAAGAGGAAGCAAAACGTAAAGCAGAAGAAGAAGCAAAACGTCAGGCTGAAGAAGAGGCAAGACGTAAGGCTGAAGAGGAAGCAAAACGTCAGGCAGAGGAAGAGGCAAGACGCAAGGCCGAAGAAGAAGCAAAACGTCAGGCAGAGGAAGAAGCAAGACGTAAGGCTGAAGAGGAAGCAAGACGTAAAGCCGAAGAGGAAGCAAGACGCAAGGCAGAGGAAGAGGCAAAACGCAAGGCAGAGGAAGAAGCAAAACGTAAGGCTGAAGAAGCAGCCAAGGCGGCAGTAGCGATGAACAATGGTTTCTCTTTACCTGTCGGAGCAGAGCAGTTCTTAGGAAAGTATTTATCAGTATCAGCAATTAGTGATCAGATTGCAGATACAATGAAATATATAAGTGAACATCCAAGCGAGCCACGCAACATTGTGATTCTTGGACAGTATGGATTTGGTACAACAACAATTGCTGAAGATTTTGCAAGAAGTTTTTATGCGATGGGACTTTGTAAGACCAAGACGATTGCCAAGATTAAAGCAGGTGCATTAAACCGTGCGAATATCAGTGATGCAATTAGCAAATTGCAAGGTGGATGTTTGGTTGTCGAGAATGCAGGAGTTATATCTAATGAGAAGCTTGACGAGATCTATCACATTGTGAGCGATTCCAATAATGACGTTGTTGTTATTATGACAGGTCAGATAGAAACATTGTCTCGTATCTTTAAAGATAATGTTGTGATTTCTGCACAATTTAGACATTTGATTCAAGTACATAGAATTACAGATATGGATGTGTTTACAATTGCTAAGAATCATGCAGTTCAGTTGGGTTATCCATGTGAGCAGGCAGCTGAGAATAATCTTAGAAAAAGAATGCAAGAGGTTGAGAGCGGAAATCTTGACCGTGTATTGAAAATTGTAGATAATGCAGTTTCAAAGGCTCACAATCGTGAGATGATATCAGGTGATCAAGAACATCGTCTGGTTCCTGCGGACTTCGAATAATTCATATTTGAATGAAAGGAAAGGCAAAGAATATTTTTCTTTGCTTTTTCTTTTGCAAGAAATATTTAGAAATAATAAAAAAGGCTTTGTTTTTTTATTGTTTTTTGGTATTATGTAAATGATTGACTTGAAAAGCAATATGGATTGTTTAGATACAATGGTAATTTTGGAGGATAGATTTCATGTTTGATATGGATATAGGAATTGATTTGGGGACAGCGAATGTTCTTGTATACGTAAAAGGGAAAGGTATTGTTATTAACCAACCATCAGTTGTAGCGTTTGAAAAACGTTCTAAGAAATTGATTGCAATTGGTAATAAGGCAAAAGCAATGATGGGAAAAGAACCTGACAATATCGAAGTAATACGTCCGTTGAAACAAGGTGTTATTTCTGATTATATGGTAACAGAAAGAATGTTAAAGACATTTATCGAAACTGCGATGCAGAAGAAGAGAATGTTTAGCAGACCGAGAATTTGTGTATGTGTTCCGAGTGGTGTAACTGAATTGGAAAAGCGTGGTGTTGAAGATGCGGTGTACCATTCAGGAGCGAAGAATGTAGAGATTATGGAAGAACCAATTGCTGCTGCAATTGGTGCTGATATTGATATTTCATTACCACGTGGTAATATGATTGTTGATATTGGTGGCGGAACGACAGATGTTGCTGTTATTTCATTAGGTGGTATTGTTGTTAGTAACTCATTGAAGTTGGCCGGAGATGATTATAATGATGCAATTATTAAGTATATCCGTAGAACGTATAACCTGTTGATTGGTGAGCCGACTGCAGAGAAGATAAAGATGACTGTCGGAACGGTTTATCCGCGACAAGAACCGGTAACGATGGAAGTCAAAGGAAGAGATTTGGTGACCGGATTTCCTGCGAGAATTGTTGTTTCTTCTGAAGAGACAATCGAAGCATTTGCCGAAGTGACGGCACAGATTCTTGATACAATTCATAATGTATTAGAAATCTCACCACCGGAGTTGGTAGCCGATGTTGCGGAACACGGAATTGTATTAACAGGTGGCGGTAGCTTGATGCATGGTATGGACAGACTTGTGGAAGAAAGTACGGGAATACATGCATATGTTGCACCAACTGCATTAGAAGCAGTTGTATTTGGCGCAGGCCGTTCTGTGAATTATATAGGAAAATAGAGTGAGAGCGCTAATTGGTATCAATATAGTATGATACATTGGCGCTTTCTTTTATGTAATGGAATGAGGGATAACGATGAGTTTTTTGCCAATTAATAAAAGTGAAATGAAACGTCTTGGATGGGACAGACCGGATTTTGTTTTTGTGACAGGAGACGCGTATGTCGACCATCCGTCATTTGGTACAGCAATTATTAGCAGAGTCTTGGAATCACGCGGATATAAGGTTGCGATTATTGCGCAACCGGATTGGAAACAGGAAGATAGTATCAAAGTTTTTGGAGAACCAAGATTAGGTTTTTTGGTAAATGCAGGTAATATGGATTCTATGGTGAATCATTATACCGTTTCTAAGAAGAGAAGAAATGCAGATGCGTATACACCGGGTGGTGTGCCAGGAAAACGTCCGGATTATGCAACAATTGTATATTGTAATCTGATTAAGCGAGCGTACAAAAACAGTCCTATTATTATAGGGGGAATAGAGGCGAGCTTGAGGAGAATGGCACATTATGATTATTGGTCGGATAAGTTAAAAAAATCAATTCTGATTGATTCGGGAGCAGACCTGTTAAGCTATGGAATGGGAGAGCATTCAATCGTAGAAATTGCAGATGCACTTGATAGCGGTTTGTCTGTTAAAGATATAACATTTGTTGCGGGAACTGTTTATAAGACGCGAGATGTAGAACATGTATATGATGCAATTATGTTGCCAAGCTATGATGAAGTGGCACAAGACACAATAACTTATGCGAAAAGTTTCAAAGTGCAATATGAAAATACGGATCCGTTCAGCGCAAAACCCTTGATTGAATGTTATGGTGAGAAACGTTATATTGTGCAAAACCCGCCGGCGAAACCATTATCTACACAGGAGATGGACGATATATATGAATTGCCGTATATGAGAACTTATCATCCTTCGTATGAGAAACTTGGCGGGGTTCCGGCTATTGAGGAGATTCGTTTTTCTCTGACAAGTAATAGAGGTTGCTTTGGTGGTTGTAGTTTCTGCGCCCTTACATTTCATCAGGGAAGAATTGTGCAGTGCAGAAGTCATGAATCGTTAATAAAAGAAGCGAAACTTATGACAGAAGATCCGCAATTCAAAGGATATATTCATGATGTTGGCGGACCGACGGCAGATTTCCGTTCTCCTTCGTGTGCGAAACAGTTACGTGTAGGAGTTTGCAAAGACAAGCAATGTCTGTATCCGGCACCATGTAAGAATATGAAAGCGGACCACTCAGATTATATTTCTTTGTTGCGTAAGTTACGTGCACTTCCGAAGGTCAAAAAGGTATTTATCCGTTCGGGAATTCGGTTTGATTATGTGCTTGCAGACAAAGATGATACTTTTATGAAGGAATTATGCAAGTATCATATAAGTGGGCAGTTACGTGTTGCACCGGAGCATGTAGCAGATAAAGTGCTTCGTTTGATGGGGAAACCGGAACATGCAATATATCAACGTTTTTCCAAACAATTTGAGAAGACGAATCAGGCTTTGGGTATGAAACAATATCTTGTTCCTTATCTAATGTCTTCGCATCCGGGATCAGGATTAGATGAGGCGATCGCTTTAGCAGAAAGTATCAGAGACTTGGGATATATGCCGGAACAGGTACAGGATTTTTATCCGACACCGTCGACAATTTCAACGTGTATGTATTATACCGGTCTCGATCCAAGGAACATGGAGTCGGTATATGTGACGAAAAATCCGCATGAGAAAGCAATGCAAAGAGCACTGATTCAATACAAACGACCGGAGAACTACGACCTTGTAAAAGAAGCATTATTGAAGGCCGGAAGAAGTGATTTGATTGGTTTTGGTAAAGAATGTTTGATCTTGCCGAGAAAAATACAAAAAGAACAGAAGTCTTACAGCAATCATAAAAAGCAAGAAAAAGATGCAAAGATAAATACGCAAAAACGAAAAACAAGACGAAATGTTCACAAAAAGAAGAAGTAATAAACTTTATTCAAATTTGATAAAAATGTTCAAAAAAAAGAACAAAAATTAGGCATAAAATGGCGGCTTGCACGTCTACATTTTGTTGCAAGTTGGACGGAAATATGGTATCATGTTAGCAAATTGCGTGGTGATGAAGGTGTTGATTGTTTTTATACGAGACACAACACTTGGTTTAGCCACCAAAAAATAAAAATGGAGGATGTTTCAATATGTCAAAGAAAGTTGTTTTAGCTGGCGCTTGTCGTACAGCAATCGGAACTATGGGTGGAACTTTAAGTACTACTCCTGCAGCAGATTTAGGTGCTATTGTTATTAAGGAAGCTTTAGAGAGAGCTGGTGTCCCGGCTGAGAAAGTAGATCATGTATATATGGGTTGTGTAATCCAGGCTGGTCTTGGCCAGAATGTTGCACGTCAGGCTTCAATTAAGGCTGGTTTACCAAATGAGATTCCGGCAGTTACAGTAAACGTTGTTTGTGGTTCAGGTTTGAACTGTGTTAACATGGCAGCTCAGATGATTCAGGCTGGTGATGCTGATATCGTTGTTGCAGGTGGTATGGAGAATATGTCAATGGCACCATATGCACTTGATAAGGCTCGTTTCGGTTACCGTATGGGTAATGCAACAATGAAGGATACAATGGTTAATGATGCTCTTTGGGATGCATTCAATGATTATCATATGATCAAGACAGCTGACAACATTTGTGAGGAGTGGGGACTTACTCGTGAAGAGCTTGACGAGTTTGCATTAAAGAGCCAGCAGAAGGCTGAGGCAGCTCAGGCAAACGGCGCTTTCGATAAGGAAATCGTTCCTGTGACAATTAAGAATAGAAAAGGTGACATCGTGTTCGCTAAGGATGAAGGACCAAGAGCAGGTTCTACTATGGAAGGTCTTGCAAAACTTCGTCCAATCAATAAGGATGGTTTTGTTACAGCAGGTAATGCTTCAGGTATCAATGATGGTGCTGCAGCTATCGTAGTAATGAGTGAAGAGAAGGCTAAGGAACTTGGCGTTAAGCCAATGGCTACATTTGTTGCAGGTGCTTTGGCAGGTTGCAGACCGGAAGTTATGGGTATTGGTCCTGTTCCGGCTACACAGAAGGTTATGGCTAAGGCTGATATGAAGATCGAAGACTTTGATATCATCGAGGCAAATGAAGCATTTGCTGCACAGTCAATCGCTGTAGGTAAAGATCTTGGTATTGATGTAGACAAGCAGTTGAACCCTAACGGTGGTGCAATTGCACTTGGACACCCTGTTGGTGCTTCAGGATGTCGTATCCTTGTTACACTTCTTCATGAGATGGAAGCAAAGGATGCTAAGAAGGGTCTTGCTACACTTTGTATCGGTGGTGGTATGGGTTGTGCTACTATCGTTGAGAGAGACTAATTTGAATCAAAGGAGAAAAACGTATGGAATTTATCACATATGAGCAGGATGGATTTGTTGGAATTATTACAATTAATCGTCCAAAGGCATTAAACGCATTGAACAGTCAGGTATTGGAAGAGTTAGATGCAACATTAGATGCAGTTGACTTAGATGCTACCAGAGCTTTGATTTTGACAGGTGCCGGAGACAAGTCATTTGTTGCAGGTGCTGATATCGGAGAGATGTCTACTCTTACTAAGGCTGAAGGCGAAGCTTTCGGTAAGAAGGGTAATGATGTATTCCGTAAGTTAGAGACATTCCCACTTCCTGTAATTGCAGCTGTTAACGGCTTTGCATTAGGTGGTGGATGTGAGATCTCTATGAGCTGTGATATCAGAATTTGTTCTGATAACGCAATCTTTGGTCAGCCTGAGGTTGGTCTTGGTATTACACCTGGATTTGGCGGTACACAAAGACTTGCTCGTCTTGTAGGTGCAGGTATGGCTAAGCAGATGATCTACACAGCTCGTAATATTAAGGCTGATGAGGCTTATCGTATCGGTCTTGTAAATGCAGTATATCCACAGGATGAATTGATGGATGCAGCTAAGAAGATGGCAGCAGGTATTGCTATGCAGGCTCCAATTGCTGTTCGTAACTGCAAGAAGGCAATTAACGATGGATTGGATGTAGATATGGATCAGGCAATTGTAATCGAAGAGAAGTTGTTCGGTGATTGCTTCGAGACAGAAGACCAGAGAGCAGGTATGGGTAACTTCTTAGAGAAGGATAAGGAAAAGAAGTTAAAGGTTGTTCCATTCCAGAACAAGTAATTATTAAATTTTATGATTTTAACACGATTAGGGTGGCCATTATGACCATCCTATACGTGTGAAATAAGGATAACAGTTTGAACGAAACGTATATGAATTCAAATTGTGTATTCAATAATATATTTTTAGGAGGACATGAAAATGAAAGTTGGCGTTATTGGTGCAGGAACCATGGGTCAGGGTATTGCTAAGGCATTCGCACAGGTTGATGGATACGAAGTAGCTCTTTGTGACATCAAGCAGGAGTGGGCTGAAGGCGGTAAGGACAAGATTGCAAAAGGTTATGCAAGACTTGTAGAAAAAGGAAAAATGGATCAGGATAAGGTAGATGCAATTCTTAACAGCATCACACCGGGTCTTAAGGAAGATCTTTGTGCAGATTGCGATTTGATCGTAGAAGCTGCATTCGAGAATATGGAAGTAAAGAAGACAACATTCTCTGAGTTAGATAAGATTTGTAAGGCAGAGTGCATTTTCGCATCTAATACATCATCTCTTTCAATTACTGAGATTGGTAACGGACTTACACGTCCTATGATCGGTATGCATTTCTTCAATCCTGCTGATCGTATGAAATTAGTAGAAGTAATTGCAGGTGTGAACACACCACAGGAAACAGTTGATAAGATCGTTAAGATTTCTGAAGAAATCGGTAAGACACCTGTACAGGTTAACGAAGCTGCAGGTTTCGTTGTTAACCGTATCTTGATTCCAATGATTAATGAAGCTGCATTCATTAAGATGGAAGGTGTTTCAGATGTAGCTGGTATCGACGCAGCTATGAAGCTTGGTGCTAATCATCCAATGGGACCTCTTGAGTTAGGTGATTTCATTGGTTTGGATATTTGTCTTGCTATTATGGACGTTCTTTACAATGAGACAGGTGATAACAAGTATCGTGCATGTCCATTGCTTCGTAAGATGGTTCGTGGTGGTAATCTTGGTGTTAAGAGCGGTAAGGGATTCTATATCTACAATGCTGACCGTACAAAGACACCTATGGATGCTCAGTAGGATAGAGCATAACAGACAGAAATGTTCGATAAGAACAATTTTATAGGAGGAAATAATAATGGATTTCACTTTAAGTAAGAAACATGAAATGGCGCAGACACTTTTCAGAGAGTTTGCTGAAAATGAAGTAAAGCCACTTGCTCAGGAAATCGATGAGGAACACAGATTCCCAAGAGAGACAGTTGAGAAGATGGCAAAAGCAGGATTTTTAGGTATTCCTGTTCCTAAGGAGTTAGGTGGTCAGGGTTGTGATCCTTTAACATATGCAATGTGTGTTGAGGAGTTATCAAAGGTTTGTGGTACAACAGGTGTTATCGTATCTGCACATACATCTCTTTGTGTTGATCCAATCCAGACATATGGTACACCGGAGCAGAAGGAAAAGTATATTCCTGATTTGGCTTCTGGTAAGAAGTTAGGTGCTTTTGGTTTAACTGAGCCGGGTGCTGGTACAGATGCACAGGGTCAGCAGACAAAGGCTGTATTAGATGGTGATGAGTGGGTATTAAATGGTTCTAAGTGCTTTATCACAAACGGTAAGGAAGCTGACATTTATATCATCATTGCTGTAACAGGTAAGATTGAGAAGCGTGGTAGAATGCAGAAAGAGATTTCAGCATTTATTGTTGAGAAGGGTACACCAGGATTTACCTTTGGTACAAAGGAAAACAAGATGGGTATCTGCGCATCTTCTACTTATGAGTTAATCTTTACAGATTGCCGTATTCCAAAGGAGAACTTATTAGGTGCTAAGGGTAAGGGATTTGGTATCGCTATGCATACATTAGATGGTGGTCGTATCGGTATCGCTGCTCAGGCTCTTGGTATCGCTGAGGGTGCTTTGGAGACAACAATTAACTACGTTAAGGAAAGAAAGCAGTTCGGTAGAAGCATTTCTGCATTCCAGAATACACAGTTCCAGTTAGCTGATATGGCTACTAAGGTAGAGGCTGCTAAGTTGTTAGTATACAAGGCTGCTATGAAGAAGGGTGAGTACCAGAATGGTGCTAAGGTTTCTTATTCTGTAGAGGCTGCTATGGCTAAGTTGTATGCTGCTGAGGTTGCTATGGAAGTAACAACTAAGGCTGTTCAGTTACATGGTGGTTATGGTTATATTAAAGAGTACGGCGTTGAGCGTATGATGCGTGATGCTAAGATCACAGAGATTTACGAAGGAACTTCAGAAGTTCAGCGTATGGTTATCTCTGCAAATTTATTAAACTAGGAGGTAA
>SVEJ01000035.1 GCA_015057435.1 Lachnospiraceae bacterium
GCTTATTAAAGTGCGCCTAAAACCAGCAGTTATTCACATTCCATATTAGAATTCGTGAGGAACACGAATTCTTCCTTGTTTTGCTTCAAAATTGCAAACGAACGTTAGTGAGTTTCGCAATTACCTAGATTAACAAGTTCTCCTACTGTTGTCTCATTTTTATACACCAAATCATATATCTCATCTCTTTGTTCCTCTGATATACCTGCGTACTCCATCAATCCATTGTATCGTTCTCTAAACTCGCATTCTGTCAATGGATTTTCCGGTTCTCCTTTAGGAAAATCTACCCTTTCGGTATATTCACCATTAGTAGTTTTAAACTTGACAACAGCAGCTTGGATTTCCGGAAATGCAGCACTCAATTCTTCGTCTGCTGTCACACTGATTTTCTTTGTCAAGGCCAATACTTTATTATTCTGCACAGTTTCTTCAGAAAACTCCTGCAAACCTGCTTTTCCATATATCAAACCTACTGCTACAGAGTAAGGAATACTCATTTTGGCACTATAACTTCCGGGAATCTCTGTATGATCATGACCGGAAACTGCTAAATCATAAGTCCTAATGTTAATATGTTCTATATCCTCAGGTTGCACTTTTCCCCGCATATTGATAGCCGCTTCCACTGCCGGATGAGTATATCTGCAAGAAGCATAAGGCTTTGTATATGACTTCATAATTGCATAGGTGCCTCCCATCAGCATAGGTTTCAGATCTACCGTTTCTTCACCGTACATCATATTAAGGAATCCCCGACCATCTAGAGGGTCAACCGGTCCTTTAAAATCACTTTTTGCTAATTGCAACGCCGTAAGAGAAAGTAAGGATGTCTTTGCAACATTATATGGTTTCAATTCACTTCCTCCATCCAACGCCTTAAGCATTCCCGTTGCCGCTAGGCAGGCGGTAGAAAACGCTTGATAACATTCTTCGCGAGAAAAGCCAAGCATGTAGCTTGCAGCTACCGTTGCACCAATTGTTCCACAAGTTCCGGTAGCATGATATCCTCTTGCCTTGTGCTTCGGTTGAATTGAAATCGCCATTGTGTAGGATACTTCATAGCCCAGAATTGCGGCTTTTAGCATATCATCAATTTTAATTCTATATTTTTGTGACAACGGAATCAGAAGCGAGAAAATAGGACTTCCCAAATGAATAATCCCGGAGTTGGTTCCGTCGTCAAAATCTAATGCATGTCCGTTTAATCCATTTAAGAAAACCGCTTCTTTTAAAGCAATATCTTTTCCTGTACCAATCGCTCTAAATGCTCCTTTTTCCGGTTCAGCAAATGCGAAATACTTTTTTAACTTCATCTCTTGAAATCTGGCCCCGGCACAAGTAACAGCGATATAGTCAAGAAGACTTCTTCTTGCTCGTGCCATCACATCATCAGATATAGGAGTATTCCATACCTTTTCTATGGCCTCAAAAAATTCTTTAGATTTATTCATATACTCTTCTCCTACTCGCATAATATTCTCGAACCTATATTATTGATTGGATAATCCTGTAAGACACTATATATTCCAATTCAGTTATAGATTCTATGACTTTTTTAGAATTATACACCGAGAAAAAAAAGAATGCAAGAAAAATGTGCCCAAGTGAATCATTTTCTCCTTGGACACATTTTCTTGCATTCTTGTCATTAAACTATCACATTCCGTTCTTTCCCATCCAAAAACGCCTGAATATTAAGTTCCACCTCGTCAATCAAACGCTGTCTAGCCTCCACTGTTCCCCATCCAATATGCGGAGTGAGAATTAATCTGCTATCATCCTTAAATGTCTGCAATGGATTGTCTGCTGTCATCGGCTCCACTTCAAACACATCCAGTCCTGCTGCCATAATCTCGTTATTATTAAGCGCCTCTACTAAAGCCTTTGCAGACACAATTGGACCTCTTGCCACATTTACTAATACGGCACTGCTTTTCATCTTATGAAACGCTTCTGCATCAAACAATCCATTGGTCTTATCTGTTAACGGACAATGTACGGAAATAATATCTGACGTAGCAAGCAACGTATCAAAATCTACAGCCTCATAATCCACATCATAGGTGTTACCCGATGCAGAATAGTAAATTACCTTCGCACCGAAAGCTTTCGCCAACTTTGCCGTTGCTCTTCCAATCGCTCCAAGACCTACAATGCCCCATGTCTTTCCTGCTATCTCATGAAAGTAATTTTCCACATGGCAAAATGTTCCACTTGCGGCATACTTTCCACTCTTTACAAAATCATTATAGTAACTTAACTTCTCATATACAGAAAGCAAAAGCGCCACTGTATGCTGCGCTACACTATCCGTAGAATAGCCTGCCACATTTGCGACGCGGATTCCAACATTCTTACAATACTCCACATCAATGTTGTTATATCCAGTCGCCGCTTCCGCAATCATGCGAACTTTAGAACCGGCAAGCACAGATTCATTAATCAACAATTTGTTAGACACAATAATCTCCGCATCCTCAATGGTCTCCTTCACCTTGTCCTGTGGAAGATTTCCATAGATTTCTAACTCTCCAAATTTGCTATATCCTTCGTAGGACATATCTTTTCCTACTGCATCTGCTTCTAGTACGATTATTTTCATGTATTTATACCTCTCTTCCTGAATTCATAAATACTGTTTAAATACAGATAAACGCAGGTCAATCTTATATCTGCTACCTCTGAATTGTATATCCTCTTAATTATTATGTCAAACCAATCCAACTATTCTTTGCCTTTACCTATTTTGATACTTAACTATTTTATTAACAGGCTTTTTTTCACAACATAAACCGGCCGGAACACAAATTAAAGCAAAGAAAAACAGGGACTACAATGTTTTGTTTTCACATTGTATAATCCCTGTTTTGAAATTCTTATTTTACTTTATTCATACGAGCAAGCAACTCTTTTCTCTGCTCCTCATAACCCGGCTTACCAAGTAATGCAAACATATTCTTCTTGTAGCTTTCAACGCCCGGCTGGTCAAATGGATTAACACCTAATACATAACCGGAAACACCACAAGCGAACTCGAAGAAGTAGAACAACTCACCAAGATTGAACTCTGTCATATATGGCATAGTAATCATAAGGTTTGGAATCTCACCATCTACATGGGCAAGAACCGTTCCGTTCATAGCCTGCTTGTTGATGTAATCTACTGTTCTACCGGCAAGATAGTTAAGACCATCTAAATCCTCATCTTCCTGCTCCATAATAATCTTACGTCTTGGAGAACCAATGTTAACAACAGTCTCGATATGGTTCTTTGTACCATCCTGAATGAACTGTCCAAGAGAATGTAAGTCAGTTGTAAAGTCACAGGCTGTTGGGTAGATACCCTTTCCGTCTTTACCCTCAGACTCACCAAACAACTGCTTCCACCACTCACCAATATAGTGAACGGAAGGTGTATAGTTAGCAAGAATCTCCATTGTCTTGCCCTTCTCACGTAAAATGTTACGAAGTGCTGCATACTTTAACGCATCATTTTCTTCAAAAGCATTCTCGATACATGCCTGACGCATTGTAGCTGCACCAACCATCAACTGCTTAATATCTGCACCGGATACTGCAATTGGAAGTAAACCTACTGCTGTAAGAACAGAGAAACGTCCTCCAACATCATCAGGTACTACGAATGTCTCATATCCTTCCTCATCAGCTAACTTCTTAAGTGCTCCCTTTTCTTTATCTGTTGTAGCATAGATTCTCTTAGCTGCTTCCTTCTCACCATACTTCTCAATCAAAAGCTTCTTAAAAAGACGGAATGCGATAGCAGGCTCTGTTGTTGTTCCTGACTTAGAGATAATATTAATAGAGAAATCTCTGTCTCCAACAACCTCTAACAAATGCTCAAGATATGTAGAGCTGATATTGTGACCACAGAAATAAATCTCCGGTGTACCCTTTCTCATATCCTTGTCTATTACATTGTAGAAAGTATGTCTCAATGCCTCAATTGCAGCTCTTGCACCAAGATAAGAACCACCGATACCGATTACGATTAAAATATCTGAATCGCTCTGAATCTTCTTAGCTGCAGCTTTGATTCTGTTGAACTCTTCCTTATCATAGTTAACAGGAAGATCGATCCATCCAAGGAAATCATTACCTGCTCCTGTTCTGTCCAACAAAGTGTTCTTAGCTTCTAATACTCTTTCCTTCATAGCTGCGATATCCGATTCATCTACCATGAACATCGCATTGCTATAATCAAAACTAATACTTTCTGTCATCTTATTGCTCTCCTTTGTTATTAAATATTCTCTTTACCACAGTAAAGTGTTATTTTCATAAAAAACCATTCTATATTTTAGCAAAAGCCTTTGCAAATAGCAACATTTTCTTCTATATCTACTATATTTTTATCACTTTTATCAATTTAAATCTTATATTTTGTAACAAATGATACCCTTATTCTTCCTTTTTTAAGTCATAGAGTGAACCAAATGTGTATCCTTCTTTTTTTAAATTACATATCACATCCACAAGTGCGTCATGATTTGCCTTCGACACATTATGCAACAACGGTATTGCTCCTGGATGATGATATTTTCCAAAGTGTTCAATTACATGATTCACGGATGGCTGATTATTAACATCATAATCAAGATAAGCCATTGACCAAAAGACCGTTGTATAACCAAGGTCTTTCGCTACCTGTAACGATTGTTCGCTATATTCACCCTTCGGCGGCCTGTAAAACAAATCCATCTCATATCCTGTCGTTTCCTTCATATATTTCTCACAAGACATGATTTCTTCCTGTTGTTCAGCAACCGCCTTTGTCGGCATCGAAGGATGCGTCACCGTATGGTTACAAACCAAATGTCCTTCTTTTTTCATTCTCTTCACAAGTTCGACATTGTCACGGATAAATGTCTGTGTCACAAAAAATGCTGCCTGCACATCTTCTTTTTTTAACACATCCAAAATTCCCGGTGTAAATCCATTCTCATAGCCACAGTCAAATGTAATATATATTATCTTTTCTTCAACCGGAACCGTGTAATATGCATGATATTTTTCTACATTGAAGTCTTCCTGACAACCCGATTTTTCATGTAGATCATTTCTTTTGAACCACCAGGCATAAGGTTTGTTACTGTACGTTCCATAATCTGTATCTTTTACAATGTTTCTTTTTTTCTTTGTCTTTTCGACATCAATGTTATTCTCAGACAGATTCTCCTTTTCGGATTCCTGCTTTTTTTCTTCCGTCACCAACCCTACCTTCCCATTCTGATTGGATCCGCTATGCAACAACGAAGTAATTGCATCAATTTTCCACACAAAAACTCCAACGAACAAAATGATACATACTGCAACACATATTCTTTTTGCCAAACAATGCCTCCTGCCAAGTTACGCAAGAAAACTTTGAACAAATTCCTCTAGCAACTCCACCTCGCTAAGTTCTTCACTCGCTGCCGCCTCTTTTTCAGGCTGTGACAAATCCTGTTCCTTCTCACACTTTTTACCGGACACTTCTTCCGCTTCTCTACTGTCCGTATGATTGCGAATCTTACGGTTTGCCAAGTAATTCTCAAGGTAATCGACCAATTGGATTTGAATGCGGTTTTTCTTGCTCTTCACACCAAATATATGATGCATTACCGCAAAACATGCCAAAACAGCCACGTAAGAAAATAAGATTTCAACAAAAATCTCACGTTGTACCTTTACCTGATACCCATAAAACATAATCCCGCTGGTTAACAACGTCACAAGTCCCGCGGATACGTGTGCTGCTTTTTCCCATGCGGAAAACGTAATCCCCAGAAAACGAAGTTTTAATAAGTATTTATCCACATATACAGATACATTATGTACACGGTAATCCATGTCATAAATTGTTTCAAACTGATTCCTTAGATTAATCATTAACTTCTTCTTTGTCGTCTTCATGTTCGCAGAAGCTTTCACATATCCTTGTAACACCAATGTCATAATTGCCTGAATAAGAATGCTTCCGATTCCAAAAAATAAAATACTACTCATCAACATATGTTCCGTCAACCATCTTGCCACCATTTTTTCTCTCCTACTATCATTTATTGCAAAGAAACAATACTTGTCCGCCTTGCTACTATCACTTATAGTTTAATGAAGATTACACACTTACTCAATAGCTCTTCATCGTAACTTTTCGACTTTTTTCACATTTTCAAAACAGTATCCATGTGCTATACTGTGCAATAGAGTATGAAAATATAATTCTAACAAAAGGAGTAGACATATGACATATAAGACACAAGGCGTATGCTCGCAACGAATCGATTTCGAAATTGTAGATAATAAAGTTACAAATGTAGCCTTCTTAGGCGGTTGTAACGGAAACACACAGGGCGTGGCAAAATTAATCGAAGGAATGGACGTCCATGAAGCCATCTCACGTTTAGAAGGCATTCAGTGCGGATTTAGAGGCACCTCCTGCCCTGACCAGCTTGCCAAAGCACTAAAACAAGCGCTTACGCAGAACTAAAAGAAAGGAAATATAGCATGAAGAAAATCGTTCTTACCGGTGGAGGTACTGCCGGACATGTGACACCGAACATTGCACTTTTACCAAGTTTAAAGGAAGCCGGTTTTGAAGTGCACTATATCGGTTCTTATGAAGGAATCGAAAAGAAATTAATTGAAGACATGGGAATTCCTTACTACGGCATCTCATCAGGAAAGCTTCGAAGATATTTTGATATGAAGAACTTCTCCGATCCGTTTCGCGTTGTAAAAGGATTTGGAGAAGCCAATCGCATTTTGAAGAAAATACAACCTGACATTGTGTTTTCGAAAGGCGGCTTTGTAACGGTTCCTGTTGTAATGGCTGCCAAGAAAAATAAAATTCCCGCCATCATTCATGAATCAGATATGACACCGGGACTTGCCAATAAACTTTGTATTCCTTCTGCATCCAAAGTATGCTGCAATTTCAAAGAAACCTTTGAATTATTACCGGAAGGAAAAGCTGTTCTTACCGGAACACCAATCCGCAAAGAATTATTTGAAGGAGACGCAAAAAAAGCGGCCGAGTTTTGCGGTCTTTCTACAGAAAAACCTACAATTCTTGTTGTGGGCGGCAGTAGCGGTAGTGTTGTAATCAATAATGCAATCCGCGAAAGCCTTGATGAAATACTAAAAAATTATCAGGTGATTCATCTATGCGGAAAAGATCATCTCGATGAATCCTTAAAAGAAAAAGAAGGGTATGTACAATTTGAATACATCTCCAAAGAGCTAAGAGATTTGTTTGCATTATCTGACCTTGTTATTTCAAGAGCCGGTGCCAATGCAATCTGTGAATTATTGGCATTAAAAAAACCAAATATTTTAATTCCGCTTTCTATGGCAGCAAGTCGCGGAGACCAGATTCTCAATGCAAGATCCTTTAAGAAAAATGGATTTAGCTATGTGTTAGAAGAGGAAGAATTGACCACCACATCCTTATTAAATGCAATTAGAGATGTGGCAACACACAAAGAAGAATATATCCAAGCAATGAACGAAAGTGAAATGTCCGATTCTATCGGAACAATTATGAACTTGATTCTTGAATTAACAAAATAATTAAAAATGGTTAAAAAAAGCCTTCGCAATTTGCGAAGGCTTTTTCTCTTTATCTTATTCGTTAGCTGATGCCATACCACCATATAACTGTCTAAACAAATCATTACGAATTGCCTTGTTCTGGTCTGTATGTTTACCGTCTGTAACTTCCATCAACTCGCCATCGATATATGGATGAATCTCTACTTTGTTATTAACGATTTCAAACTGAATCTTCACACTTGCATTCGTATAAAGCTTACCACTGTATTCCTCATAGTCCTTCAAGTTCAAGCTGACTCCTGTTCCTCGGAAAGTAACATACTCGGTTCCCGAAACTTCATCCTTCTCATATACCCAACACGGATTCTTTGTCTTTGCTTCAAAAATCGTCTTATAAGAAGCATTATCAATATCCTTATTAATCAATTTCTGAACCTGTTCAATCTTTGTCTTTGCAACAGCATCTGTCATTGGCTGGAACTTTGACTTTACGTAAGCCTGTGGATACTCAGGAAGTACAAAGTACACACCTACCGCAACTGCGGCTAAAATCACAATCCATACTACTGCTTTCAAAAATCCTTTCATCTTTCATTCCTCCTATACGTACATTCATATCATAATTACCATGTTATTAGAACAACTCTTTCTCTAATTGGAAAAGAAAATCTTCTAATAATTTCATACGCCTGTCATACTCTAACCTTGCCGCATCCGTCTTACAACGACGAATCTTTGGCTTATTGCCTCTGTAATAATTCTTAATTCTGTAATAAGCTTTCTTATAGTTTGCTTCATCCTCACATGCTGTTGCCATGGAATCCCACAACACACTCACAGCTCCGACTTCATCCAGCAAATCCGCATCCATAACTACCTGACACTCTATTGACAGCTCATCTTCGGTATCTTTGTCGTCATGCAATCGGATAATCTCACCTATTCGACTAATCTTCTCCGGTTCAAGCCCAATGCTGTCCAAATAATTCACCGCAATTTCGGCTCCAACTTCTCCGTGTTCTCTATCACTTGCCCAACCCACATCGTGTAAAAGTGCCGCAAGTGCGATAATCTCCAAGTCACCGCCTACTTTAGCTTGTAACTTAATTGCCCAGCGATATACTCTCATCGTATGCTCGAATCGGTCGCGAAATGGATAATTCGGTGGTCTGCCGTTATCAGCAATCTGCTGCTTCACAAACTCAATTACATTTGCATAGTTCATTCCCCTTGCTCCCATTCTTCAAAAAATAACCTATTTTATTCTATCATTGATTACAAAAATAATCTAGCTATATTTTATACAATTTGTTACAAAAAAACTTGTCCATAATAAACATAAATCCACGCAGTCTGCTTTGAAAACATTCCAACCGTTACCGCAGTAGTTAACTCAGTTTAGGCACCCTTACGGCACATGAAAGATCCTACTTAGTGCTGCTTCGTTCCCGACCTGACACGGTTCATAGGTTTCCATTGCGTAAGACCCATACGTCAACGCCACTTGCTACGGGCGGCTTAGAGGAACATCCCCTAGGCAGACCAACACTCCTGCAAAAGCTTCAGGTACAGGGTGCGCTACCACCCCAGCTGCGTGGAAAGATTATTATACATAAGTTTGTCTTTTCTGTCAACTGCGCTTGCTGTTTCTAAGTTCCAAAAAAAACGATGAAAGCATGTTCGCACACTCCTCCTCTAAAACACCTTTCACAAAGTCCACTTGATGATTAAATGCCGGTATCTGAAACAGATTAAGAACAGAACCGGCACAACCGGCTTTCTTATTCATTGCTCCTACTACCACTCGCGGTATTCTTGCCTGAACAATTGCTCCCGCACACATCTGACATGGCTCAAGAGTAATATACATAGTACATTCTTCAAGACGCCAGTCACCTAACACCTTCGATGCCTTTTCAATCGCCAAGAGCTCTGCATGCGCTAACGTTGTCTTTTTTGCATTACGCTTGTTATAGCCTCTGGCAATAATCTTATTCTCATATACAATCACACATCCAATCGGAACATCGCCGACAAGCGCTGCTTTCTTTGCTTGTTTGATTGCTTCTTTCATATATTTTTCATCATTTGTCATTGAACACCATCCACCTTTTGTGATACTCTATTGTATGTATACGAAAAACATCTATTACAAAAAAGGAGTAACGCACATGTCTTTCTCGCTTACGACCCCACGATTAATATTACGAATTGAAGATGCGAACAAAAGTGCAGACATACTTGCTTTTTACAAAAACAATCAGTCTCTTTTCGACCGCTATGAACCAACTCGTCCACACAGTTTTTATACGGAAGAATATCAGCAACGTGCTGTTGCCTATGAATATTCTGAAATCATTAAGGGTAAAACTTTGCGTTACTATATATATCTTAAAGAGCAACCTGATATCATCATTGGCTCCGTTAATTTCTCTCGTATGGAGCACGGTCCGTTTTCTAAGGTTTCCATCGGTTACAAATTCGATAAAACCTATCACAAAAACGGTTATGCCTTAGAAGCTTGTCAGGCTGCAATTCCTGTCATTTTTTCCAACTACAACATCCACCGTATAGAAGCTCGCGTTGCACCCGACAATCTGCCTTCTATCAAGTTATTAGAGCGGTTACATTTTCGTTTTGAAGGAATCGAATATGAAAGTGTTGAAGTAAACGGACGCTTTCGCGACCACTATCGTTACAGCCTATTGGCAACCGACACTATCCAATAGCCGAATTCACCTGTCTTTACATTCGCTTGCTTGACAGGAATGAATTGATCAAAGCCAAACATATTGGCAAGATAACGCTCTCTGTTTGAATACACTCCCGGAACACCAAGCACTGCCTGATATGTTCCATCACCAAATCTTAATTTTCCAAGCAAAAGATATTGGTACGTATAAAAACCGTGGCTCAAAAAACTATTCACACCCAACTTCCAGTTTCTCATATCCAACTTTCCTATATCTCTTGGATGAATTCTCACACAATCAAATAATTCTGTTGCACCGTACATCGGCAATTTGGGATATGTTTCCAGGATTTCTTCGAACGGATCCACATCCTCACGTTTTTCTTCCCTCTTTTTCTGATACGGACAGTCTTTACAAGATAACACCTGCTCTTTTGTCTCTTTTTCCACGCCGGCCACTTCAAACAGTTCCGGTTCCGATTCCATCTTGGCTACAATCGGTTTTTTCTCTTTCATAACAAGCGAATAGCCGCTTCGATCCTTGTCCTTAAAATCTCCGACATAATAATGTACTTCATTATAAACGACTGCTATGCCATCAAATGTATATAAATCCCGCTCGGTATGAAATACATTTTGCCAGTCTGTTCTATTTTGATATGTTAACACACCATCAACCGACGGAACACGGTCCACCATAATCGCAGACAAACTATCCCCTGCCTCATGATAAAGATATAACGATGCACTGTCATAGGGAATCCCCGGCGGTTCCTGAATATTAATAATTATCTTCACTTTATCTCCGCGAATTTCTAATTTCATAAACCCTGCGGTTGTCCCAACTGTATGATTATGATGCTCACAAAAATATGTAATTTTTCTTTTAAATTTACCCACTTGTCCACACACTCCTTTATGCATCTATTCTATGCAGGAGTGTTCCATTATATTCCTTAATCGGAAAGAATATCACTTAATATTGCAAATTGCTCAAGTGTTAATGCTTCTCCACGAATCGTAGGAGAAAGTTCCATCTGTTCTAATGCTTGTACAACCTGTTCCTTTGTAACCGAAAGTCCTCCGTTTACCAAACTGTTTTGCAACGTCTTTCTTCTCTGATTAAATGATGCCCGAATCAGGGCAAACATCAATGACTCATTCTTAACTGCAATTGGTGGATTATCCCATTTTGTAAGACGAATTACTGCCGAACCGACACCTGGTCTCGGAATAAAGCAATTCGGTGGGACATTGGCTACAATATATGGCTCGGCATAAAACTGAACCGCAAGCGATAATGCGCCATAATCTTTGGTTCCCGGTCCTGCCTGCATACGCTGTGCAACTTCCTTTTGTACCATAACCGTAATATTATCTAACGGCACATGGCTCTCGAACAATCCCATAATAATCGGTGTTGTGATATAGTATGGTAGATTCGCAACAACCTTAATCGGTCTGCCTCCATTTTTTTCATCTACCAGTTTTTTGATATCAACCTTTAGGATATCTTCATTGATAATCGTGATATTATCATAATCTGCCAATGTTTCATGCAAAATCGGAATCAGTGTCTTGTCAATTTCCACTGCAATTACTTCTTTTGCAGTTTCCGCAAGATACTGGGTCATCGTACCAAATCCCGGTCCAATTTCTAACACCACATCGTCTTTTGTCACACCTGCTGCCGCAATAATCTTGTCAAGCACATGACTATCTATTAAAAAATTCTGCCCAAACTTTTTCTGAAATGCAAAATCGTATTTCTTAATTGTTTCGATTGTAACCTGTGGATTACTCAGTTTATCCATACAAACTCCTTTCACGCAACACGTTTGTCTTTCATTTTATCTTCTCTATCTTCTACATCTTATATACCGTCTTCGCATTTTCGTACGTGACCGCACACACCTCTTCTACGCTAACTCCTTTTAACGTAGCAATCTCCTCCGCAACGTGTCTTAGATACAAAGAGCAATTCCTCTTACCACGATACGGTGTCGGTGCCAGATACGGTGCATCCGTCTCTAATACAATTCGTTCAAGCGGTGTATATTCCACAACCTCTTTTAATTTCTTGGCATTTTTAAATGTTACAACTCCTCCTACACCAATATAATAACCCATATCAAGGTAACACTTAGCCATCTCTACACCATAAGAAAAACAATGGATAATTCCCGGTGTAACACCATTATGATGTGCTTTCACAATGTCTAGTGTATCCTTTGCTGCATCACGGCTATGAATCACAACCGGCATATCGCATCGTTTGGCAATCTCTAACTGTGCAACGAACCATTTTGCCTGTTCTTCTTTTACAACATTGTCATAATGATAATCTAATCCCATCTCTCCAATCGCCAGAATCTTCTTAGCTTGCGCAAGTTTTTCCAACTCCTGCATATCTGCATCCGTAAGTCCGTCTATATCACTCGGATGCACCCCGACTGTTCCGTATAAAAAATCATATTCCTTTACCATATCGACAATGTGTCTCGAATTTTCCATGGAACATCCTATATTAACAATATAATCAATTCCTTCTTTGTGCATCTCATTTAGAAGTTGTTCTCTATCATCATCAAATGCATCATCATCGTAATGTGCATGTGTCTCAAAAATTCGCATTTCTTTTTCCTCTTTTCAAATTTGATTCCCTATATTCTTAGAATCGAAACATTCTATATTTTTGTAAGACACAGCAGTATTACAAGCATGATATTTGCTACGGCTTTTTGAACATAACATTTGCTAAGCAGTTCTAACAAATGTTACTTACTTTTCGGGTCGGCCAAGATACGCCTTCCGTGGCTTACTTGGCCTTATGCCGACTTCCTGTCGGCATACCCCTAGGTTACCTAAGAACTGCTAACCAAATCTAATGTTCTAAAAGAGGGCGCAAATCTTCATGCTTGTAATTCCACTGTGTCACCTTCAGCATATACATAGGATGTTTCGATTCTAAGAATATCTCGCCACGCCCGCTGCCATTAATGGTTAGTGTACTACATTTTTCCGAAGGTGACAATATTTAAGCAATAGACACTATCTGCAAATTATGTTATACTTAATGCAATATGGACAGGAGGCAGAACGATATGAAATCTGTTTTAAAGAAAATGACAATTGCCTTCATGATTTGCACAATGATGTTTTCATTGATGGGATGTTCTTTGTTCGACAGTAAGGCAAAGGTATATTCCAGATACATTGTTAGCTTATTGGATATCAACTACAAAAACGTTTCTAAGGACTATATGACCTTAACAGGCGTTTCACAAAGTGATGCAGAAGCAGTATATGTTGCAAACATGGATTATCAGGCACATAATTTAATGAATTATTACGGTGTAAAAGAAGTAGATGACGGAACAATTCTTTCAGAGTTCTACTACTTGGCGCAGACGATTTTTTCGAATGCGAAATATGAAGTAACAGATGTAATAGAAGATAAAGAGACCGGAAGCTACACACTAGAACTTACGGTCTATCCGTTAGACACACTTGAGACCACTTATGATGAAGTTGTTGAATACATCGAGAACTTCAATGCACGTGTGGACGAAGGTGATTATAACGATACAACTGAAGTTGAGTATGAAACAGAGTTTGCAGAAGGAATTATCAAAATTCTCAAAGGAACTGTAGAGAATCCGGGATACATGGATCCTGTCGTGTTAGAGATTCCAATTCAACCGTCTAATGATTACTACTATATTACAGACGAGGATTTCCTTAAGATTGACAAGAATATCTTATATATTCGTGAGAATCCTGCGCAAGCAACAGCTGAATAAGAACATGAAAAGCCTACAGTTTATAAAAATTGTAGGCTATCTTATTATTTTTTTACAGGAATAACTTTGAAAAAAAGGAGTACAACACATGAAGAAGCGTGCTTTATCTTCCATCATTTATAATTCTACAACAGAATACGGTGCAAGCCAGCGTTCTCCTTTTGAGATGAAGACTTCTAATCCTGCAGAATACACCAGACTTACCACAATTGTGCAAAAGCATTTTCCTAAAATGACAGCAAGTGAAATAGATAACCTGATTGAACGACTTAAAAAAGAAGGGTGCGGTTATGTCTGTATGGTAAACTCGCTATTCACAGAGTTTCTTGACCGCCCGAAAAGGTTCAAAGAAGTCTTTGGTTTTGACATGATAAATGCGGACAACTCCTTGAATTACAATACCTTACTTGTTGACCTGTATTGCAAAACAGACAACCATATCGGTATCAACTTTCCCTTCTTTGCTTGGGATACTTACATAAAAAATGAAGACCGCGTCTTGCATTACAACAAAGAAGAAATCAAATTCGAATGGAAGGAAAAACCATTTGGAAACAATGTGCTACAGATGAAGTACCGTTTCGAAACCTACTGCATGCAACATGGTATCAAAGCAAGCTTACTCATCATCCCATTTATTACACCAAAAACGTTTCACAAATACGCGAAAATGGGGTCCGTGTCTATACTGTGTAACAAACCAACGCTGCAAAAAGAAGATGGCACACCTGTTAAAGTTAATGATTGGCACTTTATGACGATTACCGGTGTAACCAAAAGCGGAAAGTATATTGTCTCATCCTGGGGAAACAGATATGTGTTGGACCAAAAAAACATACGAGGTATTCGTTTTTATCAGGTGATACGGTATAAAACATTTCTATAAGAACATTGCCATATACAACGGTAGCACAATTTTTTTGTCATTTACTCCCACATTCCCTGATATCAGTTTGTATCCATACGGTATCTCGCTTCTTCCCAACATTTCATTCAAAGAACGAGTTGAACCATTATTGGCCTTTACTTCAATCGGAATGACTTGTGCTTCCTTGGTAATTAAAAATTCAATCTCAATGGAACCATTTTGGTTTCTATAATAATTCACCTGGTGTCCTCGCTTCACAAGCATATCGGCAATCAGATTTTCATAAATACCACCTTTGACCGGACCTGCTAAGGTATCATCAATAATTACCTTTTTCATATCAAACCCATACATTGCTACCAACAATCCAATATCTGATAAATATAATTTGTATTGGTCCTCCTTTTCGTATGCATTTAAAGGAAACTGTACTGTTGAAACATTGTAGCAAAGCTGTGCCAGATTGGAATCTCTCAACCACTCTATACTATTCTCATATTTTCTTGCAGACGTCTTCTTTTCTACAACCGAGAACTGAAACTTCTTATTCTCCTTCGCCAATTGCTTAGGAATAGAAATATAACAATTTTTAACCTTTGGCTTTTCTGTATTCGCCGCATAATTAGAAATATCTTCCAAGTAACTATCTAATATTTTTTGTTGCTCTGCATATACCTCCCCAAAATGCTTTGTCTTCACAAAGCAATTCACTACTGCCGGCATCCCCCCAACTGTAATATATTCTCTTAAATGTTTCATCATTGTGTTGTGTATTGTTTCCGGAACTTTTTCTTTTTTATCAAAATATTCCTTTAAAATATGAATTGCCTCTTCTTGATAACCCACAGCCCACAAGTACTCCTCAAAATCAAGTGAATACATTGTCATCTGCGTTTCATATCCTACAGGAATAGATGATACCTCTTTGTAACTGATGCCAAGAAGTGAGCCAGATGCAATCACATCATATCTTTCATCCACTGCAAGAAACTTTAACGCCGTCCTCGCATTTGGGCACTTTTGTATTTCATCTAAAAAAATAAGGGTATCTTTTTCAACAAAACGACACTCTGGGATATTCAATGTTATCTGCTTATATATCTCCTCTGCTGATAAATCACCATCAAAAATCTTTGTCAGTTGTGGAGATTCGATAAAATTAATATAAATGTAGCTACTATAATTTTGCTTTCCGAAATAATCTATAATATAGGTTTTTCCAATCTGACGAGCACCTTTTACTAACAGACACTCTTTTTCCTTTGATTCCTTCCACTCTAACAATCTATCATAAAATTTTCTCTTTAACATATGGCTTCTCCTTTCCATTGTTATCTTAATATTATCGCGGCTACTCAAAGCATCATTCAAAAATGCTCGACTCTGAATAGTTACATTCTATCATAGTATCTTCAACACGGTCAATAAAAATGCATATTTTTAGGTGGTTTTCCAAGTCTTTTTGCATATTTTTATAAACTCTTATGTAATGAAAATGCATATTTTTTTAGTAATCAAGAAAAATAGACACGTAAAAATATATGAAAAAGCGCCACGGAAAGCATTCCCGTGACGCTTTAATTAATTCTAATTCAATTATCGAATCTCTGCTCCATGTGGAACTTCTTTCTCTGTTGTTACAAGTGCAAGATTGCCTTCTGCATCTTCTGCACAAAGAATCATTCCCTGAGACTCTACTCCCGCAAGCTTCGCAGGCTTAAGGTTCGTAACAACAACAACCTTCTTGCCTACCATGTCTTCCGGTGAATAATGTGCTTTAATTCCTGATACAATCTGTCTTACTTCGCTTCCTATCTTAACCTGTGAGCAAAGCAACTTCTTAGACTTCGGAACTTCTTCACAAGCAATCACTTCTCCAACTTGGAGCTGAACCTTTGCAAAATCATCAATTGAGATTTCTTCTTTCTTCTCAATGTCAATTCCCGGATTCTCATCCACCGGTTCCGGTTCCGGTTCAGGTTCTGGTTCAGGAATCATTTCTTCAACCTTCTTCATCACCTCGTCCAAATCCAATCTTGCAAACAAGATTTCCGGTGTCTCAACAACCTTTGTTCCTGACTTATATGTGCCAAAACGAACAAGGTCATTTACCTTTCTCTTAGGTGCATTTAACTGCGCAAGTATCTTTTCTGCTGTTTCCGGCATATATGGCTCAAGCAAAGTTGCACCAATGATAATGCTCTCTACCAAATTGTAAAGAACTGTAGCAAGTCTGTCTGTCTTATCCTCTTCTTTTGCAAGTGCCCAAGGCATTGTCTCATCAATATACTTATTACAACGCTTAAAGAGGTTGAAGATCTCAGTCATCGCATCTGCTACACGAAGCTTATCCATCGCTTTAGAAACACGAATTCTTGTATCTAATGCGTAATCCATAAGCTCCTTATCGACATCCTCATTCACTTTCTTATTCGTTACCTCACCGTCAAAATACTTATTTGACATAGAAATTGTACGATTTACAAGGTTACCAAGTGTATTAGCAAGATCAGAGTTTAATCTCTCTACCATTAACTCCCAAGAAATCACACCATCATTTTCAAATGGCATCTCGTGAAGCACAAAATAACGAACTGCATCTACGCCAAACAACTCAACCAAATCATCTGCATAGATAACATTTCCTCTGGACTTACTCATCTTTCCATCACTCTGAATCAACCAAGGATGTCCAAATACCTGCTTTGGAAGCGGCAAATCAAGTGCCATCAACATAATCGGCCAATAAATGGTATGGAATCTCAAGATATCTTTACCAATCAAGTGCAAATCACATGGCCAGTATTTCTGATACATTCTGTCATGTCTGCCATCTGCATCAAAACCAAGACCTGTGATATAGTTGGTTAATGCATCAATCCATACATAGATTACGTGCTTTGGATCGAAGTCTACCGGAATACCCCATTTAAATGAAGTACGTGAAACACACAAATCCTGAAGTCCCGGTAACAGGAAGTTATTCATCATCTCGTTCTTACGAGATTCCGGCTGAATAAAATCAGGATTCTTGTTGATATGATCAATCAGTCTCTTCTGGTATTTGCTCATTTTGAAGAAATATGCTTCCTCTTTTGCAGGTTTTACTTCTCTGCCACAATCCGGACATTTACCATCTACTAACTGGGACTCTGTGAAAAATGATTCACAAGGTGTACAGTACATACCTTCGTACTCTCCCTTATAAATGTCACCCTTGTCGTAAAGTTTTTTGAAAATCTTTTGTACCTGTTTCTCGTGCTCTGCATCGGTTGTACGAATGAACTTATCATAAGATGTGTTCATCAAATCCCAGATACGTTTGATTTCACCTGCAGTCTCGTCAACAAATTCCTTTGGTGAAACACCAGCCTGTGCTGCCTTTTCCTCAATCTTTTGTCCATGTTCATCTGTTCCTGTCTGGAAACGAACATCATAACCTACGAATCTCTTATATCTTGCGATACTGTCTGCAAGTACGATTTCGTAAGTGTTACCAATGTGCGGCTTGCCTGATGTGTACGCAATCGCCGTGGTAATGTAGTACGGTTTTTTTGCCATTTTGTTTTCCTCCTTATTATCCGAATGAAAGATTATTAGAGTTTGATCGCATGATGCGGTCAGTCGTTCCGCTTTTTCAAAAGGGATTCCTATATGAAGAATTCTCTTGAAAAGGAGAAGATTCTGCCGGTAAATAAAGTAAAAAAATACTCGCCCTTAATTTATCTTAAAGGCGAGCTTATTCTTCTCACGGTACCACTTTAATTCATCTGCATATTACTATGCCGACCTTACTAGCTAGATTGCTCTAGCTTACACTATAACGGGTGTACCCGTCTTCTGCTTAGTACAAATGATAATCTGTCCTCACAAAAGAAGCTCCAAGACCATCTTCAACTTGTTCCGTCTTTCCCTGTTCTCAGCTAATCAGGTTCTCTGTTAAAAACATTCCAAATCTACTCTTCTCTTCATCGCTCATTCTATTTTTTTGGCTAAGTTCCATTATAGGAAACAATCCTTTTTCTGTCAAGCAAAACCAAATGTTTCTACACGCAAAAAGCACCGAAATTTGATATGATTCCGGTGCTTTTTGACTTAGTTCTTTCCTATCTCATCCATTACATAGATAGACGAATTCCTTCCGTCTGCATACTTAGATACACAGATATAGATTTTCTGCCTATGATTATTTGTATAATCATCCTTAAAATCAAAATAGACGTGGTCTAAAGTACCGGTTTTACATTTGACCGGTAATGTGTACTTTTTCATGTTCTTAATTCCATTCAACACATATAATTTTCCATTCTTACACAAGAGAGTTCCTTCTACCGTTCCATATGCATCACTAGCAGTCCAGGTTGTATAAGGACAAGCAATAATATCATTTGCATTTATAGATATGGTTCCTCGCTTCTTAAATGATTTATCTTGCTTATTCTCTTCCAAAAGATAATTCTTTGCTCCTGTACTAACAATAAAAAATGGTCCCAGAGTACTTACACCTGCGCGCGATTTCTTCTTTACCTTATACTCCACTTTCGCAACAGTGTTATTTGGTTTATCTTCCATATAAAAACCTATTTTTTTATTCGACTGCAATATATACGTACATCCTTCTGCTGAATAGCTGGTACTAAAACCTTTTACACCTTGAAGTCGCTTAATCTTTTTGAAATTCTTTCCATCTTTTGAGTAATAGCAATAAATTTTTTTCTTTGGTGTTACCAAAATTAATTGAATTCCATACTTGCTGGATCCGTTTATGGACAAATAATATTCGTCCCCTTTTGTTCTGGACTTTACATTCGTTTTGACTGTTTTGTATTTACCGTTTTCCTTGTTTGCCACCTTTAATGTAAGTGTCTGTCCTGCTTTCTTTGCCTTATAAGACTTCGAACTTTCCATATACCATTTGTTCTTATATTGGTATTTTATCGAACTCTCACCGGTAGAAGTCTTTTTTAATGAAATCACTTCTTTATCTTTTGTTTCGACACATTTTCCGGTATTATCAAAACACAACTTAATAGTAACCCATTTCTTTTTGTTGCCTCCTGCAACATGCAGACACATATACTCTTTTCCATCCACAGTATTATCTATACTTACATAATTAATCCAGTTTGTAGCCACTACTCCGGTATATTTCTTTACCAATTTGCTAACATCAATTGTCTTATGCACCTTATCATCTTTTAAAATATAGAGATAGGCATTACTTTTACTTGTTGTTCCTAACCATACGGTATCATCCCAAGTACATGCATTTTGCATCCAACCCTTAACACCCTCTATTTTTTTTGCATCAGAAAACTGTCTCGAAACCGGTTCCCCATACTTCCTTGCTTCCTGTTGCTTCATCTGGTTAGATTGTTGTAAGTTCTGTGCACCTTGTTGCTCCATTAATACAGCCAGCTTATCCGCACTTCTTACTGTCTCTGCCTTGCTTTCCGGCGCTGCTGACAACAAGGAACAAGCTGCTATCGCAATTATAATTTTTCCTAGTCTCTTCATCATTCTTCTCCTCCCAAATCATGATAAATATATTGTATATATTTGTAAATTTATTGTCAAGATACGCTTATACACAGATACATTTCACAATTCAATATAAAAAGCCCGGTTACGAAATGTCATAACCGGGCTCTTATCATTTATAAATTCTCCCCATTGCTCTCAATCACACGCTTATACCAATACGCGGAATCTTTCATAATTCTTTCCTGCGTTGCATAATCCACATACACAAGTCCAAAACGCTGATTATAACCATGCGCCCACTCGTAATTGTCCATCACGGACCAATGCAGATATCCAAACAAACCTACACCCTCGTCCGCTGCTTTCTTAAACTCTTTCAAGTAACGATGTGTATAATCAATTCGATATGTGTCATGTACCTTACCGTCTAAGCATACCCAATCATGCTCTGCCATTCCATTCTCTGTAATGAAAATCGGCTTACCATACCTCTCATAGATAAACTTAGAAGACCAATACATTACTTCCGGTGCAAGCACCCAGTTGATATGCGTGTGTGCAACACCCTGACTCCAGTTATCAGGATACGCATTGCCGTGCTTATCTGCACTTGAGTAATAAATGTTCGCACCATAGTAATCTAATGGTTCTGTTACAAGCTCCCATTCTTCTTTCGTAAATTCAGGAACCAAATCTCCATATTGATCCAGCAAATCCTGTGGATATCTTCCCAAAAAGATCGGGTCTGACCAATACGTAATGCTAAATACAAATCTATCTCCGTCTGATGAAAATGTCTTTGCCTTCGCTTCTTCAATTGCTTCCTTGCTATTATCTTTTGGTATATAAGCAGGTGCAATTGGGCTATATCCGATGTACGCTTTTTTCTTTGCATTCTGTCTGATATATCTTGTCGCCTTACCATGTGCCAGTAATACATTTCTTCCCATAATCAGCAAATCTCTTGCAGGCAACTTATCAAACGGTGCATGCTCTCCAACAAGATTACCGCATCCGATAAAACACTGTGGCTCATTTAACGTGCCCCAATACTGCACTCTGTCAGATAACGCATCCACGATCACCTTGGCATATTCCAAAAACCACTCTGAACTTTCATCATTTCTCCAACCGCCCTTTCTGTGAAGTGCGTACGGATAATCCCAGTGAAAAAGTGTCACAATCGGCTCAATCCCCTGCTTAAGCAATTCATCTACAAGATCGCTATAGAACTTAAGTCCTTTTTCGTTGACCGCTCCTACTCCCTCAGGAATCACTCTCGCCCAACTAACAGAAAAACGATACGCCTTAAGTCCCATCTCCTTCATCAATGCGACATCTTCCTTCATTCTATGATAATGGTCGCATGCCACATCACCAACTTCATTAAATCTTGTGTTGCCGTTATTACCTGCGTACACATCCCAGATATTCAAACCTTTTCCGTCCTCATTATAAGCACCTTCTATCTGATATGCTGCGGCTGCAGCCCCCCATATAAAATCTTTCGAAAACCCCATGGTAATACCTCCTTCGTTGTCCATTATCTCTATTTTACACATTTTCGACAAAAAATAAATCATTATTTTATATAAAAGCATAACAATCCTATACGCACAATCTTCTATTGATGCAATTTACGCGGAATTTATATCATATTTCTTCATGATAGAACATATAGTGTAACAATATTTCTACCGGGAGTACCTACGTTGAAGAAAATGTTCCCTTCCCTAAAATACAGATGGCTCATCATATCACTTATAATTTTCCTACCACTCCTATTCCTAATCACACAGACAAAGCCTACTGCGCTGGATTCCTTACACGCGGATTTGTTGGCGCGCATGGAAAAAACGACGTCCTTTGAAGAATTTACGAAACTTTTATTCCAATACGAAGTAACCGCCGATTCCGTCACAACCGCCTACACACTAAAAAATCCCGAGGCAAAAGATGTCCCTTTGTGCACACCTACATTAACCTCCTTTTCCTTTGACGATTATCTCAAGCACGCTAAGAATCACTCCTCCGCCAAAGATACAAAGCGGATACACAAACTGTTAGCAAACTATAATACCAAAACACTATCCAAAAAAGACAGACTAACTTACTCCCTTTTGGACGATTCCCTTGCGACAAGCACTGCTCTTTCCCAATATCCATTCTACGAAAATCTGATTGGTGCAACAACTGGCGTTCAGGCAAATCTTCCCGTTACGCTCGGCGAATATCCGCTTCGGACAAAAGAAGATATCGACATCTACTTAGAACTTTTATCTCAGATTCCCTCTTACTTTGATGACGTTATCGCCTATGAAAAACATCGAAAAGAATTAGGTTACGCCTCTCCCTCCTTTGTTATTGATGATGCAAAAAATGGTACAGAAAAGATCCTGACCGGACTAAGGGATAACAACAACTGTTTTCAGGAAACCTTCGAATCACGTATCCGAAAAATCAAGGGACTATCAAAAAAAGAGATTGCTGCTTATGAAGAAAAGAACTTATCTGCAATCAAAAGATACGTCATTCCCTCTTACGAGAAAATGCTTATATACCTAAGAAATGAACTTCCTACGAAAAACAGTGATAAGCCTTCTATTCCTGATAAGCAATCTTTCGGTATCTGTAACCTTCCGAACGGTAAGTCGTACTATGAAATCTTAGCAAAATGCAACACCGGTTCTGATAAAACAATCGAGGAAATGATATCCGTAACCGATGCCACTTTGGCAAATACAACCGGAACAGTACTAGACACCGCACTTACCAATCAGGATGCTTACTTCTATTACTGCGAACATCCTTTAGAAACATTTTACGAAACACCGCAGGCGATTTTAGAAAACCTTTCATTGTTCATACGAGAAAAGTATCCTCCGCTGTCTTCTTTACCTAATTATGAGATAAAGACTGTTCCGGAAAGTCTTTCCGACTGTGTAAGTCCTGCATTTTATATGATTCCCGCAATTGACGATTACCAAAATAACACCATTTATATCAACGAAAAACAGACCAATGCGGATAACGGAAATCTTTTTCCTACATTGGCACATGAAGGATTTCCGGGACATCTATACCAGACCATTTATTTTAACGAGAGCAAACCGTCCGATATCCGACAGCTTCTCACTTATCTTGGCTATGTGGAAGGATGGGCAACCTATGTCGAAATCGATTCCCTTAACTTTCTTGATTATCCGTTAGAAGGTGACGCACTTCGAAAACTCTATCAGGCAGAAATTATTATCAATCTCGCCCTTTGTGCCCGCATTGACATGGGCGTGAACTATGAGGGATGGACACTTGCCGATACACGCACATTTTTTGAGGAACAAGGCTATAACAGTTACTACGCACAAGATGTCTATGCCTATGTAACAGAAGCACCTGCAACCTACTTAAGTTACTTCATCGGATATCTGGAGATTCTTGAAATAAAAGATGCTTATCAGAGACAACAGATGGAGAATTACTCCGAAAAAGAATTTCACAAACGCTTCTTGGATGTGGGACCTGCCGATTTTGCGACTGTAAAAAATTACGTTTTAGAGAAATAACGTAAAAGGACGATGCGACTTTCATCACATCGTCCTTTTATAGTTATATCACTCAATTATCGCGTACTTGGTACGCATACAATTGACACTTCTCTAATTAAAGAGCAGCTACCAACTTCTTAAGAGCCTCAACAGCCTCATCTGGAAGCTTGTCATATCCACCCTTAGCAGTAGCGAACTTCTCTACAGCGTCTACACGATTCTGCATAGCGCTCTTTAACTGAGCCTTGTAGTCAGCATCGTTAAGGTCTGGTGTAAATCCATCCCAATCCATAATCTCGATATCTTCAAATGGACCCCACTGCTTGAAGTCAGCTTTCTTCTCAACGATTGCCTCAAGGATACCTAATGTATCAGATGGCTGACACTTCTTACCCATGAAGTCACCTGTGTTGATGATGTAGCAGTCTACGTTCTTCTCTTCTACTAACTTCTTGAACTTCTCATAGTCATTTACCAATGGATATGTTCTGAATGGGTTAGCATAAGGAACGATACGAAGTGCGTTCATATCTGTACCAGCAGCAACACGCTCTGCAGTAGAAGTCTTCGTTGCCAATGTAGCGCCCATAACAGAAGCTAAAGCAGCACCTTTTAACTTAACTACTGGTGGAATTGTTGGGTCTTTCATAATCCAGAAGATCGCATTAACCGGAGCGTCAATCTTATCTACACGGTTTGGAGACCATAACTTAGACTTGATAGCACGTCCGTTACCATTACGGATATCTTCTGTTACTAACTGAATCTTTCCATCCTCGTCCATTGTTGCAGAACAGTTCTGGCATGATAATAAGTACTGGTTATCCGGACAACCTGTTGGGTAGTCAGCAGTCTTATCGAAGTATGTTGGCTCTAATGCGATAGAAGCACATGTATCTGTATTGATGATGAAAGCGTCATCATGTAATACCTTGATTGCAGGATACTTGTCACCATGCTTAGCATGTGTAAGTGTTGACTTACCTGATCCAGAAAGACCATATACAGAAGCAACGAACTTAGATCCGTCTTCCAATGTGTACTCTTTCTGTCCACCGTGACATGAAGCATATCCGTTACGGTTTGCGATAGCCCAAGCCATTGTAAGTGTACCCTTCTTGTGCTCACCAAAGTACTTCATACCAAGGATAGCTGCACAGTTCTGCTCTGTATCAAAGTAGCAAAGTGTTAATGGGTCGCTTAAGCAGCTGTAATCTACATCAGGAGCCTCTGTTGGAGCCCACTGTGGGTCAGAGAAGATATAGATATCTGCTTCCTTACCATCGCCTACCATCTTAGAATCCTTATACATCTTAACGTATTCGTCAGACATATACTGGAAGTTTAACATCCAGTTGTAAAGTAAGTTCTCTTCACCTTCCGGAATCAATAAATGAGCCTTAACCATGAACTCTGGGTCAAGACCAACGTAGCAAGTTGCATGATACATAGTCTCCCAACGAGTCTTGTAAACTGCATCCATAACTACCTTATCTAACTTAGCGTCATCTACACCAGGCTCACCCTTAATACGACGAGCTGCTGCATAACGTCCTGTTACTGCACCGTCATTGAATAATAAAACCTTAGCATCTGCATCTAAACCGAACTCTTCACCACGGTAAATTGGCATATCTGTTACGATTGTACCAGGAGAGTTCTTTGCTAAGTTGTAAGCTTCCTTCAATGTGTTAACCTTAACTACATTGTTTCCATAGAAAGCTGCCTCGATGATGGAACGTGTCTTAGAAAAACCAACTTTGCCAGCACCGATTTCGTCAAGTTTGTAATTTGCCTTTGTTGCCATTCTTGTAAATCCTCCTACATTTTTATTATTATCACCATGCTTGGACATTAATTCCATAGCTTTTATCAATGTGAAAGTATGATGAATTCCTTACATTGTATCTGGTGAAAAATACTTTATTCAGCTCACACATTCATGCCAATTCATTCACATGAAAGGTCAGCCACAATAAGTATATATAACGAACACTTCAATGTCAAGGAATTTCAACGTTTTCAAGGAAAATTTAATCAAATTTTCACACCACACATCGCATGCAAAGCATGCACAAAAAAGAAATGGCTTGCGAACATAGCACAAACCATTTCCATCTCTTAGGGGACTAAGTAAAATAAACTATATTATACCGGCTATCTTAGCAAGTTTTTTTATCGTGTCCTTGCTAACCATCTTTCCCTCATATTCAATCAAATCATTCTTGTCACCTGTAAACAAATCACTTGGTTCATATTTTTTCAAGATAATCTTATCATCTTCCACAAATATCTCTACAGGGTCCTTTATATCCAGATTCAAATTCCTTCTTAATTCAATTGGTAAAGTCACTCTTCCAAGGTTATCGAGGTTTCTGACAATTCCCGTTGCTTTCATATCTCACACACCCTTTCTCTTGTAGTGTATTGATTTCATCGAATAAAGTAGTTTTACCTTACTATCACTTCCAAAAAATGTCAATGCATCTTGCGCTTCTTAAGGAATTTTTCAGATTTAACAAAAAGATTTCCTAAAAGCAAAAAAGGCGCTGTCTACAACAACGCCTGATATATATCCCGCTTGCTTACACCTCGGTCTTTCGCAACCTTCTTCATTGCTTCCTTTTTATCAATTCCCTGATCGGTATAATACTGCATATGTTCTTCGATTGTCATAGCAAGAAAGCCCTGCATTTCTTCTTGTATCAGTTCCGCTCTCGAAACTCCTTCGATTACCAATACAAACTCGCCCTTCGGCTCTTCTTGCTCATAGTGTGCAATCGCCGCTGACAACGTTGTTCGGAAATTGGTCTCATGCTTCTTCGTAAGCTCCTTGCAAAGAGAAATCTCCCGGTCACCCAAGGTTTCATACAAGTCCTTCAACGTCTTTTTCAGCTTATGAGGTGCTTCATATAGCATAATTGTTCTGGTCTCTTTTTTTAATTCCTCTAGCACCTCTGCCCGCTCTTTCTTGTCATATGGAAGAAATGCCTCAAAACAAAAACGTCTTGTCGGCTTGCCGGAAATCGTAAGTGCTGTAACAAATGCTGACGGTCCGGGTAGAGACGTTACCTCAATTCCCGCTGCATGACATTGCTTCACCAGTTCCTCGCCGGGGTCTGATATCGCCGGCGTTCCGGCATCCGTAATAAGGGCAATATTGATTCCCTGCTTCATCTTCTCCACCAACTGCACTGCCTTATCATACTTATTAAATTCATGATAGCTTGTCATCGGTGTCTTAATTTCAAAATGATTCAACAGCTTGATACTGTGTCTCGTATCCTCAGCCGCAATCAAATCCACCTCTTTTAACACACGCAACGTCCGAAGCGTAATATCTTCCAGATTGCCAATCGGAGTTGCACAGATATATAACATTCCTGCCATGTAGGTATCCTCGTTTCACTCATTTTCTTCTATTTTACAAGTAAATGAAGAAAAAACAAGATGGAAATGGATTGTTTTATTTTTTTATCTGCACGCTCATCTTTTTGTAAGCATTGTAATATTTCTTATTAATCGACTTACCCACATAAAAATATTCGCTATCCTCATCATGCCCTTTATGTGCATAATAGCTATAATATATTTCACTATTTCCATAGATATCTCTGACTTCTATTCCGACCAATTGAGCCTTTCGGTCATGACGTGCATTCAGTATGACATTACACTCATATCTTTTCTTCTTTTTATTATACTTCATAGAATAGTAATCAAAGTAGTCACCCGTCTTACTTTTATTATATTTGCTATACACATCCCAAACAGCAACCACCGTTTCAATCTCACTGCTATCCTTAACCTTAACCGAGAACTTGGATGTCTTTTTGTTCTTAATATATTTCTTAGATAAATTTAAAGATTTTAATTGTATTTTTGGTGCCTTATTATCTGCTTTTGTTCCAATCACAATAAAGTCTTTCGCTCCAAAATCCGTCCAAGGAGTATATTCATACTCATCTACGTCATTGGCATAGACCTCCGTTTTATCCATTACAAGCACTTCTTCGTTGCCATATTCAATATAAATTGCAGCGATACTCCAATTTCCGGGCTGCATTCCTTTCTTAACCGCTATAGATCCTTCTATATGTAGTGCCTTTTTTTCTATATCTTCATCGCTCCAATTAAATGCTTGTACAATATATTGTTTCCCTGTCGAAACCCAATACACATACACCGTGTTAGCACCATAATAGTACGGTGGTTCACCATATTCATACGGAACAAAACCGCCAGTCCAGCTTTCTAAATATTCGTCTATTCCAACATCTTGCATATCAAAACTGTATTGCATGGTATCACCTATTCCGAATGATTCCCCATTTATTGTAAACTCAGATATTTTAATAGGTGAAGGAATCTGACTATTCTCATCTTCTGCTCTCACTGTCATAACTGGCAATAACATTAGGAGAAAACAACAACATATGGTAAATAAATACTTTCGCATATTCAACATTTGACTCTTCCTTTCTCTATTATTTGCTATATATCATTATTCTTTTATAAGCATCATAATATTTTCTGTCCGAAGATGTATAATCTCCATAGTTTCCTTTTCTATTGCCAAATTCATCTTCTGCTACAACTCTTATCAACTGCGCCTTTTTGTACTTCTTTGTATTATATTTTACATTATATTCATATCTCTTCTTCTTTTTGTTATATTTCATTGTACCGTAAAACATTTTGTCATATTGTTTTGTATCATTACCCCATTTAAACAAGCCGAATTCACATGTGACCTCCTGAATATCACTATCATCTTTCACCTTCACAGAAAATTTACTCTTCTGATTTTTTTTAATCCTTCTCTTTGACAATTTCAGTGAATTCAACTTAATGGTTGGCGCTTGTACATCTGCCTTTGTACCTTTCACTAAAAAATCCGTTCCGATAAAATCATACTTTAACACAAAGCTATAATCATCCTCATCAACATCTACAATCTCCAAATTGCTATCTTCATCTATAACCAATTGAATATATTTCAGCTTCCATTGACCTGGACTCATACCCTTTTTAATTGGTAATTCACCTTCTATTTTTATACGCGGATTCTTCGTATTCGTTCCAGTCCATTTGTGACTTACAACCACACCCTGACCTACCGAAGAGGCCCAACACACGTGTATTGTTTTTACACCTTTACTTTTCTTTGTGTACTCAAAGCTCCAATCATATCCATATTCTTTAACAAATTTATCAATACCTACATCTTCAATAACAAAACTATATTTTAACGTATCTCCTGCATAAAATGTATCTCCATTGAATTTTACATCCGTTACTGTAACAGGTGACGCTGGTAACTTCTCTGCTTTCACCTCCATTACCGGGAATAACATAATCAACATACAGACACAAATTATGAATAAATGTTTCTTTTTCCTTCTCACAAATAATCCTCCTTACTTTTTATATATAACCATTTTTGAAAATGCATCGTGGAATTCGCTCTTGTATCCGTGTTCACATTCACTTTCACACCAATCGGTATACAATTTGGAATTTCCATATATGTCTTGCGTATATATATCTACCAATCGCACTTGCAAATCAGCATCATTTAATACTAGCTTGCATTCATAGCGCTTTGTTCTCTTGTTATATTTCAAAGCCTGATTTAAATCCCACTCAGTAACATGATTGCTATAATTAGATGTTACTATCCATGTAGCCGTAACCATCTGTACCTCGCTTGCATCTTTGACATTCACAGAAAATGTTACTTCTTCTCCTGATTTGACTTCATTTTTTGAAAGAAACAAAGATTCTGTGTTAAATGCAGGAGCTTTCTTATCCGCTTTTCTCTTTCCTTTTACTGTAAAATTAGCAAAGGACAAATCTCTATATGCATACCCACTTGAGTCATCTAACTTCTGCTTTCTTTTTCCTCCGTGAGAAATATATAATTTCGCATCCGTAGAATCTTCTTCATTCGGAGACGAATCTCTAATTTGAATATAATCAAGTCTCCATTTTCCGGTTTGCATTCCTGTATATACTGGTATCTCCCCTTTTATCGTCTTCTTTTTTTTCGATGATTTCCATTTGAATGTCTGCGTAATCTGTTGTGCCTTAGAAGACTTCCAACAAACTGTAACATAATAATACGGTGCTGTTCTATCAAATGCAGCATAACGTAAGTCCTCGCTTTCATAATCGAAATAATCCCTCAAAGAAATTTTAAAACTATAATTAAATGTGTTATTCTTTTTTAATTTCTTTTTGTTAAATTTCGCATCTGATATTATAGCAAAAGAAGTTTTTACATTTACATTGTTCTTCTTCGCAGCATAACAATTGGTTCCAGATATCACTAAAACACACAACAACATAAATACACTAATAGTTTTCTTCATAAGTTCGCTCCTATCTCTATAATTAATATTCTGTCGGCGTAGATTTTGCCGCCCATTCTTCAGACGTTAGCATCGATAAATCTTGCTTTTGTTCGCGTGCATATCCCCTGAAATTATTTAATTTTACATATTTTTTAGTAGGGTAAAAAATATTGATTCCATCATATTCAAAATAATTGTAAGATTCATCAAACAATACTTCGCATGATATACATAATTCCTTTGTATCTTTGTATGCAGCACTATCTGACAACCGCGAAGCTTTTTCCATTAACTTAATATGTTCTGAAGTGACTTCTGGAAAACTATGATAACAACCAACTGTTACTTGTGCTACCGCAATACTTGTTCCACTAAGTACAATACTTCCTCCAAATAATCCGGTTGAAACAACCTGGTCTCCTGGTGCAAAAATCTCGATTTCCTCTCCATCACTACTTCCGTCCAACTTATTACCGGTTGT
>SVEJ01000071.1 GCA_015057435.1 Lachnospiraceae bacterium
TTGTATTCTTTCTTATTTTTTTATGTTGCATATATGAAAGTTGGGGTGATACATGGAATGAATTCGGACGAAACCTGTATCATTTCCTAAATGATTAATTGTTATAGATTGATAAAGATAAGTCAAACTTAGAAATCGCACTTGCGGATTGCAAGTGCGATTTTGTGTTGTCTTAATTAAAGCTTTTAACCCAAGTCACCAAAGAATTGTGATATACATTTTCTCGTACATCCTTTAACATCTGGTCCGTAATCGGACCATTCTTTCTCATTTTTTCTAAGATTGCTTCTTGAAGCTCTTCGATGGTCATTTCCTCGTAAGATTTGTTTTGTGGCACAGTGGCTGTTTTTTGTGGCTTGGCGGATGGTGTTTCTACTATAGTTTCCGCTTGTGCATTTTCTTCAAGTTCACTTACATTATCGCTGGCAGGCATGTTGTTCGCGGTCGCTAGAACGATTTCTTCTGTAATATCTTTCGTAGCATTCATTACTGTCGACTCTGTTTCTGCCGTCTTCGATTCTGCAATCGTTAATTCTACCGGTTCCACATTCATATCTTTCATATCTGCAGGTAACCAAATCTCGCCGTAGTTTCCTTTGATATTAAGAGAAACAAAACCACCATTTACAGCAACCTTCGCACCGGATAAAGCACCAACATATTCGGCTGTATTGCCTGCTGGAAGATTCAAGGTAACATCGTTGTCAGCGTTATTCACTGTGACAATAACAGACTGTCCGTTGTGATTTCTTGAAAATGCATACTGCTGGTTGGTTAAGTGTAGCTGCTTGTAATCCCCGTAGGACAATGCCTTTGTTGCCTGTCGTATCTTACCTAACGCAGCGATGAATTTGGTATAATTGTTGGTCTCCACTGCACCTTGATAGTCTTCATAGGAAAGGGCAGGGCGCAGTGAGTCATCGGAACCCCGTTCCTTTCTACCTTCAATACCAAATTCAGAGCCGTAATAAATGGACGGAACACCTGGTAAAGTATACATCAAAATATGAGTTGGGAAGAAATGCTGCTTATTGTTAAGCTTTGTATAGATTCTTTCCACATCATGATTGTCTACAAAGTTGTAAAGCTTCAGACCATCCGGACGGTTTCCGCCCATCTCATAGAGACGTTTTACGGTATGTGCAATCTCAAAATAGTTGTGGTCGTTGTGTCCGGAATATAGCGCTTTGTGTAGATGATAGTTAGTAACTGAATGAAGTGTGCCTTCATTTACCCAGCGGATATAGTCGCCGTGAATGACTTCGCCCATTAACCAAAAATCCGGCTTTACTTCATTTGCTACTTGGCGAAGAGCCTGCATATAGTTAAAGTCTAGGACATCTGCCGCATCTAAGCGGATTCCGTCAATGTCAAATTCGCTGACCCAGAAACGAATTGCGTCACAGATGTGTTCTTTTACAGCTGGGTTTTGCTGATTTAATTTTGCAAGTAAATTATAGCCACCCCAGTTATCGTATGTAAATCCGTCGTTATATTCATTGTTTCCCCAGAAATTCACGTTACAATACCAATCCTTGTATGGGGAATTCTCTCTGTTTTTCTTGATGTCCTGAAATGCGAAGAAATCTCGACCGGTATGGTTAAATACACCATCTAAGATTACTCGGATTCCTTGTTTGTGACATTCTGCCACAAAATTTTTTAAGTCCTCATTGGTTCCTAAACGACTATCTAACTTCTTGTAATCCGTTGTCTCGTAACCGTGTCCTACGGATTCAAAAAGTGGACCAATGTAAAGTGCATTACATCCGATTTCCTTAATATGAGAAATCCATGGGATTAAAGTTTTCAAACGGTGCTCCGGTGCTTCGTAAGCATTTTGCTTCGGTGCACCTGTCATTCCTAATGGATAAATGTGATAAAATACTGCCTCGTCATACCAAGCCATGTGTGTAACCTCCTAGTTGTCGTAATGTTGGTGTTAATGCCTAGCAAAATGTTTAAGCTTTCGCCCGTAGGGTGCTAGACACTAACTAAAAATCTCACTATAATATTATATCAATAGGTAGAGAAAATGGAAAGGGAAATGACATGGAATATTCAATGGAAGAAAGAAAACCATTTTACAAGAAAAAGATAGCATTTATCTGCGTGCACAATTCCTGTCGCAGTCAGATTGCAGAGGCGTTGGGTAAGAAGTACTTATCTGATGAATTTGAATGCTATTCTGCGGGAACAGAAACAAAACCGCAAATCAATCAGGATGCTGTACGTCTTATGAAGGAGTTGCATGGTATTGACATGGAGCAGACACAGTATTCGAAGTTGCTTTCAGATATTCCTGACCCGGATATTGCCATTTCTATGGGTTGTAATGTGGGATGCCCATTTATCGGAAGAGGGTTTGATGATAATTGGGGATTAGAAGACCCGACGGGAAAGTCGGACGAGGAATTTATTAAGGTGATAAATGAGATTGAGAAGAAGATTTTGGAGTTGAGAGGATGATTTTACACACAGGATTGCGTACGGATATTCCGGCATTTTATCCGGAATGGTTGGCAAATCGAATAAAGGAAGGATATGTTTTGGTACGTAATCCCTATAATCCATTGCAGGTGACAAAGTATCAGATTACACCAGAGGTGGTGGATGTGATCGCATTTTGTACTAAGAATCCGGCACCATTTATACCTTATATGGATTTGCTTGGTGGGTATGGTCAGTATTGGTTTGTGACAATCACCCCTTACGGAACAGATATTGAGCCAAATGTGCCATCGAAGGAAATCGTAATGCAGGATTTTATCCGTTTGTCGGAGGGTGTGGGCGTGCAGTCGGTAGGGTGGCGCTATGATCCGATTTTCCTATCGGATATCTATACTGTGGAACGCCACATTCATGATTTTGAAGAGATGGCAAAGACCTTAGCTGGTTATACAAAGGTTTGTGTTATTAGCTTTATTGATCTATACAAGAAAGTAGTCCGCAATTTTCCAGAAGTAAAGGCTGTTGAAAGAGCAGATAGACTTGCGATAGGGAAAGAATTCGCACAGATTGGAGAGAAGTACGGAATTACCGTGAAGTCCTGTGCGGAAGGTAATGAACTAGCGGAATTTGGTGTGGATTGCAGTGGTTGTATGACGGCGGCTGTTTTTGAGAACGCAATCGATTGCGCATTAAATGTTCCAGGTACGAAGGGTGCACGTTCAGAGTGCGGATGTTTGCTTAGCTGTGATATCGGTGCTTATAATACTTGCGGTCATCTGTGCCGATATTGCTATGCCAATTATGATGCCAAGACTGTGATGGATAATATGAAGCATCATAATCCGAATTCACCGTTATTAATCGGAGCATTATCTCCGGATGATGTGGTGAGTGATGCAAAACAGGAGAGCTGGAAGGATCGGCAGATGCGGTTGGAGTTGATGTGATTTATGTTGCAAAATAGAAGGTGGTATTGTGAAATCTGATAATACTTATATTTAAAAAGAGCCACTTGCAAAACAAGTGACCCTAGTATATAATTTACTTAGAAAGGTCATCGGATGTAATATCCGATTGCCCTCTGTATGAAACTAAGAGAAATAGCATCCACACTTTGCGAGGGTACGGATGCTATTTCTTTTTATTATGATTATCTATAAAAGATAGAGCCGCAAAGCCTACTAACAATAAAGTTAAGACTTCCATTGTATTCATCAGGGCATCACATCCTACTTTCTGTTCAATTACACAATACAATAATAACACAAACCGAACATATGTTCAAGTTGTAAATACTATTAGAATACAGTATCATGGTAGTTGAAACCCACTCTACGCACCGTAGAATCCGCTAAAATTCACCATATTCTACGTTCCGTGGGTGTATCGATATCATTCATTTCAATACAATGTGTTCTGAAAGGAGGACAAACATGGATCAGAGCAAGACAGGA
>SVEJ01000036.1 GCA_015057435.1 Lachnospiraceae bacterium
TTTAGGGCTTAGTGGGAAAATGATGTTGCGGCTGGCGAACTATTCGGCGAGTCTTTAGACTCAGTGCCGGTAACAAGCCCTTATAGGGCTAGAGCAAACCACCGGCTAAGCCGGTGGTAATGATTTGGGTGAACTTTCATTCACTTGCCCTTTGCTTTTGGCTGTGATAGAATAAACAGTGACTATGTGGGTATGGTCGAAATATGACCGGCGGTATCATTAGCTGCTATATACCATTTTCATGGGAAACCATTTTATAGAATATAAAAAAGAGCAGGTGAGAGAAATGGGACGTTTTTCAGATTTTCTCAACCGTATGCCGTTTGTTAAGCAGAATACGAACAAAGTTGTAGAACAGACTAACAATGTCGATAAGCAGTATAATAAGGCAAAAGAATTGTTAGAACACGGTATTTCGGAAGAGGCAATTAAAGCATTTAACCAGATTGCTGATATTGGTGTAATGGAAATACAATATCAACAATATGGTTGTGAAGCCCTGAAGATTCTGGGCGAAGTATATGAAACAGGTAAATATGAAAGAATCAAAGCCAAGGTAGACAGAGAGTTGGCAGCAAAATATTATGAGCGTTATATTAAGCTTGTGGAGGATCCAAACATTCTTTATAAGCTTGGTTTGTTGATGCTTGATATTCAGAATTTTTCTAAGGCAATCACATATTTGGAGAAAGCTGCTTCTTATGATGTAAGTCAGGCTTATATGCGACTTGGTGATATTTATGAAAAGGGTCTCAATAGAATAGATGAACAGGGAAATAAAAGTGATTTTATAGTACCGATTGATATTGATAAAGCAAAGTCGTGGTATCAGAAATTGGCGGATAAGGGTGATGATAAAGCCAAAGCTGCGGTAGAGCGTATTGAATATAATGCAACCCATGCAGATAGTATCGAATTCGAGGAAAAGGACAAGATCTATACGCAGATTTCAGAAAAACGTAAAGCAAAGGGTATTGAACCGCGTTACAAAGCACAGGATGCGACGAAACTACAGTATCAATATGCTTATATACATGATCAAGTAGAAGGTTACATTCATAAGTTGCCGAAGGATTGGGTGAAGAGTATTGATGTAGATACAGATGAAGAGTACTATGCGCCGAGTCATACATACACAGATTTCTCTATCTATGTAACCTATACAACGGTTCCGAAGGAATCAGAAAGAAGAATAGATGATTATTTGTATTATATGAATGGTGCATATGACTGTGATTTGAATATTACACCATACATTACAGAGTATGCGAATGGTATATCTGCAAGATTTTATCATCCGGATATAGATAAAGGTATTGTTACGTTTGTATTTAAGCAGAAGAATAGATGGGCTTGTTTGCGTTTTGTGTGTTCTAATATGGACATTATGGAGCAATATAATGAGATTATTTTTGAAGTGGCGAACTCGTTTGCTTTTGTGATTCCGACTTTATTAAGTAACAAGAGTGCGAATCGTACAGAATTACAGTATTATAATGAGGCAGTCTATTATTTCAACATGGAAGATTACGAAAAGGCAATGCATTATGCAACAATGGCTTTGCAAAATGGTAGTGAGCAGGCAAGCTATCTCTTGATTGAGTTGTATTTCGATGCAGATAGCCCTTATCGTGACATTGATAAAACATTGAGTTTTGCAAAGCAGTTGTTTGATTCTAATAAGGATCCGGATTTGGCCTTTTTGATGGGTAACATTTATGACCAGCAATTGAAAAGCTATGCAGAAGCGAAGGTATGGTATGAAGCGGCAGATCGCTTGAATCACAAGAGAGTACCGTTTTATTTGGGAAGATTTTATTATTACGGTTTGGTTTCAGGTGTGCGTGATGGTGAAAAAGCATTAGAATATCTGAAAAAAGCGTTAGAAAACGGTATCTATGAGGCAGAGCCATACATTAAGGATATTGAAGGTGTTGGAGAGCCTAAGAAATTACAGTCTATTATTGATACATGGGAACAAGAAGTGCAATCCGGAATAGCTGAGACGGCTTTGAAAGTTGCCATGAATAAAAAAGAGCAAGTATTTTACTTGGCTGATGATGCGCAGATTGAGGAAGCATTTGATAAAGCAATAGAGCTTGGTAGTGTGCAAGCGGCTTATGAGTATGGTGCTTACTGGCAGATGAAAGAAAAGGATGAGTCATATGCAGGTCCTATCCGAAGTCTGGATTATTTCTTCAAGGCGTATGAAGCAGGATATGAAGAGTTTAGTAAGGAATACTTATATCAAGTTATTGAACATAAGATTTCGCAAGGCGTTTCAGAACAAGAAGAATTGGCGTTGTATTATGATGTCGCATCGAAAGGATCGGTTCCGGCGGTTAAGAATTTGCTCAAGCTCGTAACGAGATTGGATGCGAGATTGACTGAGATGTATCATGGTTTGAAAGAGATTGTCAAGCAGGGTGATGTTGAAGCATTAAGTGCAATGCATTTGATTGAAGAACAATTTAAAGAATTGTTAAATCCGGTAGAGAATGATTCGAATAAGGTGATACAGAATAAGTTCTTCCGTTTGCAAGTTCCGAAAAACTGTACAGCGGTTATTAATGATGAAGGCGGAACAATTCGTTTGGCGGATTCTGCAATTGAATTTGCGGTTGCCGAGATGCCGGTTAATGTGGATGAAGAAGAAGAGTACAATAAGGTATTTAATCTGATTTACAGGGAATATGCCGGAGAAGAGAATACAGAGATTCTTGTAGCGAATTCCAGAATGGTTGGTTCCGGCATGCTTACGCGTAAAGCGGGTAATAACAAATATAGCATTTTGCTAATTAGTTCTAAGAACCAGTACTTGTTTAAATTGAGTTCAATTGACAGACGTGAGTTGATGAGATTTAAGGATCAGGCATTATCGATCGCACTCACCTTGGTAGAGTCAGGTGAGATTTATGTGGCAACAGGAGAACGTGCGAATAAACATATCGGATTAACATTGTTGATGTCGGGTAGCAATGATGGAGGTATGTTATCTATCAGCAAAGAAGATGAAGATGAAGGTCTTGTTTTTGTATAACAAGTATTATGCTAAGCAGAGAAGGATTGTGAGAACAATCCTTCTTTTTTGTAGAAATTTATTTACTTTTTGTGATGGGTGTGTTATGTTTAGGTTAGAATTATGTGACTATTGATGAGGGCGAGGAGGGTGACTATGTATCGTATTATTATGAATGATTTGATGGATTGGTATGAGAATGCATCGGACAAAGTTTTACTCTTAAAAGGAGCCAAAGGTGTAGGTAAAACATGGACAATGATTGATTTTGCACAAGGCTTTTATAAACATTTAGTTTACGTGGATCTTGAAAAGGATCAAGATGCAGCTGTACTTTTTAAGCAAGGTGCCAGAGTAAGGGCTGAGAAATTAGTTGCAGCATTATGCATGTATGCGGACAGACAATACGAAGAGGGACAAACATTCTTTGTGTTTGATGAAGCGCATTTGTACCCGAAAGCAATAGATGCCATTATGAGTTTGAAACAACAAAAACCGAATATTCCCTTGTGTATTATATCGTCTACAATTGGAATGATACCTCATGAAGCGGAGTATGTGAAAGAATTACATGCGCTTACATTGTATCCAATGACATTTGAGGAGTTTTTGACAGCGAATAAGGCACAGGATTTGTGTAAGCATATTGAAAAACAGAAATTAGAACCGGTAGAGCCGGAGATTATAGATCAGATTACAGATTATCTAAAAGTTTTCTATGTGACAGGCGGAATGCCAATTGTGGTACTTGATTATGTGAAGAATCACGATTTGAATCGCGTGGATGCAATTTTACGTGCACTATTATCAAAATGTAAGGAACATATAGACAGATATGTTCCGAAGGGATATCAGATAAAAGTGGATAAGATCTGGAATAGTATACCGGCGCAGATGGAAAAAGAAAACCGTAAGTTTATGTATCAATATGTAGATGAAAAGGCGAGAGCCAGAGAGTACGAGAAATCGGTTGATTGGCTTGTGGATACGGGCTTGGTGAGGAAAGTGAATCGTGTCAAAGAGGGAATTGCACCGCTTGCCTTGCAAGTGGATGATAAGTCATTTGAATTATATCATCTTGATCATGGATTGCTTCGAGTTATGTGTAATATTCCGCATACACGTGTGAAGGTTGATCTGGAGACGATGGAAGATATGAATGGTGCTTTATTGGAACAATTCGTTCTTTCTGAGCTTACTATGAACAAAACAGTAGACCGACTTTATTTTTGGATTTCCGGAGCAACAGCTCGTGTGGACTTTGTGTTCGAGGATGATGGCCAAGTAGTGCCGGTTGATGTTCAATCAAGAATAAGAAGAAAAGCACAGAGTATGAAAGTATTCAACCAGAAATATAGAAACCATATGGCAATTAGAATATCATTAGATGGTCTAAGCTTTTCAAAAGGAATCCTCAATATTCCACTTTATGGACTTTGGAATTTCTGATAGCTACAAGCCGAGTCGAACGAAAAAAAGATACCGATACGGGAGCTTGCTCACGTATCGGTATCTTTTTTTATCGTTCGATTGGGCGCCAGCCCAAGAGCGAAACATGCGAAGCATGGAGAGCTCGCGGCTTGTAGCGTACTAATTGGGCGCCAGCCCAAGAGCGAAACATGCGAAGCATGGAGAGCTCGCGGCTTGTAGCGTACTAATTGGGCGCCAGCCGTGGTTAGTTTATCTCTTCTACATTACAAAATGACCATGCGCGAATGTTGAACTCTATAATTCCGGTACCACAGTATTCACAAAACTTTGCGGTTAGTGATGAAACCGGCGCACCACAATTTGGACAATTTACACCGAGTGCAGTGTCGTATTCATTTTGCATGAGATTACGGTCTTGAATGTATACCATATCAATATTATATTTGGTTTGGTATTTCATATCTCTGGATCCATCGACAACTTGTCTTTCTTTGTCGGTAATGTAATGGTAACACTCAAAAGCAGTCTGGAATGTAATAATCTGTCGTCCTTGGAATTGTCGATACTGATGGATTTCTGTCTGGTGTAATCGGATTTGTTCAAAATGCTCGTGGAGATCCTTCATCTCTAACATTCTCAAGTGGTTTTCCAATTGATTTTGAATTTCTTCATTTCCGTCCTGTAATCGGCTTGCTGTCTTATCGTTGATGGATAACAAGTATGAGGTTAATACGTTATTGGCACGTTCCTTCATCTCATCATAGTTGAAATCCGGAAAATCATTCGTAATCTTAGGTAACAAAAGCTGTGTCATGCCGGATACCGATTTCGGTGTTATGGCATATTCCTGACGCAATTGTTCTGCACCTTGTGTAATAGAAGGAGTGCCAAATGCGGCCTGTGAAAAATCACGTACCTTCCTGCGTACTTTCAAGTACGCCACATAGATTGCTATAATGATTGTTAATATTAAAATAAGTACAATAATAAGTGCAATTAAAAACCCCATCGTTTAATCTCCCATAGAAGTAAGTATCATGAATATTATAATTGCAGCAATAACCGTAAGGATAACCTTTGGAATAGAAATTGGTGTCTTGCCTGCAACTTTACCGGTTTGTCCGTTTACCATGAACTGATAAACCTGATTATTGTATTTGAATGTAGATATCCAAATAGGTAAAAGCAGATATTTGTATGTAATATCAGAGTATCTGACATTGAGTGAAACATTTCGTACGCGGTCAGCATTGTGATCGTGTCTGATATCTTTTTCAATATGCTGTCTTAACTTGCCTTTAATCGATATCTTTGCTTTTTCCCATGCATCTTTTAATCCAACTGAATAACGTTCTGATATGAATCCGGCAATATATTCCGGCTTGTACGGCTTATTGTCTTTTGTATCAAATGGTTCCAGTCTTTTTAAGATGGCTTCACTTTGCTTTTTGCCTGCGAATACTAACTCATCATCAATGAATTCTGAATGGTTACCGGATGTTCGATACCATTCGGTTTCTGTATAAGTCTCACCATTGGATTTGCGCTTAGTGTGATCAATACCATATTCGCCGTGATAAGAAGTGGCAGTCTTAGAATCAAATGTCCAATATGGTAAATAGATTCCTTGGAAGGAATCCGGTCTTGCACTTTCCTTTGCAAGTTTTGGACAGAAAAATTGTTTTTTGATCCATTTTTGGAAGTATTCAGCTGCCTGCTTATCATTCACTTTGAATGGTATAACGCCACCCGGTGCAATTGTATCCTTGGCATGGGCTTCCATAACCTGATTGGAGCCACAAAATGGACATACACCTGCGGTTTCCAAAGCATCGTATACGGATTCGGCACCACAAGCTTCACAAAGAACAGTCTTGGTTTCAACGCCCCAATCTTTATTAGCCGTGTGTTCGGCTTCAAAAAAATCAAGTTCTTGTGCCTCGGTAGGTTGCGTAGTATCTAATTGGATTTCTTCTTCATAATCGCAATATGGACATTTTAGATTATTGGTTGTAGGGTTGAAATCCATAACACCACCACATTGCGGACACTTTTTGTCCGTTTCATCCATGGTTTTTACAACATTTACTTCAAATTCATCCATTTCTTCTCCTCCTGTATAATAAAGCATCCTTCCTTTAAATGAGACGAATGTCTTTATATAAAAACAGATAGGATATCCACTAGCTTCCTAATGGATATCCTATACTTATCATAAGAAATACAGCATATTACTGAATATCCTTATCGTCAAAAATATCGCCACATTCTGGACAGAACTTAGGTGGATTCTTAGGATCTTCAGGCTGCCATCCGCACTTATCACAACGATATAAAGGAGCACCTGCAGGTCTCTTAGAGCCGCAGTTCATACAGAAGTTACCCTGGTTCACACTACCACAGCTACATGTCCAGCCTTCAGCTTCAGCTGCACCAGGTTTCTTGCCGCCACAGTTTACACAGAAGTTACCTGTGTTAGTAGAGCCACAAGAACAAGTCCATGAATCAGCAGCAGGTGCTACAGCCGGAGCAGCTGCCGGAGCGGCAGGAGCAGCAGGAGCTGCCTGTTTGTTCTGCTGAGCCATTGCGAACAATGAGTTGGCATCCATACCGCCTGCCATGTTCGCCATATTCATTCCTGCAAATGCCATCATAGGGCCGGCCTGTTCGTTAGAAGCAGCAGCACGCATAGCATCTGCCTGAGCGCTTACTAATGTTGCGGCAGCCATACCGGCATCCGTAAGAGACTTGGTTCTTTGCAAATCCTGAATCATCTGCAAATCCTTTTCAGGAATGTTAAGTGGGCTGATGTTGAAGGATACGATACGCATACCACGTGTCTTGCCCCACTTCTCATCAAGCTCTTTGTTCATTGCATCTAATAATTCATCCTGATGGATGTTAACTTCATCGTAACGGATACCAAGACTTGAAATCTGTCCCAAAGCAGGAACCAAAGCTGTGATTACTTCTGCTTTTAACATTGGGTCTAATTTGTCTCTTGTATAATCATCTGTAACATTCGCACACACGTTGGTGTAGAAAAGAATTGGATCGAAAATCTGATATGAATACATACCGTTACAGCTAATCATTGTGTTAAGACTTAATCCAATCTCTTTATCAACAGCACGGAACGGAATCTTTTGTGCTGTACCGTACTTATTGTTCATGATTTCTTTGGTGTTGAAGAAGTAGACTCTCTGGTCCTTACCTGTCTGACCACCAAATGTAATACGTCTTCCGAATGTTGCGAAAGACTGCTTCAAGTTCTCAAGGAATTCGCCATTCGCTAATAAACTTGGTTCAGTAGATGTATCATATAAGAACTGTCCGGCCTTAGCAGAGAATTCTACTACCTGTCCGTCTTCTACAATAATCATACACTGTCCTTCGTTAACTGCGATAACAGAACCGTTAGAAATGATGTTGTCGTTCGCATCATTCTTGGTTCCGAATTTGCCCTGTACACGCTTACGTCCCTTTGTTACAAGAACGTTCTCCGGTAAAGAGTCACAGTAAAAGTACTCTTTCCACTGGTCTGCCATAACGCCGTTAAATGCGCCACCGATTGCTTCAATTAATCCCATAACATTTCTCCTTTATAAAATACATATTTGTTAAATGTAGTGAGACAATCAGTAAATATTAAACGTGAGATTCCCTCATAGGTATTGTGCCACCACATTTGATCTCGTTTTTAAAAATGTGTTCGTCTTATCTCTATGTATATGTTGTAAGTAATAAAAACTACACACAAGTCAATTATACATTTTTTGTCGAAAAAAGTCCATCAATATTGTAAATTGCAAGCTTGAAATTGCAAGAAAATCGCATGAATTTTTTATTAAGACGAAAATGTCAAATCGAGTTGTAAAATAATGCAACCCGTGGTTGCACATGAAGTGTTGTAAAATGTAACATTATGGAAGAATCTTAGATGACATATAAAGTAATAAATGATACAATGTGACAATATAGGATATAATATAGTTATCAACAGTAAATGTAAAAGCTTGGAGGGCGAAGGTTATGAAAAAGAATGCAATGAATAATTTGAGTTACGGATTGTTTGTGCTTACAGCGGAGAAAGAAGGTTTCAATAACGGTTGTATTATTAATACGGTACAGCAGGTGACGACGGAGCCGAATTGTATTACGATTGCAGTGAATAAGGCAAATCTGACGCATGACATGATTTTAGAGACGAACAAATTCAATGTATCCGTTATCAGTGAAAAGGCGGATTTTGAGTTGTTTAAGCATTTTGGTTTTCAGTCAGGGCGTGATGTGAATAAGTTTGCTGATTTTACGGATTGTAAAGTATCCGGAAATGGTCTTAGATATATTACAAAAGGAACGAATGCATATTTGTCTGCATGGGTGAAAGAAACGGTTGATCTTGGTACGCATACGCTTTTTATTGCACAGGTTACGTATTCTGAAGTGCTTGACGATGCACCATCGGCAACTTATGCATATTATCATGCACATATTAAACCGCAGCCTGTAGATACAGGAAAGAGAGAGAACGGTCAGGTGGTTTGGCGTTGTATGATCTGTGGATATGAGTATGTTGGTGAGGAGTTACCGGATGATTTCATTTGTCCGCTTTGTAAACATCCAAAGGCAGATTTTGAAAAAATTGTTAAGTGATAATGGTGATTTGATAATAGAATAACATTCTGTTATGCGTTGCAACAATATTTGAAAAAGGGCGAATCAGAGGTTTTTATATGGCACTAGAGAAGAATCAGGAATTTGAAGTTACAATTGAAGATATGGGAAATGAAGGTGAAGGAATCGGACATATTGATGGCATGGCAGTTTTTGTGAAAGATGCCGTTGTGGGAGATGTGGTGCGAATCAAGATTATTAAGGCAAAGAAGAATTATGCCTATGGTAGATTGATGGAGCTGATTACACCTTCGCAGTATCGCGTGGAACCGATTTGCCCACATGCCAGACGCTGTGGCGGTTGTAGCATTATGCAGGTGGATTATATAAAGCAGCTTGCATGGAAGCAGGATAAGGTGATGAACTGTCTAAAGCGTATTGGCGGAATTACGAATGTAGAAGATTTGATGGAGCCAATTATTGGAATGGAAAGTCCTGTGTCAGATTCGGATGTTGTGTTCCATGAATCAGATGTTTTTCCTGCGATTCGTTACCGCAATAAGGCGCAGTTTCCTGTTCGTCGTGACAAGGATGGGAACATTGTAATCGGTTTTTATGCAGGCAGAACCCATTCGGTTATTGATACGGATGTGTGCTATCTGCAAGATGCAGTAAATGATGAGATTATTCGAAGATTTCGAAGATTCCTTAATGAATATGATGTGGAACCTTATGATGAGGAAAGGCATACGGGGTTGGTTCGTCACATTTTAACCCGTGTCGGAAGAAAGACCGGCGAAGTAATGATCTGTGTGATTATCAACGGCACAGAGCTCTTAGGTGTTGTACCGGGAACTTCCGGCGCGCAGAAGAAAAAGAGTATGAATGTAGAGCAGGAACTTGTAAAGTGTATGGAGAATATTCCGGGGCTTACAAGTATTTCTATCAATGTGAATCGTGAAAAGTCTAATCGGATTCTTGGTGATCGGTGTCGGACAATCTGGGGGAGTGATACGATATCGGATTACATAGGAAATGTAAAGTATCAGATTAATCCGTTGTCTTTTTATCAGGTAAATCCGGAGCAGACAGAGAAGCTTTATGGAAAGGCTTTGGAATATGCTGACCTGCACGGTGATGAGACGGTGTGGGATCTGTATTGCGGAATCGGAACCATTTCCCTATTCCTTGCTCAGAAAGCCAAGAAGGTTATGGGTGTGGAGATTATTCCGGAGGCAATAGAGGATGCAAGAAAGAATGCAAAGATGAACGGTTTTGATAATGTGGAATTCTTTGTTGGTAAAGCAGAAGAAGTGTTGCCGGAGCAATACGAAAAGCATGGGGTTTACGCAGATGTCATTGTAGTGGATCCACCGAGAAAAGGTTGCGATGAAGTTGCTATTTCAACCATGGTTAAAATGCAACCAAAGAAAATTGTCTATGTGAGTTGTGATCCTGCAACACTTGCAAGAGATGTGAAGATGCTTGTGGCAGCGGGATATGAAGTGAAGAAGGTGTGTGCCGTCGATCAGTTCGGGCATACGGGGCATGTGGAGACGGTAGCATTGTTATCGCGTCCGGCCACCGAGTGAGGAAAACTACGGTGAATATTTCATGAATCGGGCGGTGTCAGATATTATGCAAGAATATGGAGAGCATAGAGATGAGTGGAAAGGAGAACAGAAAGAGGAGCTGAGACTATGAGAGTGGCGATTTGTGATGATGAAAATATGCAATTATCCATGACGAAAACATCCTTAGAGACCGCATATAAAAGTTTGGACTTGGTAGTGGATACATACAACTCAGGTGTTGGATTATTAAATGCAGTAGATAATGTATATTATGACCTGATTATTTTAGATATTGAAATGCCTGGGCTGAACGGAATCGATACAGCAAAGAAATTGCGCAAAATTGAGGACAAGACAGCGATTGTTTTTTTGACTTCTCATGTGGAATATGCACTGGAGGGTTATGAGGTAAATGCGTTAAGGTATTTGACGAAGCCTGCCAACACAGAAAAGCTTTCGGAAATTATTACATATTTGTTGGAACAAAAGAAAAAAGATAAACGAATATTACTTCGAAATAGCGAAGATGTAGAGTTGATTTGTGTAGCTGATATATACTATATGGAGGCGCAGAATCAGATGATGCGTGTGGTAACAGATAAGGGAGAATATTGGAATCGGTATAACCTTGGAGATTATGAAGCAGAGTTAAGTGCTTATGGTTTTTTTCGGATTCATCGCGGGTACTTAATTAACCTTGGTCATGTACTTAGGTTGTCAGGAAGAGAAATTGTAATGGATGATAACGCGTCTCTTCCTGTTAGCAGGACGAAAGAGGCAGCACTAAAAAATGCCCTGTTTCACTATGTAAGAAACGAGGCGATATAGTATGGAATTCTTTGCGGATTTATTTGTTAGTATAGTTTTAGCAATTTATATTTTATTGGTAGGAAAGTGCTGCTTTGAAGAAAGCTTTGTGTTAGATAAAAAGAGTATTGTGGTAAACCTTGTAACAACAGTGATGGATAGTTTGGCTTTAAGTTTATTTGGAGAGAGCAGTGTAGCGTATGGTGCCATTGATATATTAAGTACATTAGTACTGGGTTGGACAATTCTGCGAGGCGGAAAAGGCATTTTACATAGAATTGCAGCATTTTTTCAAATACTTTTTTTCCTGATTATGCCGATATTTGTACTGGCGGATATTTTGGCTATGCAATTTGCTCCATCTATCATGTGGGCTGAAAAAATGGATGATATAGTAATGATCATTGCTGTATGCCTCTACTTTATGGAAGCGGTATATGTTTATTGGGTGCTTTATAGAAAGAAAATTTGTGTTCGTTTTCAAGGGGCTGAAAAAATAGGTCTGTTTTCCGTTACTATATTTGTGTGGGTTGTGTACGGCTTTATGCTGGTGGCTGAAGAAGACTCCTACCGGAATTTACAGAGTGGTTTTTTAGTGTTGTTTATACTTATGCTGATGGTGATGTATGGTACCTTTATGATTGCAATGGTAAAAAATAAAACCTCAGCTTATTATCAGCAAGGACAAAAATTTCAGGAAGAATGGATGAAGCATGAATTGGCTTATTTTAAGGAGTATAAGAAATCTCAGGAAGAGACCAGAAGATTCCGGCATGATGTTACTAATAACTTGTCCTGTCTTAGTGCCTTGTTGCAGGAAGAAAAGCAAGAGGAGGCACAGCGATATCTGAATAATATGCTGGGAGAAATCCATGCATTTTCTCCGAAGGTAGTAACCGGAGATGAAATGCTGGATTGTATTATTTCTGTAAAATGGGAACAGATGATAGAAGAAGGGATTTTGTTTGAGGTAGATGGGATATTGGACCGCGGATTAGAATGGGAACCTATTGATATTTGTACGGTATTTTCTAATGCATTAGATAATGCTATAGAGGCTTGTCAAAAAGTGACCGGAAAAAAAGTTATTCTGTTATCGCTAAAACGTACAAAGAATTTCTATTATATAGAAATTAAAAATTCTATGAATAAGGAATTGCTAAACGTAGAAGAAGTACGAAGCGGAAAACTCTTTACTACCAAGAAAGATAAGGATATTCATGGATTCGGTTTAGAGAATATTAAGAAAATTATTTATAATCATAGCGGTCAAGTAGAATTGGATACAGATGACGAATACTTTATATTAAGAATGATTATACCCGGATAAAACCATTCACGACAAAGGAAGTGCATTTTACGACAAAAATCGCACTTCTTTTTTTATGTGTGTTAATGTGAGTACATCAAATAAGTTGATAGAAAGAGGAGTGCATAAGATGAAAAAACAGAAAAAGGATTATTTTGAAGGCAGAAAAGTATATGAGCTAACTGAAGAAGAACAGAATGCATGTATTTTAAAGGAAGAGGGGAATGCATGTCGGCACAGATTAGAGAAGCGTTGGTATCGAAGGTTAGTTGTTTTGAACATACTTATAATCGTAGCCGTTATTGCTATGTTGGTGAGTAATTTTGAAAACACCAAAGACTGGGCTGACTTAGCAAAAACACAAATAAGTGAAGAGTTGTCAGAGGATTATGTGGAAGACAAAACACAATACAGATATAATGCTATGGAGGATGTTCCTATGGAGTTGGAGCTGGTATTGTATGGTATTGTAATTTCTGCAATCATTATTCCGGTATTATATTATATGTATGCCCAGTATCGCTCTATGGCGCTTCGAATTACAGAAAAAAACTTTCCCGAAGTGTATGCACTGATAGAGGAATATGCACATCGATTAGGGCTTAAGGTTCCGAAAGCATATGTTGTGCAACAAAATGGTGTATTAAATGCTTTTTCAGCATTTTTGCCAAGAAGACAGTGGATTTGTATTCATAGCGAGCTGTTTGAGGTTGCTTATCGCGAGCATAAGGATATGGATGCGTTGGCGTTTATTATTGCGCATGAGATGGCACACCTTTATTATAAGCATGCAACATTTGGATATTATCTTTCTATAATGTTCTCGCAGATGATTCCTATACTTGGAACGACAGCTTCCAGAACAAGAGAGTATAGTTGCGACAGACTGGCTCAGAGACTTACCGGTACAGATGGATTGGATGCTATGCTCGTGCTTGTGGTAGACCGTCATTTATATAAGATGGTAGATAAAGAGGATTGTATAGAGGAAATGAGAAGCCAGAGAGGATTTTTCTTATGGTTATTTAACCTGTTAGCAGATCATCCGGTTATGTGTAAGAGAATCGTAGCATTGGCTGAAGGAAGAGGTAGCGGAAAGTTGTATTAGAGAAAAAGATTTTGTTATTTGCGATATAGGAATTTGAGAAATAGAGGACTACTATTTTATTGAAAAATATGTGTAGTCCTTTTTTTAGTGGAAAAATTGCACATTGAAAAAAGAAAAGGAAGCTGTTATGTATATGCTTATGTGCAAAATGGTCTTTTTACAAAAATCAAGGTGAACGTAAAATAAGTAGAATAAGTACATCCATAATATTCTTTGAATATGGAAATCGTAATAAAGTTGCAACCAAACGATTTGTTTAATGGTATAATAGAAAATGAACCTTTTTTCATTATGCAATACGTTTATGAGGAACTGTAATATGATACCAAGGAGGAAGAGGAAATGATAGCAAAAAACAAGAAAGTATGGGGTACACTACTTTTAGGATTGCTTTTGCCGGTGTTTTGTGTAGGATGCAAAGCGATTGAGGAACAAAAACGAGAAGATACGGCATATGAGTATCGGCAGAAAGTTGCTTATGATTATGAGAAGGAAGTTGCATCTCCTGAACATGAAGTGTTATTTCAAAATGAAGAAAAAACAATTGTGTACAAAGTGAAGTATCAGCAGGATGTAACAGCCAAAGAAGCAACAAAGAAGTTTGAAAGTGTTACGGACGGAGAAATAAAAACGCAGACAACATGGGAAGATGCGATGTGGGAGTATAACCGTTTTTGTTACGAAAATGAATATGCCTACAAGGACGATGAAGTGTATTTTCATTCTGTTGATTGTGATATAGAACTTAGCCAATATGTGGTGGATGATAAAGAAAAGAAGTCTGTGACAGAAACGCTGTTTTTTGACAGAGCGGACGGTACATATATGATTGAGATGATTTATCCGACAAAAGATGTGAATGCAAAGATGATGCTTTACTATTTTGCTGTTCATCAATCCTTTCAGGTGGATATAGATCACATTAAAAAGGTGCAAGAAGGATTGGAATGGAAAGATGAAGTGAATGAAAATGGCGAATTAGTTGTTACCGTAATCAATAATGGTGATGAGACTGTAGAGCATCTGTCTTGCTTAATCAACACAGATATCCCACCAAAGAAGATGGAAGACGGAACAACGCAACAGGGTGCAAGTTATGTTTTTGTTGAGACAGATGTGGCACCTGGACAAATGGTTACATTTTCATTAACATCGGAACAGATGAAAGAAGTAATTGATTACAGGGTTGAGGTAACTGCATATTATTCTGGGCATAAAATGGATTTAGATAAATCCGTTTGGAATCTGCAGTAAAGATGGAAGTGAGGCGATGAAAATGTGTGTCTTTTGTGATATAGCGAATCGAAAAGCGCCTGCTCATATCATTTATGAGAATAACCATTTGATTTCGTTTTTGGATATAGAACCAATTAATGAAGGGCACGTGCTGATTGTGCCGAAACAACATGTTGATTCGATAGACGAATTGTCGGATGAAATGTTAGCTGATATTATATGTGTTGCAAAGAACATAGTCGTAACTTTAAGAGAAATCTATGGAAATGATGGTTATAGTATCATGCAAAATGGTGGAAAGTTTTGTGATTTTGGACATGCGCATTTTCATGTGTTTCCGCGTTATGAGCAAGATGGATTTGGGTGGACGTATGGAGCGGAAGAAAAAGATGTCAATGCAGATATTGCGCAGAGGATCAAGAAGCAGTTAGAAAGCAATTGAGGTTGTAGTATGTAATGGAACTGTTTGGCAACGAATGGTTCCATTTTTGTTTTATGTAAACCGTGGAAGGAGATTTTAATTTATGAAAAATATATTGATAGAAGGCATTCAGGGTTCGGGAAAAAGTACATTCGTACAAAGAATATCAAAGGAGTATCCAAGTTTATGCGTATGTAGAGAAGGGGATTATTCTCCGATTGACTTGGCTTGGTGTACATGGATGTCAGGGAAAGAATATGAAGCGGTACTGGAAAAATATGATGCGATACGGGATGACATTATAAGTAATACGGTAAGAGAAGAAGATCATTATATTATTTCCTATACAAAGATTATTACTGACATTCCGGGATTCCATAAAGATTTGGAAAAGTATGAAATATATAACGGGAGAAAAAGCCTACAAGAATTAAAAGAAATTGTTTTTACAAGATTTCAAAATTATAAGGAAAAGGGGCACCTGTTCGAATGTGCGTTGTTTCAAAATATAATGGAAGAATTGATGTTATTCCAAATGCTTAGCGATGAAGAAATTATCGCCTTTTATCGTGAGTTATTACAGGTTATAGATTTGGAGAACTTTGTATTCATATATTTTAATTCCGAATGCTTAGAAGAGAATATTCGAATTATTCAAAAAGAGCGTTGTGACGATGCGGGACACGCAATATGGTATGAGCTTATGTTGGGTTATCTTAAGCATTCGCCATATGGAAAGAAACACGGGTGTGACAACTTCTGTGATTTGCTTGCTCATTTGAAACACAGACAAGAGTTGGAATTATTCATTATAAAGAAATTCTTAGGTGATAATGCAATTGTACTTCCGGCAAAGAAGTACGACTTGAAAGAAGTAATATCAATGATGCAATATGTAGAAAAGAACAATTATGCTATCAGGTATCTGCAAGAATCAGAATACGGATTATTGGATGATTTCTTGTATGAGGCTATCTTTATTCCGGAAGGAATAGCAGCACCGCCAAAAGATATTATAAATGCACCGGAATTACAGGTTTATGTGAAAGATTTCGGAAAGCAGGAAGGTGACATGTGCCTGGTTGCAGAGGTAGACGATAAGATTGTCGGAGCAGTCTGGGTACGCATTATGGATGACTATGGACATATAGAAGACGGAGTTCCTTCTTTTGCGATTTCCCTTTATAAAGAATATCGCGGCAGAGGAATCGGAACATCCTTGATGAAGCAAATGTTAGCGGAATTGAAAAAGAAAGGGTATCAAAAAACTTCCCTTGCAGTACAAAAGGAAAATTATGCAGTGAGAATGTATAAAAAAGTTGGCTTTAAGATTATGAGTGAAAATGCCGAAGAATATATTATGGTGTGCGTATTGTGATCTGTAGCCGGGTTGACATTTTGAACAATTTGCTTGATGAAAATTGACTATTTTGACTATGGATTTATAATAAAATATTGCACTTATCGTTTGAATATCATACAATATATAGTGGTTTGATATGTTGTTAGATTTTTGGATAGATATATATGAAAAAGTGAAAGGGAAGAGAAATGAAAAACAAAAGAAACTTTTTGAAAAAAGCACTATGTTACACTGCGGTAATGGCGATGTTTATGGGCGAGATTGCGCCTGTAGGTAATGCCTTTGCAAAGGAAGTGACGGAGACGGCTGTAGAAACCGATGAAGTTGTTGAAAGTACAACAGAAGAAGTAGAAACCGTGACTACTGAGATGACAGAAGAAGTTAACACAGCAGACGATAAGGATTCTGTTATGGAGACAACTACGGAGAGCGAAACAGAGGTTTCTACAACAGAGACGGCTACAAAAACGGATGCATCTGCAACAAAAAAAGATTCGGAGAAGACAACACAAGCAACAACACAAGATGCTGAAAAAGAGTCAGATATAAGCTTTACATTTGATGCAGACGCTATCGGACGCCAGAAGGCAGGAGCAGAAGCAGAGGGCAATTTGAATACTTTGGCGGAGACGGAAATCAAGGATGGTTATTCGGATTACGCTCCATACATAACGAAGCATAAGATTATGATTGATGGTGTAGAGCCGTCGAATGGTTCGACAATTGACCCGTCAAAAAGTTTTTCTCTTTCTTTAGAATTCAAATTAAATATGGCGAATATGGCTACAGACGGAATCAAGTATTATTATAAACTTCCGGAACACATTACAATTGGTAACCAAGGAAGCGAAGAGGAACCAATTACGTTATATAATTCTCAAGCGATTGCAATTGGAACATATTATATAGAAGACGATGTGATGTATGTTTCTTATCCTGGATATTATGATACCGTTGTTTCATATTTTAATATGGAAGCATCTTGGGAAGGAACTGAGAATAAGGCACAGATTTCAGTGGATTGGACGGATGAGACAGAGACATTTAATATAGATATCTGTGATCTTAGTGTAGCAAAAAGCCATACGGGATATGTGTCAACACAAGATGGCGGATTCAAAGTTGATTTCAAGGTTAAGGTGTTTCCGGAAACAGCAGAAGGATCGCTTGATAACATCAAGTTTGTCGATTCTTACATATTTGAAAAATTGAAAATTGATGAGGATACATATGGTGAAGATAAGGCGATTTGTCTTACTGTTTATAAGGCAGACAAGTCTCCGCTTCGCACAACATACTATAAGCTTAGCGATGTGATGCAAGACGGCAAGATTACAATAGAGAATCTTTCTATAGAGAATGGCGGATATATCGAAGTGACATATTCAGCCACTATGTCAAAGGATGACCGTGTGGAGTTAGATTCAACAGGTGAGGAAGATTCTTTTGTAAATACGGCGATTGCTTCATATCCTTATGAAGATCCGGAAACAGGAGAGGTTTCTACCTTATCTGCGAATGCGAGAGTAACAGGAAAGTATTCCTCAAAAGGAAAGTGGATTTTTAAGGAACAAGGAAATGATACACATACAAAGGAATTAGATGGAGATACGAAGACGATTGTTCCGTATGTTATTACAATTAATAAACATAGACCATATAGTCTGGGTGGTTCTATTGTGCAAGATGAGATTACCAACTATGTGGGTGGTGATGTTGTATATGATGTGGAAGGTGTGTCAAAGCAGTCTAACACAGATTATGTAAGCTATGTGGAAGTAATAGATAAGTATCATACTGCTAACGTCGAACAAAAATGGGTTGTTTTGGATGCTACTACGTATCAGGCGTTAAAGAGCATGGCATCTGCGAATGCAGATACAGCGCTTACGCGTCTGAGAGCAAATGCTACATTGGAGAACAAAGTAGTTACAGCAATTAATTCTGCACATGGGACGAATTACACAGAATTTACTGATGAGGTGGCGTTAACCTATGTTTTTACAGATAGTAATTCGAATAATTTTGTATGGATTATGCCACATGATACAACGCCAACAAGTTACACCATCCATTATAATACGATTATTGACAGTACGGTTGGTTCTTTTACCAATAGTGCTTCTTTATGGTATACAGAGTACGAAGGAAAACCGGGGGGACCGGGAGTAGGTTGGACAAAGCCTGTTAAAAAGGTTATGAACGCCACTAAGACGAACTATGGCGTCTATATAGGAGATGATGGTAATTATTATGTGGATTACAAGATTACTGTAGGATTAGAAGCCGGAAGTGCCGGTTTTGAAGATATTGCAGTACAAGAGAGATTTCCTGTCTACACAATCGACAAAGGTGGACGTGAAGTTAAGGTATTTGACTGGCTTGCAGGTGTTAATTCGAATAGTCTTGATATGAATACTTTTACATCAGAACAAAACCGTGAAGTTGTATCAAAGGTTGTAAAAGTTTCCAGTACAAGTACAGATCCTGCAGTGCAAGAAGTTGTAGAGAATGCATTTAGTGGTTACTACTATGAGTGTAATGGTGATTCAACACCGGAAGAGTATGCATCGGGCGAGGAGCTATATGATGCGCATGATGCGTCTTTGATTACGACAGGTCCTAACAAATCATATTTTGGTTATACGAAATACATGGCTTATGAAGCGGATGATATCAATGCGGGTCAGTTCTTGGTAAAAGAGAATACAGAAAAAAGTTTGAAAAAAGGGCAGACGCTATCTTTTGGTGGCATGATGATCTGGTTAGGAAATTTGCCGGGTACAGAGGAAGGATATGATATTGATATTGAATTTACTATGCAGGTTAATCCACATTTGATTGAATGTATGCCGGAGATTTTAGAACAATCAGGAGAATCGTATATTACCAATGTCAACAAGGCAAAAGTATGGACCTCGTTTAGACACACTGATGGTTCAATGAAAATGAACTTAAGATATTCAGGTGATATTCAAAGTATGGAGTCACCATATTGGATTGGCGTTGATGATGATGCACCGGGCCTTACGAAGAATATTGTAGCGACGGATAGCAATGGAAACGGTATGACAGGTAAGGTGACATATGAGTTAGAGGTGAATCCGCAAAATTCTATACCGGGACAAAATGTTGTCTATGAAGTGACAGATGTATTAGGACTTTCAGGTATTAATTATATAGATGATTCATTTGTAATACGTGATAAAGATGGTAAAGTTGTATATTCTAAGTCAGGTACACCGGCTGTAAATGCAAGTTATACTGCGCATGCGGGTAAGATTTCCATTAGTAAGACGAATTCCGGTAAGGGTTCGAATGCATATGTTATCAAGATAGATAATAGAGAGGGATTGTTTACGGTAGACGGAAAGCTTATGCCGCTTACCATTCATTATGATGTAGATGCCAGCAGTGTAGAGACAGATGTAGAACTTGTCAATGATGCAGAATTATCAAAGGTGGAATCGAATTCGGAAGGAACAGGTGATGTGCGTACAAGTCTTGGAGATGCACATGTAGCGTTTGCGGTCGATAAAGCACTTGATAAGAGAATTGGAACAGAGCCGACGAAGGAAAATGATTCTACGGTAAGTTTTTATGTTGATATTAATCCGGATTCAGCGAATGCACATCAGTTGAAAAATATTCAGCCGGGAGAGACATTTACTGTTCAGGATAAGCTTGGCGATGATTTGCTTCTTGTCGTAAAGACGGTCAAAGTATATAGATATCAGGGTGATAATTATGTTTCGCCGGAAGAAATTACGGCAGATTGCAAGATATCCTATGATGATGATGTTATGGAAGTGAAAGTTCCTGTTGAACAGACAGGTTACAAATACAGAATCTATTATGATGCAATGGTGTTAGCTGAAGCGGGTGTCTGTGTAGAATATGATAACGAAGTTTCTATTCTCGGAACGGATATCAAAGCAGACAAAGTAGAAAGTCAGACATGGGTATATGCATATAATGAAGGTTCTTATGCGTTGGTGAATAAGATTGATCTTCACAAATATGACAAATACGATATTACAAAAGGTATACAGGCAAAGTTTGATCTGTACCGTTTGAAGGATGGTGCATGGGAATGCATAACAACAGATGCGTATGGACACGGTCCGATTGAAACAGATGCGACGGGTAATGTCAGAATTGAAAATAGTATTGTAAACAACGTACCAATTACGTTGGTTGAAGAAAATACATGGTATAAGCTTGTCGAGATTGAAACAGAGGAAGGATATGTCTTAGACAGCAATCCAATTTACTATTATGTAAGTGAAACCGGTGATAAATTGGCTGATGAAGATATTCCAAGAGGCATAAAAGATTATCAGCTGATAAAGTTAAAGAGTAATATCTCTGTGAATGAAGACATTCCGGTTTTATATGTTGAAAATCAAAGGTTTGGTTTTGAAATAGAGAAAAAAGATCTTGTTAGTAAAAAGCTTTTAGCGGGTGCAGAGTTTTCTTTGTATACGGATGAGCAGTGTAAGAACTTATTGCAGAAGGTGACATCCAATGAGGAGGGTATTGCGGAATTTCCAAATGTTGATTTGCCAAATGGAACAACAAAGTTATATCTAAAAGAAACAAAAGCCCCGAAAAACTACGAGTTAGATGACGCGGTTTACACATTAAGCATTGAAGATGCGAGAGTTACATCAGCACAAGATTCACAAGGTAATACGTTAGATGTATCGAATGAAGGTGCGATTAGTCTCATTGAATTTGATAACGAGTATGAAAGCGGAAGACTTCTTATTGAGAAAGAAGTTACAAGGGGTTATGAGAATAACTACAAGCAGGAGTTTGCATTTTCTGCAAAGATATATGATGTAGACGGAAAACTTGTGAATGGAACATTTGATGCAATAAGAACAGATGCTGAAGGCAAGGAAACATCTGTGCAATACAGCAATGGTTCTGTTTTCTATCTGAAGCACAAAGAAAGCTTGATGATCACAGGCCTTGAGGATGGATATACCTACGATGTGTCAGAAGTATATGATAATAATTATTATACAACAGTTTCTGTAAAGGATTCTGTCAATCCAAGTGATAATAAGTCAAGTACACAGGCGACTACAGCTGAGGGTTCAATCGAAACCGGTAATGTCGATACTGTGCATTTTAACAATGAAGCAACTTATAAGATTAAGCTTATGAAATCAGCACTGGATAAGCAGGGAAATCCTGTAGAGTTTCCGGATGGAATGACGTATACTTTTAAGAATTACGAGTTGGGTGAATTTGCAGAGGTTGTCTGGGATGCTTACGATCAGAAATTCAAGCTTACATATAAGGCAAACCAGAGAATACAATTTGATAACAGCATAGAAAATGGATTTGAACTTTCCGGAATTAAGAATAATGGTGATATTGACATTCTAGAGTCGAATCATCACATTGATGGAAAAGGATGTATCCTTCGTTATAAATATTATGTGGATGGAGTCCAGAGTCATACAGGAACAGAAACAGATATCATAACGATTCAATCATACTATGCAAAAGGTAATGATATAGAATTAGTAATTGAGAATAATTATATCGATGGTTTTGTTGAAGCGGAATTAGATATCAGAAAGACATATGATAAAGAGATTCCGGCAAATACATTCCAATTTGCATTATATGACAAAGATGACCAAGTTCTTCTTCAAACAGCTTATGCGGATCCGGACGGAAAGGTTCGATTCAAACCGATTCGATACAGTGTAAGCGGTACGTATAACTATTACGTAAAAGAGATTGTTCCGGAGGGAGCGGTATTAGCTTCCAATTCTCAGTATTATGTAAAAGACGGCGTAGGATATTATCGATACTCAAGATATATCACAGTTAAAGTAACGAGCGATGAAGTGACCAAACAACTGACAACGCCAACGATTACGTACGAGGACGAAGATGCGACATATGAGTCGTTCAAAAATATTTATTTGGCATCAGGCAAATGGTCACCGTTAGCAAAGAAAGTTATGGAGAATAAAAAGCTTGCTCAAGATGATTATTCTTTCACACTTACTGAATATACGGATGCGACATATTCTACGGAGAAAGCAGTTTTACAAACCAAGAAAAACGGTACGCCAAATGCCGTTGGTAAGATTGCAAATGTTGTGTTTGATGATGTGGAGTATGCATACGAAGATGTAGGAACACATTATTATATTATCAAAGAGGATATTCCTGCAGATGCAACGAATAATCAGAAGGCCGGTGTCACATATGATGCCACATCATATAAGGTAGAAGTAGAAGTGACGGATAATGAGGACGGAACACTGAATGTCGTAGCAGATTATCATAATAACGGAGAACAATATGTCAATATTACCAATACCTATAATGCGACAGGCTCTGTTACATTTGATGGAACGAAGAAAATGTTGGCAGATGATTTGAGCGAAGATGAATTTACTTTTGAATTGACTGAGTATACAGATGCATTCAGAAATACTGTTAAGAAGAATGCGAATAATCAAGAGATAAAGTATACGTTTGGTCATGAGGCTGCTGACTTGGATGAGACAATCAAGGGTGCGATTGCAGATATTAAGTATCCGACGCTTCATTATGATTATGAGGATATAGGAACACATTATTATACATTAAAAGAGATTGTTCCGGCAGAAGCTGTAAACGGTGTGCATGAAGATATCAGATATGATGTAGTTGAGAGAAAAATTGAGGTAAAGGTTACTGATAATGAAGATGGTACACTTAAAACAGAGATAACGTGTGAAGAGGATGATTTGTCATTTGTAAATGCATTAGATATGAACACAAAGCTTTCATTTTCCGGTAAGAAATTGTTGTTCGGAAGAGCATTGAAAGCACAAGAGTTCTTCGTTGCAGCAGATATGTATCATTACAATCAGCAGAATGGCACGTACGAACCGCTGTTTTTACGACAGTTTGCGGGATATAATATTGCAGATGGTAATATCGTATTTAACGAGCTTACATTTGATGTCACACATCTCGGTGAAAAATACATGCTTCTCTTATATGAAAGCTCTCCGAATTATACAGGTGTAGCTCCACAACCGGGAATTACATATGATGCGAACTATTATATGGTTGAGATTGAGGTTACGCTTGATGCGAATGGCAAACTTGTGGCTAACAAACGTATAATGAGTTATAACAATCAGACAGAAGTAGATTCGGTTGATTTTTATAACACGTACGATGCAGCAGGTGAGGTGACGTTTACTGCTACAAAGTTGTTAGCTAATAAGACAATCGCAGATAAGGAATTTGAATTCGGTATATATGAAGGTTATACTCTGATCGCGAAGGGAACCAATGACGCAACAGGCAAGGTAACATTTGAACCAATAGAATTCTTTATTGATGGTGAAGTTTCCGGTGTGGATTCCTATATAGGCGAACATACATATACAATCAAGGAAATTGTGCCGGATGATCCGACTGCCGGATATGTCTATGACACGACAGAATATACAGTGAAGGTAAATGCAGTAGATAACGGTGTAGGAGGAATTGATGTAACTGTTTTAGAAGGAGCTACAGTAGATAATGATGCAGTTGGTTTGGAATATAAGATAGACATCCCGACTGATAAGAATGCTACCTTTGAGAATGAGTATCAGGCAAAAGGAAAGCTTGACTTAGAGGGTACGAAGACAATCAATGACTATACTTTGAAAGATCAAGAATTTACATTTACTGCGGTAGAGTATAAGCTTGATGCTGACAACAAAGAAGTTGCAACCGGAAGAAGCTTTAAGGGTATGAATGATGCTGATGGTAAGATTACATTTGAGGAGATTTCATATCAGTATACAAAAGACACTGATGACAGAGGAATATATACATATCATATTACTGAGGATGCGGTTGATAGTAAGTGCATAACAGCTGATACAAAAGAAATTGTATATACATGTGCAGTGTCAGATGCGGGCGATGGAACATTAAAGGTTGAAGCATCTGTATCAAATGTAGAGATTGCGTTTGTAAATGTATATAATCCGAAGGCGGAATTGGTACTGCAGGCTTCTAAAAAAGCAGTGACAGAATCGGGCAGTGATTACACTGACACAGTGCATACGTTCTATGTCGAAATGTATGAAGTGTATGCGGATGGAAAAGAATCACTTCTATCCACAGTGCCTGTCAAAGTTGGTGAAAAAGCCAAGATTGGTCCTGTGAATTATACATTAGATGATGTTGGAAAACATACATACAAGATTGTTGAGAAGAATGAAACAATAGCAGGCTATGAAAATGATAAGACGGAATATGTTATAACTGTAGAGGTTAAAAATGTAGAAGAAGACAATCTTCAAGTTCTGGTAAAAGATGATAAGGAAAAGATATTGACATCTAAGGACGGAACGGTTGAATATTCGCTATCATTTACAAACACATATTCTGCAAAGGGTCAAGTGACGTTCGATGGCGTTAAGAAGGTTGAAAATGCAGGCGAAATGGCTGAGAAATATACCTTCCAAGAAGGTGACTTTAATTTTACAGTCAATGAGGTTAAGACTGCAGATGGAACGGAAGATAACACCTTGGTTTCAACAGGTAAGAGCATGTCGGATGGTACCATTGTATTTGAACCAATCCAGTATACAATTGATGATGTCGGAACACATCAATATATTATATCTGAGGAGGAGAATACAGAAAGTGATAACGTGCTTACTACAGCACAGGATGTGAAAGTTACGGTAGTTGTCACAGATAATATGGATGGTACACTGAAGACAGATGTGACATATGGCGAGAACGAGCAAAAAGCTACCTTTGTGAATGAGCCAACAACTGTTGTAATTGATAAGGTTACGAAGAGCGGTAAGTTATTAGCCGGTGCGAAGCTACAGATCTTTGATGAGAAGGGAAAAGTTGTTGCAACATTTACTTCTAAAGAAGCATCGAAGAAGGTATACGGACTTAAGAAAAATAAAGTCTATACACTTACGGAGGTTTCTGCACCATCCGGATATCTGATTGCAAAAGATATACAGTTTACTATAGATAAACATGGTAATTTGTATATTCTTAAGAAAAATCGTAAAGTAAAGGTTGATAAGATTGTTATGAAAGATTTAGCGATATCAGCCAAGACAGGTGACACGAACGTTGTTATACCGGTAATTGCGTTGATGATGTTGGCACTGTGTGCTGTATTCGTGCTTAATAAACGACAATTGAAAAAACGATAAAAAAGTGGGCACTATCTATTTCAAATAAGGAATAGATAGTGCTTTTTATGTATGAAAAGCAACGAGCGTTCATGGATATCCATTCTCTGAAATTTAGTATATATATGTTTTGCAAATGAAGGGAAAATTCTTTATAATAAAAGAGGAGAAATGGAGAGGGTGGTATGAATATGATTCAGGTTACATCTACATTAATTGTACATCGACCGGAGAGAAGATTATACTATGTGCCGGAACTTACACAAGACGTTAAGCAGTGTGTGATGGATGGGGCGTGTCCTGCTGCATTAGAAGCATATCAGAATGTGTTTGGAACCTATGACGAAGTGGGCATTTTTTATTTGTCAGATGCATTACGGGAAAAGACCGGTAAGGAATGGGTGATAGGTATAGAGTTTCGGGAAGGTGATGATACAATTTCAGTTCCGGATAATCTTCCGTTTATGGTGCTCCCTGCAAGCAATGTTATTATTCAGGATATTGCGTATCAGCATGAATTAGATGAAAAGCTATTAGAAGATATTATCAATTATGCAAGAGATACGGAGAATGTAAGAAGTTCATTATATCGATATGTGAATGATGGTCTTGTGTGTGCGTTTCCTATGGGAGAAAAATTACGTATTATGTACGAAATACAATTAATTGCCGAACCAAAACGTATTTTTTTCGACAATGGAGATACGACAATAGAGAAGGAATTGTACAACAAAGCTTACAGAGAACCGATTACTGGTTATTATTCCTGGTCGTGGATGTGGGAAACATTTTCTACATATTACATGGAAGGTGTCAGGGATTATGGATTTGTTCATTTTGACATCAAAGATTTTAAAATGATCAATGAGTTGTATAATCATCAGATTGCCAATGATGTGTTGAAACGTATCACAGAGAATATAGAAGCGAACAAAGACTGGATTTACTATGGGGCACGGTGTCATAATGATAATTTTGCGTTGATGATTAAGGCAATGCCGGAAGCGGAAACAAAAGAAAGACTTGTTAAGTTTTTTGAAGATGTATCGACAATTCCGGAGGATTCTTCCTATGAAATTTTCTATCGATGCGGTGTTGTGGGGATGCGTACAGCAATGAATACGGGCGATACGGTTGCGGATTGTGCAAAGCTTGCGCAGTCAATGGGAAAAGAAATTAATAAAACGGAAATACATTTTTACACGAAACAAATGCATGATGATATTTTGTGGGGTAAGCAGTTAAAAGCTTATCTTGATACAGCTTTACAAGAGCAAGAATTTCTTGTCTATCTACAACCTAAGATGGATATTCATACTGAAAAGATATGCGGTGCGGAAGCACTGATTCGCTGGAATTATAAGCATAGAGGATTGATGTCTCCGGCGCGTTTTGTTCCATATTTTGAAACGGATGATTCCATTATTAAGGTGGACGAGTTTGTACTTTGCAGTGTATGTGCGAAGTTAAAAGAATGGAAGGAAAAAGGATATCCGTTATATCCGATTTCAGTTAATTTGTCACGCAAGCATATGGAACAGGTAAATCTGTCTGAGCATCTTGCAGAGCTTGTCGATTTGTATGGCGTGGAGCACTCATTGATTGAATTTGAACTGACTGAAACAGTTGCATATGACAATCAAAAATACATGATTTCAGTGATGAACGATTTAAAAAAGCAGGGTTTTTTGATTTCTATGGATGATTTTGGAACAGGATATTCTTCATTTAGTCTGTTAAAAGAAATGCCGTTAGACACCTTGAAGATTGACAAGAGTTTTGTTGATTTGCTTTTACAAAATGAAGAGATAGAAAAGATACAGATTATTTTGCGACATATTTTTTTAATGGTAAGAGAATTAGGAATTCATTCTGTCGCAGAGGGTGCCGAAGAACAGGAACAGGTACTTTCACTGAGAGAGCTTGGATGCGAAAAGATACAGGGATATTATTATAGCAAACCGATTCCTGTAGATATTTTCGAAAATCAATATTTGGTATAGAGGAAATGAGGGAATAGGATATGAAAAAGAACTTGATTCAAAATGCAACAGCGTGTATATGGTGTAAGAGATTAATATCTTGGTTTGTGTTGCTTATGATGGCGGTATTTACTGTCGGATGTGCAGATTTATATTCTTATGAAACGAATGATACTGAATACGAATTAGAGTATGAACTGTGGAATGATACGGAGGATGAGGTTGATCTTTCAAAAGGCAATAGTGGTAACACTGCTGCAGATATTGAATATACGTTTCGAAATGACAATCTGTTAGACAGTCATTATGAAAAGCATGGAGAAGAGATGGGATTTTCTTCACCGGAAGAATATGAGGCGGCTGCAAATCGTGTGATTGGGGATAAAGAGGTATTACATAAGATTGAGGCAGAAGATGGGGATGATGTGTATTATCTGGAACGTACGAATGAGTTTGTGGTGGTATCGAAGGATGGATATATCAGAACCTATTTCTATCCGAATGATGGAATTGATTATTTCAATCGACAGTAGTAGAAAATGAACAATATTGTTTATTAGGTAATTGCGAAACTCACTAACGTTCGTTTGCAATTTTGAAGCAAAACAAGGAAGAATTCGTGTTCCTCACGAATTCTAATATGGAATGTGAATAACTGCTGGTTTTAGGCGC
>SVEJ01000037.1 GCA_015057435.1 Lachnospiraceae bacterium
TTACGGATATCGTAACTTTAAGAATTTTAGAAATCGTATTCTGTTGACTACAACTTAATCTAAAACAGGTGTGGATTTCTCCACACCTGCTATTAACGGGTTTTACCCCCACTCTTGACAAAGAGCCCTTTTATTAACATTCCGGTTCAATCAAACCGTATGTGTTTCCTTTTCTCTTATAAACAACATTCACTTCATCTGTCTCAGAATTTCTAAAGACAAAGAAACTATGTCCTAACATATCCATCTGGAAACAAGCTTCTTCCGGATCCATAGGCTTAATCGCAAACTTCTTCGTACGAATGATATTAATCTCATCATCATCCGGAATATCTTCCTCAATAAATGTCTTTTGTAAATACGCTGCACTCTGTGCCTGATCAACTAGCTTTTTCTTGTGTCTGGAAATCTGACGTTCAATTACTTCAGTTACCAAATCAATAGACACATACATATCATCACTTACCTGCTCTGCACGAATAATGTTGCCCTTGATAGGAATCGTAACTTCCATCTTCTGTCTATCTTTCTCAACTGAAAATGTAACCTGAACCTCTGTATCTTCATTAAAATACTTCTCAAGTCTATCTAACTTCTCGTAAACCGCTGCTCTTAATCCGTCTGTTACCTCAATGTTCTTTCCGCTAATTATGTACTTCATAATCTGTCAACTCCTTCTCGTCTTATTACGACCAGCCTTCCCCAATCTCCCACGAAAAGCTTATTATCACAGTTCCCTCTCTTCTGCACTTTTCGTATCAACTAGTCGTACAAACATTATACCACATCTTGTATTTTTTTCAATGTATAATCGTAAAAAAATTGAGAATTTTCCATCACTTTTATTCAAATAGTCTGTCAATTTACGCATATTTTTCTACTTTTTTCGACATCTCATTTGTCAACGAAATTCCAAAATAAGTTTTTTTTCGGCATATTTCACAGAACAAAGTTTCGAAAAAACAATTGTTCTTACCCACACCAAACCTGCTTTTTTTTGTGGATAATGTGGATAACTCTGTTTATAAGTCGGTTTTTCAAGCTTTTCTTCAAAAAATAAATGTTCAAAACCGAGTTTCATAATCACTTTACATAATTTTATCCACATTTTCTGCGATTTACATAACGTTTTTTTTGTGCACTTTTACGATTTGTACAGATTTATCTACGAATAAAATGTTTAGATAATTCAGACAACAAATAAAAATTGTGTGGCAACTCAATATATTGCGTCGCCACACACCTTACCTCATACCTTATTCACACTATCGCTTATACGTCAATACGTATTGAATTTCTTTCTTCTGCAAATCTGACAATTGCGCTTGATCTCCTTGTTCTAATTGCTTTGCCTCATCATACGTAATTAACGGACGTAGTTGCACCTGATGGTTCTCCACAGGAATGTATGATACTTTTTTCTTGTCCTCTATAGACTTTAGACCATAGTACATCACTTGTTCTCCGTTCTTAGCGGATAACCTTGTAAGTTCTGCAACCTGACAAACACCAAGTGTTTCACTAAAAATAATATCTTTTTTCTCAAACATAACATCCCTCCTCCATCTAAGATGCCACTCTCTTTATCTTTCCATCTTCCAAAAGGCAGCTGAATACGGAGGCAATTCACTTCCGCCACCAAAATCATGAGGCTTACCCGTTATCAGATCAACAGCCATTCCGCATCCCGCATCAAAATGCGCCGTATATGGTTGATCTGATGCATTAATCGCAACCAAAACTCTCTCACCATCACATGCACGTTCAAAAATGCACTGATGATTCGTCAAGACAACCGAACGGAATCCTCCATAATTCAATGCTTTACTACTCTTCTTTGCTTCTGACAAGGCACGAATCCATTCACCAAGTTCATTATAAACAGGTTTTCCAAAGCACGCACGCAACGCAGGATCACCCTCATGCTTATGCGCCTTAGCGCCCCACTCACTTCCGTAATATACACAAGGAATCCCCGGCATACCAAATGTCATCGCATAGATAAGCGGCAAGTGCGCCGGATTGCTCAAATTGCTTGCGATACGCGTTACATCATGGTTATCCACAAAACACAACAAATGTTTGCCTTTATATAACGTCCATTGTTCCGGTCCGAATTGTCTTGCTAACGAATGACATATCTCGAACATATTCATCGAATTAAAACTTGAGAACAATCCCTTATAGCATTCATAATTCGTTACAGAATGACACATTTCATCATTCATCCACTGATTATAATCTCCATGCAACGTTTCACCGACAATATAAAAATCATCCTTTAAGCCATCCACATGCAAACGTAATCTCTTCAAAAAATCTTTATCAAGACAATACGCAACATCCAATCTCAAACCGTCAATTGCAAATTCATCAATCCATCGTTTCACAGCATCAAAAATATGTTGCACGACTTCTTCATTGCGAAGGTTCAATTTCACAAGATCATAATTCCCTTCCCAACCTTCATACCACAGACCATCATCATAGTTAGAATTACCACCAAAATCAATATAAAACCAATCACGATAGCGGGAATTCTCACGATTCATCAAAACATCCTGAAAGGCAAAAAAACCTCTTCCAACATGATTAAACACGCCATCCAAAACAATCCGGATACCTTCCTCATGCAATGCATCACATACTGCCTTAAAATCATCATTGGTACCAAGACGACAATCTATCTTACAATAGTCTCTTGTATTATAACCATGTGTATCAGACTCAAACACCGGAGAAAAATAGATTGCATTCACTCCAAGCCGTTTAATGTGCGGAATCCATTCCTTCACCTTTAAAATTCTAGATTCTAATTGCCCATCATTCTCGAACGGTGCTCCACAAAATCCCAAAGGGTATATCTGGTAAAACACACTTTCATACGCCCACATCAAGTAATCCTCCTTTAATCAAACCTAGGTGTAGTATACCATATTTTGTGGTATAAGGCAAATCACGGCACACCATCAAGGATATTACTTCACACCACCATACGCCTTATGGAGCTCTAACTCTTTCCCTTTGTACCTTGCCATCTCCGTCACAGAAACAACTTCATAGCCCAGTTCCTTCAAACGCGGAAGAAGCAATTCAACAGCTTCAGCCGTAGAATCATAAATATCATGCATCAAAATGATATCTCCGTCTTCCACTTCCGCAAGAATATGTTCCACAATTGTATTCGCATCTCTACTATCCCAATCTTCTGTATCCAAATCCCACAGTACAACCGGTTGTTTTAATTGATTCAAAACCATATCGTTATAAGCACCATACGGCGGACGAATCACATTTGTCTTTTGTCCCGTCGCTTTCTTAACTGCTCGATTCACTTTATCAATTTCCATCTCTACATCAGCCGAATCAATCTCCGTCAAATTCGCATGGCTATACGTGTGATTACCTATCTCATTACCCGATGCCACAATCTCTCGCAGTACACCCGGATACTGTTCAGCATTGGTTCCAACAACAAAAAACGTCGCATGCGCCTGATTGGCTTCTAACACCTCTAGCACCCTTTTCGTATATTCAGGATTCGGACCGTCATCAAACGTAAGCGCAACCATTGGTACATCCTGTTTGTGTGTATGGGGTTTTGTTTCGCCAAATTGTCGAAAACGATAATGTGTGAGAAACAGACCATACTTGTGTTCCATCTTCTGTTCTTCATATTCTACCGCTTTGCTAATCACATTGTGTTCCGGAGCATAACAATACCACTTCGGAAAGTCCTCCTTCTTAGACATGCCGGCAAGCAATATACAACAAAAACTTGTCGCTAAGATATAGCACGCATATATTTTCCATTGTTCAATAAATGTATCCTTTATAACCAAAAAAGTATGTTTCATACTTTCTCTTATTCTATCTATCAACTCGTTAATATTCATTCCTTGTCTCCTGTACTTATGTAAACTTCATTTACATTCTCAAGTATAACATAATTCGACAAGAATGCTATCCCTAATCAGAAAATAATTCTTAAAAATTTTGGAACACTTCCTACAAATTAACAATCAACGTTTGATATCGTCTTTTGTTCAATTCTCTCTCCAATCGTTGAGCATTTTCTATACTTGCTTCGTCCCCCACGACAACCGCATAATATCCATTCCAATTCTTTATCTGCGCCTGAAATCCCTGTTCTAGCATTTCCTCTAAGAGATACTGTGCATTTTCATATCTTCTAAAAAGCCCAATCTGTACACCAAATGCTTTTTCCGCCCGAGGATTGCTACTACGCGACGAAGCTGTTGCTCCGACCGTGTCAGCAATACCTGTCGCAATCGCTTTTGCTACTGCATCAAAATTATCATCCAATATCTCATTGTCTTTATCCGAGTTAATAAAACCTGCTTCAACCAAAACTGCCGGCATAGATGTTCTGCGAAGCACTGCAAGATCCTTGCGTTCTTCCACATTAATATTGTTAAAACCTGTTTTTTCCAATTCTTCATTAATATTGTAAGCCAATTCTTCAGCTATACCACCGGCACCATAGATTAGTGTCTGTACACCATTATATTCATTCGGCGTACCGGACGCATTTCGATGAATAGAAACAAAATAGTCTCCACCGCTTTGATTCGCAATAGATGCTTTATCGATTGGTTTTTGATAAATATCTGATTCTCTTGTAAACACAACCGGAAATCCTTCTTCTCTAAGATAACGTCCAACCGCTAGTGCTAATTTTAACGTATCATCTTTTTCTCTTCTTCCTTCGTATGATGCGCCATTGTCAAATCCACCATGACCGGCGTCTATTATGATTGTTGGTTCCATAATAAATATTCCTTTTTTTATCACTACCATTATATTCAAAAAGGAACGAATCAGATACACATCTGATTCGTTCCTTTTTATCACTTCGTAATACATCTATACGCACGAGAAATATTATATTAATCATCCAAAAATTGGATACCTGCCCCAAGCATACCCGGTCCCAAATAGATTCCCAGAATCCCTTCTACTCTAGAAGGAATCATCATATTAAAGTTCGGATACATTTCTTTCATCTTCGCCTCTATCGCATCTCGCTCTTCGCGAATTCCACCATCTGCAACCATCAGATTATATCGTCGTCCTTGATACTCCGGCAAACTCACACATTCTCCAACAAGCGAAAGTAATTTCTTCTCAACCAACTTGTGGCCTCTCACCTTAGCAGCAGTACTAAGTTCACCTTCTGCATCAAACGTAAGAACCGGCTTAATATTCAAAGCTGTTCCTACCAAAGCTGTCACTTTTCCAATTCTACCACCACGTTGCAAGTATTCTAATGTATCAATCGAAAAAAAGACCTTTGTATTCTTGCAAAGCGATTCCGCCTTCTTACAAATATCTTCAAATGCCATTCCCTCTTGTCGCCACACGGACGCCTGTATCGCAACAGCACCATGTCCAATACTTCCCGATAGAGAATCAATTACACAAGCTTCCATACCTGAATCTTCTGCAGCCAAGCGAACATGATTCACCGTACTCGATATACCACCGGAAACCATAATCGCCAAGACCTTCTCATACCCCTGATTCTTCAAATCAGCAAATGTAGCATCTATTGTTTCTCCGCTTGGTGTACTCGTTTTCGGAATCTCAGTTTTCAAGCGTTCATATATCTCTTCGATTGTAATGTCAACACCATCCCTATACTCTCCATCCTCACACTGGATCATCATCGGAATAACACATATATTGTATTGCTCCTGCATTTCCTTTGATAAGTCAGCACAAGAATCCACCACAATCGCTATCTTACTATTATCTAATCCCATATATACATATTCCTTTCTGGTCGACATCATCCTAAACAAATAGAATTCATACAAATCAGTATAACATCTATAAAAAAAATTTACCACAATAATGAGAATAAATTTTCTAATAAAATAACAGCAAAACATTGTTTTTCAAACTCAAAGCACAAACGTGTCTATTATGCTATCTTTTTCATCAAGATTTCGGATAACGTTTCCTTACAATAAAGAAACATATCGTATGAACAATTACCGTTATCGTCCATGTCACCGGATAGGATAAGTAAAGCATAAGCGGTGTATGATATTCTTCCACCTGAAAAATAGTAAAAATCCATAACAGACGCAAACCGCAAGCACCGATCAAAGAGACAATCATCGGCATGACAGAATAACCAAGACCACGTAAAATTCCCACCATTACATCCATCATACCACAAAGGAAATAGAATCCACACACAATTTGCAAACGCGTCATTCCCACATCAATCACATTATTTTCCTTTGAATAAAAACCAAGCAGCTGCGGGCCAAAAAGCACTGTCAAGCCACCCATAATAACACCTGTAGCAATCACACACAAAATCGTGCGAAGTGCAATTTTATTGATTCTATCAAATCTTCCCGCTCCTACATTCTGGCTGACAAAAGAGACTGCAGCTTGATGAAATGCATTCATTCCCATATAGACAAATCCTTCTACACTTCCCGCTGCCGCGTTACCAGCCATCACCACTGAACCAAAAGAGTTAATGGAGGATTGAATCACGACATTGGATAATGAAAACACCGTTCCCTGTAACCCCGCCGGCAAACCAATCCGCAATATCTTTCCTACGTATTTGGTATGTAAACGAATATTTCTAACAAACAAACGGTATGGTGCCTGTTCCCGTATCAAACACTTTACAATCAAACCTGCTGAAATAAACTGTGAAATCACCGTTGCCAAGCCAACACCCGCAACATCCATATCACATACCATCACAAAAAACAGATTGAGCACTACATTAATCACACCGGCAAACAGCAGATAATACAACGGACGTTTCGTATCGCCAACCGCACGCAAAACAGCACTGCAAAAATTATATAACATAGTGGCAACCATACCCGAAAAGTAAATACGCAAATATACAGTTGCCAGTTCTAATACATCCTTCGGTGTCTGCATCCACACAAGAATCTGCTTGGTAAAAATGACACCAAACACAGTTAAAATCACACCACTTATCAAGCTTAACGCAACCGCAGTATGAACCACCTCATGAAGATGCTTCTTTTCCTTCGCACCGTAATACCGCGCAACCAAAACGTTGGCACCAACAGATAAACCAATAAAAAGATTGGTCAACAGATTAATCAGTGATGTGGTTGAACCAACTGCCGCCAACGAATCATCTCCACAGCATTGTCCAACCACAACCACATCCGCTGCATTAAACAACAATTGCAAAATACTTGAACACATCAACGGAATCGCAAATCTTAATAACTTTGGCAGTATCGAGCCATTACACATATCTATGGAATAGGTCTTTGACATAATTCCACCTCCCATTCTAATGAATCATTATATACTCTTTTTCTCAAAAATCTACATTCATACTTTCCAAAAATCCAAGGCATATTTCAAATTTTGTTGACACTTTATCCAAAAGTCGTTACTATCAACTCAAGCATAATCACACCATTACAAGCATGTGTATATGCAACAAATTATACAGACAGAAAGGATGTTCATTATGATTCAAACAGCTAATCCAAACGCAACAAAAGAAGCTTGTGATTTATTAAAATATCTACACGAAACAGCCGGCAACAAAATCATTACCGGTCAGCACACGCAAACGAACCCTATGGAAGAAATTACATACATTAAAGAAACTACAAAAATGGCACCCAAATTACAGGGATTTGAGTTACTCGCCTATTCACCAAACATCAATTATGATGATGCAAGTGAACCATGTCTTACAGAAGTCTACGAAAATCGCAAAACCTTAGACACAGCCTTGAGATGGGCAAAGGAAACTGAAGGAATTGTTACTTTCTCTTTCCACTGGTTTTCTCCTGTCGGTGGAAGAGACAAAAGCTTCTATTCCGAACACACAGACTTTGATCCACGACAAGTTTTAATCGACGGTACAGCTGAACGCGAAGCATTTTACAAAGACATGGATGTCATTGCAAAAGAATTACAACGTTTCGAAGAAGAGAATATTCCTATCCTTTGGAGACCATTTCACGAGTCAGACGGAACCTGGTTCTGGTGGGGACGTCACGGGATTGAAGTTGCGCGAGATTTATATAAATTGATGTTTGATTATTACACCAATGTACATCACATCAACAACCTATTATGGGTATGGAACGGTATTGCAAAAGAAGGATATCCGGGAGATGACTATGTGGATGTAATATCTACGGACATCTATCTACCGGAATACAAACCAACGGATTACCGCGAAGAATATTTAACCTTGGTTAAAAACACGAGCGACAAAAAGGTTGCTGCCTTGGCAGAGATTGGCTACCTGCCGGATATTCACATGTTAGAAGAATCTAAGACACCTTGGGCATATTTTATGACCTGGTCAAAGGAATTCATTATCGGCGAGCAGTATAATTCCAAGAAAAACCTATGCGAAATGTACGAAAGCGCATATTCAGTGAAGATGTAATTCGAACATTTCAACATTCCGTACAACATATAAAAAGACACGTTTATACCTCAAACGTGTCTTTTTTACGTTACATTCATTTTGCAACCTTATTTCTGTATTAATCCCTCAAACACCTGTTTAATACTATCATAATGCAAGAAGATCCCCTGTTCTGCAAACTCTTTTATCTGATCCACGGTAGCAAGCATAAATCCATCCGTCTCAGCTTCTTGCGGCTTCACATCCTCTTCATCAAAATCCATTACAAATCGATAGATGTCCACAAAGTAGTTATCGCCCTCTCCCGGATTCTCGCGTTTATAAGAAAACACATATCCACCATCTGCATTAGTCACGTCCAGACCGGTCTCCTCTAACACTTCTCGTTTTACCGCTTCTTCTGAAGTCTCACCTGCCATAACAGCACCGCCGGAAACTTCCCACCAACCAGGTGCCCAAGCCTTGGTCATAACGCGTTTCGTAATCAAGAACTTACCATCCGATCTGCAAACAACGCCAAGCACTGTCAAGTGGTACTCTCCATCTTGCAGACACCAATCATTTCTTTTCATTGTTCTTCCTGTTGGTTTCTTATCCTTATCGTAAATATCCCATAATTCCATTACGTTATCCTCTTCTTCCCTAATTTATATAATTTGCCAAACATCTATCGTTGAATAAATGTACAACTAACTCCTATCAACTCCGACGCACAGTAGCATACACTTTCTTACCGCGAGTTGTCAACCCACCTACATGCAAAATCGCCATTGTCACCTTAGAACATACATCCATAATATACTTGCAGTCTACTTCCACCGAATGATTCCCATTGCGAATATACTTACGGTGCTCTTCCTTTATAAATTTCAAGATATCTGCCGCCGAGCGGAACCGGTCCATATTCTCTAATTCCAACTGCTTTTTCCAGGATGCATGTTTTTGCGCATCAAAATCTCTGATATATTCCCGAAGCTTATGTTTTAACTCACCCTCGTATATACAATGCTGTGCCATCGTCCCCGTGTATTCTTCATTATGCGGATAGGTAAAATAATCTGCAATGTAATGCACCACTTCACCCAACTTTATAAAGTACATGGTTGACAGTTCATCAAAACTTAGATAATCCTTGGTTAATTGGTAAATTCTCTTTTCCACCCGCGCAAAAGTCTCATTCATTTCATGTCTTTTCGCAAAAAATGACGGCTTAATGTCAGGCATAACACTTCCCACATAAAATGCCTTTTTGTGTTTTGTAAAGCTTGGCACATCCGCAACATTCAAGATATGTCTAGCCAATGAAATGTGTGACTTTTTACGCATGACCATTCTCCAATCTTATCCTTCTTATTGGTCATCTTTCGTATTTTCATTGTAGCTTTCCAAGAAATGATGTTTTACACCATCTTCCTTATATGCAATCACTGTGTTCAGATTCACATTTTCCACACTTCTAAAAATATTCATCTCTATCACATCACTCTTTTGTGACAACTCTTTAATAAGATGCTTCACTTCAGCACGCTTTGATTCCAACTCTCCTGTCTCACACCCTTCTGTGAAACGACATGCACATTGCAAAAATGTAAGCATGTTGTAATCACGCCAATGAATAATATCATCTTCTCGCACAAGATACATCGGACGAATCAATTCCATCCCTTCAAAATTCGTACTGTGAAGCTTTGGCATCATTGTCTGTATCTGTCCACCATATAGCATACCCATTACAATCGTTTCTATTACATCATCAAAATGATGTCCTAACGCAATTTTATTACAGCCAAGCTTCTTCGCATTGCTATAAAGGTATCCTCTACGCATTCTAGCACACAGATAACACGGAGAACCGCCAATATCGTCCTTGGCAACCGTATTGAAAATGTCCGTCTCAAATACATGAATCGGCACACCCAAGAACTTCGCATTATCTTCTATCTGCTTACGGTTTTCCGCATTATATCCCGGGTCCATTACAAGAAATTCCACATCAAAATTCTTCTTACCGTGACGTTCTAACTCTTGAAATAACTTTGCAAGCAACATGGAATCCTTACCACCGGAAATACACACTGCAATTCGGTCACCATCCTGAATCATCTCATACTCATTGATTGCTTTCACAAACTTTCGCCAGATTTCTTTTCGAAAACGCTTTACAATACTACGTTCCACATAACGCTCATCTACAACAACTTCTTCCCCTTCAACAATTTTAATCCTAGCATTTTCTTGGTTTTTTTTGATGTTCAATTCATTCATCGTATCTTTATTGTTATTCATAGTATCTCAATTCTTCCAATCCAGTCTATTTACGTAATGTTAATCTATATCCGTCAAATCTTTTATTACTTCAGACGCAATAATCAATCCTACCACCGAAGGAACAAACGCAGTAGAGCCCGGTGTCATTCGTTTCTTAACACCAAATTCGTTCTTTGCCTGATCATCTGTATTGTCCATAATAATCGGTGTGCGTGCTTCTTCCCTTGAGTACACCACCTTCAACTTTTTCACACCGCGTTTCTTTAATTCTCTCCGCATGACTTTCGCAAGCGGACATACTGATGTTTTATAAATATCTGCCACCTCAAAGTCGGCCGGATTCAACTTATTACCAGCGCCCATACTGCTGATAATAGAAACATTACAGTTCTTTGCCTGCATTACAAGGTCTATCTTAGCAGTCACTGTATCCACTGCATCTACAATGTAATCATACTGTGTAAAGTCAAACTGATCCGCAGTCTCCGGCAGATAAAAGCACTTATGTACAGTCACTTTGCACGCCGGATTAATATCCATGATACGTTCTTTCATCGCATCTACCTTGAACTTGCCGATTGTAGAACGCGTGGCAATAAGCTGACGATTGAGATTGGATTCACAAACCGTATCACTATCAATCAAATCAACAGCTCCAACACCACTCCTCACAAGAGCTTCCACAGCATGACCACCTACGCCACCAATACCGAAAACAGCCACTCTTGCATTAGACAAACGTTCCATTGATTCACTTCCAAGTAAAAGCTCTGTCCTTGAAAATTGCTCTGACATTCTCTTCACTCTTTCTATAAGATTTCTTTCTCATCCATCATACAACAAAGAAAATATAGTTACAACACTATCCTTTATATCTGAAACAGTGGCGTTGACAGATAACGATCTCCCGAATCCGGCAACAGCACCACAATATTCTTACCCACGTTTTCCGGTCTTTTCGCTAATATCGTAGCAGCTTTCAATGCTGCACCGGAAGAGATACCAACCAAGATTCCCTCGCTTCTTGCAAAGGCACGACCTTCTACAAATGCATCTTCATTCTCTATTGTAATCACTTCATCATAGATTTCTGTGTTCAAAATGCCAGGAACAAACCCAGCACCAATCCCTTGAAGCTTGTGCGCTCCTGCTGGACCACCGGATAACACCGGACTATCTGCCGGTTCCATCGCAACAATTTGAATATCAGAATTCTTTGATTTCAAATATTCTCCAATGCCGGTAATCGTTCCACCGGTTCCAACACCCGCTACAAAAATATCTATTTTTCCATCCGTCTGTTCCCATATCTCAGGGCCGGTAGTTTTAAAATGTGCTTCCGCATTTGCAGGGTTGTCAAATTGACCAAGAATGACAGCACCCGGAATGGAGTTTTTCAATTCTTCTGCCTTTTCAATAGCACCCTTCATACCCTTGGAACCCTCTGTCAACACCAATTCTGCACCGTAAGCCGCAAGCATGGTTCTTCTCTCTACACTCATCGTTTCCGGCAAAGTAAGAATCGCTTTATAACCTCTTGCCGCTGCCACCGCAGCCAAACCAATTCCTGTGTTACCAGAGGTTGGCTCAATGATAGTAGCACCCGGTTTTATAATTCCTTTTTCCTCTGCATCCAATATCATATTAAGTGCAGCTCTATCTTTTACCGATCCTGCAGGATTTAAGCATTCTAGCTTTGCAAAAAGTGCAGAATGTTCTACTCCTGCCACCCTACTATAATTATTCAACTGAAGTAATGGTGTGTTACCAATCAACTCCATTGCACTTTGTTTAATATCTGCCATTCTATCTTCATTTCTCCTTTTTTATTATTTCAATATGGTAAATAAAACACACTATATTCTATATCTTATTTACTCATTTTTGATTATAAAACTGATTATTTTGATGTGCAAGTTATTATCCTAATTTTCCTTTGCCAAATTCCGTCAAAAATAAAACCTATCAATCTTACTACAAAATTGATAGGTTTTTCATTAGTCTATTCTCTTGTCACCTTTAAAGAACAACGCAACCGTTCCTGGTCCTGTATGACTACCAATTGTTGTTCCTATGTTGAATATCTCTACTTTGTCTTTCAAATTGGGGAAGGTTTCTTCAATACAATCTGCAAGTTCCCTTGCGTCTTCATAACAAGCGGACTGCGAAATATAACATCTTCCTGCGTAATCTTTACCATTCTCTGCATGTTGTACCATCTTATCCAGGCATTTTTGAATAACACGTTTCTTTCCACGAATCTTTTCTCTCGGAATTAATCTACCCTCATAATCAACATTCAGAAGTGGACAAATTCCTAGTACAGTTCCAATCATTCCAGAAGTTTTAGAAACTCTGCCACCTTTAATAAAGAATGTTAAATCAGTAGAGAAAAACCAATGTTGTATATTTAATCTATAATCCATAGCAAATTGGTATACATCATCTATTGAATGCCCTTCATCTCTTAAGTCAGCCAACTCCTCCATAAATAATCCATATCCTGCTGAGGCTGCCAACGAATCTACAATCAGTATCTTGTTATTCGGATATTTTTCAGACAAATTATCCTTTGCGATTAAAGCAGAATTCATCGTACTTGTTATTCCCGATGACAAACACAAATGCAAAATATCTTTCCCTTCCTTTAAGAATCTTTCAAAATATTCCTCATATTCATCCGCATTAACCTGCGATGTTTTTGTATCAGCTCCTTGCTGCATTTTCTCATAGAATTCATCATATGCTATTGATTTCCCAAAATCATCTTGGTATGCTTCCCCATCCAATTCATAATGAAAGCATATATATACAATCTTCCTTTCTTCAAACCGTTCCTGTGACAAATCTGCCGTAGAGCAACAGCTTAGTACATAATCTTTCATCCTAGTCACCCTTTCCTTTGCTAATTACAGATTATGATTGTTTTTTTATAAAAGAATCAATATAATTAATATTATACATTTGTATAACTTTGTCCTCAACAAACAAAAACATCTATTTATATACAAAGTTATACACGATTAGCAAATAATGTATAGTATTGAAATATAGTACTGTAAAGGAATAGAGAACATGAGTGAACGAAGAGATGTAATTCGTACAAAACAATTAATCGAACATGCATATTACGAACTGTTATTCAAAAAAGGTGATGAAAAGATTACAGTCCAGAACATTCTAGACGAAGCCAATATCAGTCGTGGAACCTTCTATGCACATTACAGAGATATCCCCGATTTGACAGAACAAGTTGAGAAAGGAATCATCCTATCTATCAAAGACTGCCTGTCCCATGCTACATTAAATGATATATTGGAAAACCCAAAGGAACAAGTAAGTGCCATGATTAGTGGTATTATCACCCACAAGGAAGAGCTCCGTGTATTGCTAACCAATGTGGATAAGCCTCAAAGCATACAAAAAATGAAAAACTTATTCATGCTTGCGATTGATGCAGATTCCGACTATGCAATTTCTAAAGATCACCCTAGCAACAAAGAAGCATTAGCCGCCTCCCAAAGACTCATTGTAAAAGGATGCATGGCTGGTGTCATTTTTGATGCTTGTTATTACTGGATTATGAGTGATGATGCAGCCGATGTGGAATTGTTGACTGATACCATCAGCGATTTTCTATCTGGCGGATTGCAAAAAGTGGTAACAAAGAATCATTTACTCTAACGCACGATCTTTGTACTTTGAAAGTTCTTCTAGGTACTTCTGCCCCAACGGACTAATCGCAATACCTTTTTTTGCAATATAACCGATGGTCATAATTTCGTTAGAATCCAACTTAATTGCACAGTATTCATCTCCATTTAAATCCTCACAAATGATGCCGGAGCAAAGTGTATACCCATTCAGTCCTACCATGAGATTCAACATAGTAGCGCGGTCATTGGCTTTAATCAACTGCTTATATTCATAAGTACTCAACACCTCTTCAGCAAAATAGAAAGAATTATTATTACCTTGATCAAAAGACAGGCACGGATAGTCTTGTAACTCCTGCATTGTAATTAGGGACTGTTTTGCCAACGGATGATTCTTTGAAAGATAGACATAAATCGGACAATTTAATATCTCATGAAACTCCAAATCCTTTTCACGAAAAATCTTTTCCAAAACTTTGCGATTAAACTCATTCACATACAATATTCCTATTTCACTCTTGAAGTTCGCAACATCTTCTATTACATCATATGTTCGAGATTCCCGTACAGCAAACTCATACTCATCCATGCCAAACTGCTTCACCATCTCCATAAAGGCATTCACTGCGAAAGTGTAATGTTGCATAGAAACACTAAACTTCTTTTTCATGGTAGTCTGGTCTATATACTTTGATTCCATCAACTCATACTGTTCTACAACCTGTCTTGCATAACCGATGAATTCTTCTCCTTCAGGCGTCAGAAAAATCCCACGATTGGTTCTGCGAAACAATTCCATTCCAATTTCCGTTTCCAATTCCTTAATAGCCGCCGACAAACTTGGCTGCGCGATAAACAAACTTCTCGCCGCCTCACTCACGGAACCGGAATTGGCCACTGTAATTACGTATCTAAGCTGGGTTAAGGTCATTGTATTCCTCCTCATAATTCTTTAACTATCACATAGTATATAATGCTTTGCCGCCGGAATCAAGCCTTGCTATAGTTTTTGCCTATATCCAGCCACTGTTTTTTCATACTTTTCATTTTACTTCAAAAAATATATACTTACACCATGCAAAACACATCAATGTGTAAATAATGAAAGCGAGGTATGAATTATGACAAGTAATACAGGAACAAAATGTATTCACGAGGGATGGAGACCATCCGAAGGCGAACCAAGACAGCTCCCAATTTATCAGAGCACAACATTTAAATATGACACAAGTGATACCATGGGACAGTTGTTTGACTTAGAGAGAGAAGGATACTTCTATACACGTTTACAGAATCCAACCAATGATGCAGTGGCTGCAAAGATTTGCGCACTAGAAGGCGGTGTAGCTGCAATGCTTACTTCTTCCGGTCAGGCTGCAAACTTCTACGCGATTTTTAACATTTGTGAAGCCGGCGATCATTTTATCGCATCCTCTTCAATTTACGGAGGTACATATAATCTCTTCGGTGTAACCATGAAGAAAATGGGAATCGAGTGTACATTTGTTGACCAGACTCTTCCGGCAGAAGAATTAGAAAAGTATTTCAAGCCAAACACAAAAGCAGTATTTGGTGAGACAATTACAAACCCAACGGTATCTATTTTTGACTTCGAGAAATTTGCAAAGCTTGCACATGACCACGGTGTACCATTAATTGTTGATAATACATTTGCAACTCCTGTAAACTGCAGACCATTTGAGTGGGGTGCAGACATCGTAACACATTCTACTACCAAGTATATGGATGGTCACGGTGTAGGCGTTGGTGGTTGTATTGTTGACAGTGGCAATTTCGACTGGATGGCACATGCAGAGAAATTCCCTGGACTCACTACACCGGATGAATCTTATCACGGCATCACATATGCAGAAAGATTCGGAAAAGGTGCTTACATCACAAAGGCGACTGCACAGCTTATGAGAGACTTAGGTTCCATCCAATCACCACAGAACGCATTTTACTTAAATCTTGGATTGGAAACCTTACACCTTAGAATGAAGCAGCACTGTGAAAACGCTTTGGCTGTTGCAAAATACCTAAAGGCAAATGACAAGGTAGATTGGGTACATTACGCAGACCTTGAAGGTGACGAGTACAATGAGCTTGCAAAAAAATACATGCCAAACGGAACCTGTGGTGTATTGGCATTTGGTATTAAAGGTGGTCGTGAGGCTTCCATCAAGTTCATGGATAGCTTGAAATTTGCTTCCATCGTAACACACGTTGCAGATGCAAAGACTTGTCTATTACATCCGGCAAGCCACACACATCGTCAGATGAGTGAGGAGCAGTTGATTGAGGCCGGTGTTGCTCCTGACTTGATTCGTTTATCTGTTGGTATAGAAAACGTAGAAGATTTGATTGCAGACTTAGAACAAGCTTTTGCGCAATTATAATCGAACTGATCTGTAACCATAAAAAAAGCGCCGCAAAGTGTAATCATATACACTTTGCGGCGTTTATCATTATCATCATTAATATATCAACTACATCTCACCTTCGTGCTTGTGCGCCTGCTTCTTTTCAGGTGTCAATGCAACCTCACCGTTCAAATACATAGCCACCAATCCGAGTAATACCAATATAACAGAAACATAGATAATTACCGGAATGATATTGTTGTATATGACGCTGCATATCACAGCCGCCACATCTCCTCCTATAATCAAAGCTGCCAAATATCCAAAAAAGGTCAAACCACCGGCAAATAGAACCGTCATAATACCATATCCAAAAATAGTCTTTAATACATCGGAAATCTTCTTACAAAACTGTTTCATGGTAACACCTCCTTATAATCCAAAAATCGGTAACCAACCCATAAGAATAAGTACCTGCATAACAAACTGGGCACCTACCCACCACAAGTTATTCTTAAAAGTTTTGCTAAAATCAGACTCAGCAATTGTCATACCTGCATACATACCAAGTCCCAACGGAGGCGTAATTCCACACATAACACCGCAAATACAAGGTAACATCGCTGCAGCAAGTAACGGATTAACACCTACATTCGAAAGCAATGTGATAAACACCGGTCCAAAAATAACAACCTGAGATGATCCCGGAACTACCATTCCCATCACACATGTAATGGCACAGATAGCCAGCACCATGCCAAGCTTACCAAAGCTCCATGTAGCCATTACTGTACCAAGCGCCTCAGCGACGCCCAAATCTTCAAACATAGCACCAATCATATATCCAAACACACATACACCAATTGCAGGTGAAATGGACTTAACACCATTTGCAAATGATTTTGCCAACTCTGTCGGACGGATAACAGACTTATCTTTCGTAATCAAGCAAGCGTACATAGACGCAATACCCGCTGTGAATAACAAAACTGACTTTGACATAAATTTGGCTCCGTCAGCACCCAGACGAGTTGTAAAGAAATTATCTGTAAATACAGCATCAAGCACAAACGGCAACAAGATAATAAGTGGCAACAACATCGCCTGCCAACCTGCCTTTAACGTCTCCTTCAAATCAGGAAGTTCTTCCTTACTCATAGGCTCCACTTTATAATACTTGCAAAACGCCCAAACCATCAACAAACGCTGAATAATAAACCAAAAAGCAACGCCCCATAGAACAATCCAAAATTCTCCCTGAGACACCTCAGCAATTCCCGCACCGGCAGCAAAAGTTGTGAAAGCTGCCATTGCTGCAACGATATTGGATGAAGGGGGAATCATATTTCCCATATAACTGGCATTCGACTCGATGTTAGCCGCTAACTCAGCCGGAAAACCGGTACGCTTCATAGCAGGAATCGTTAAAGAACCTGTAGCCATGACATTACCAGGACCAGAGCCGGACAAAGCACCCATAAAGGAACTGGCAACAACCGCAGTATAACCTGCACCACCTCTGACACGACCAATTAACGAAAGAATAACTGCAATACAGCTATCAACAATTTTCGTCTTGCTTAACAAAATAGACATCGCAACAAATGCGACCATCGAATAAAGTAACGATGTAGATAGGCCCTCATTGATATAAACAAGAGCGTTCCCCCATGTACCGGTAACAATCAGCAAAATGACAAAAGCCAACAAAACCGCCTCATAAACAGGACGCTTGAAGGCTAAAAACCACACGCAAATCACTACCAACATGATAAGTAAGTACATTAATGATTCCATTGTGAACATTCCCTCTCTTCTTTGGTTATAATTTCTATTCCAAATTGCGAATAGCAGAGTCATACTAACACACCCATTCCCCATTGTCAATACTCTCTATAACCTTTTCGAAATATCTTCTTGCGTTCTTTTCCCTAACAGAGTATTATAATACCAGAATAATCATCCACTAATTTCAATAAAGAGGTAATGCTATGAATTCACGACAACTCCAATACGCAATTGCATTGGCTGAGGTTCGTAACTTCTCTCAGCTGGCAGACAAACTGAATATGACCCAACCGGCACTAAGCAAACAGATTCTTAGCTTGGAAAAGGATTTGGATATTCAGTTATTCGATCGAACCACAACCCCACTAACCCTAACACCTGCCGGTGAATTTTTCATACAACAAGCGCAGGAATTACTATACAAAGAAACCCAGTTAATTCATGCTATGGGACGTTTCCGAAGCGGAGAAGAAGGACGCCTTGTTGTCGGCATTTCACCTTTTCGATGCACATATCTGATTCCGGATATTGTAAAGAAAGTGCGTGATCGCTTTCCGGGTGTTCAAGTCGTGCTCCACGAAGCAGGAAGTGATACTTTAAGAAAGGAAGCCGCCGAAGGTAAATTCGACTTTGCGATTGTGAATTTGCCTGTAGATGATTCCATTTTAGAAATAACTCCGATCGAGCAGGATTCGTTAGTGTTGGCCGTTCCAAAAACGCTAAACTCTGCACTCACAGAGCAACCGAATAATGAACTGGATTTCTCCACATGCCAATCTCTGCCTTTTGTCGTTGTCGGACAGAATCAAGAAATGCGTCAACTATTTGATAAACTGTGCGCATCTGCTGATTTTATTCCTCGTATTGTTGCAGAAGTAGTAGGTTTAAATACAGCCTGGTCTTTGGCCCATGCCGGTGTAGGTGCAACACTGTTACCACTTCAATTTGTATCTCACGCAAATTTCGACAAAAATCTGGTTCTATACAAACTAAAAGATACTGTCTCTGTGAGACAGCCGGTAATTGTACAACGCCGCGGACAATATCTGTCAGATTACGCGAAATATGCAATCGAACTTTTAACCCAATCGAAATAAATCTTTTAATACAAAAACAGCTGCCCATAAGGCAGCTATTTTTTATTGATATAATTCAATCATCTTCTTACGATCAATCTTTCCATTGAACGTTTTAATAATTTCTTCTATTGCAACAATCTGTTTTGGCATCTTATACGGTTCCAAATTGTCACTGATTATCTTTTGAATCGCTGATTGTTCCAATTCCATTCCGTCCTTTAAAACAACCAACAATTTCAAACTGATATTACCTCCGCGTGTCACCGGAATCAACAAACATTCATCCACAAACGGAACACGTCTCACAAGTTCTTCTACTTCGGTAGGTGCAATCTTGAATCCACCAAGATTAATCGTATCATTGCTACGACCTACCAAGATCAATTCTCCATTCGGAGCAAAGTAACCCAAATCACTCATGATAAGCATATCTCCCTGAAATGCCTGTGCTGTTTGCTCCGGTTCATTCCAATATCCTTTTGTTACAGACTTACTCTTAATTGCGACAAGACCAACATTATCACTAGAAGAATTCTTAATTTCATTCTTATTCTCATCGAGTATCAAAATCTGACACAAGGAATTCGGTCGTCCTACACTTCCAACATAAGAAGAACCGCCTGACACACAAAACTCATCGGTACATGCCACGCCTACTTCTGAACTTCCAAAGCAATTATACATATATACATGCGGTAAAAGCTTACGCATCTTTTCTTTATCCACTTCCGGATATGCTGCAGAACTCGAATAAATGAATCGAAGCTGCTTACCAACCTCTTCCAACTCACGAGACGCAAGCATTAATAACATATGAATCGCGGACGGCGGAAGATACAAGGATGTAACTTTTTGGTCACGGATTGTCTGAAAGTATTTTTTCACATTTCTAAATCCTTCTAACAAAGATACCGTGCTACCAACTGCCATGGCGATGTGCACCTTTCTCAAACCTGCCGCATGATTCATCGGTGTCGGAATCAACCATACATTATCCGGCTGAATATTCGTAGTTTCTATACCAGCCAACGCAATATTAATCTGATTCGCATAAGTCACCATAACACCTTTCGATTTACCTGTCGTACCTGTTGTAAACAGAATTTCCGAAAGATTCTCTGAATCCACTTCTTCCGGCTCATAAGTATCAGCCTCTTCTAATATCTCAGGCATAATATCTTGCAGATTCCATACATCTTCCATATCTGCTCTCGGTGTTAATGTAACCACTGCTGTTGCATCTAACTCATTCGCAATTTCACGAATACGCCCGCTTGGCGTATCTTTCTCAAGAGGAACAAACGTAGCACCCAAAAGCTGAATACCATACCAAAAATACACATAATCAAGCGTATGATCTGCTTCTACAATCACACGGTCTCCGGCTTGAATCTCCTTTTTCTTAAGCCATAATGCTGCTTTTCGATTCATTTGTGCCAGATAACCATAGGTACAACTCTCTTCTTTCACATAAAGAGCAATCTTATCCGGATGCTCTTGTGCCTTTTGCTGAATCATTAACGCTATTGAACTACGCATCATCATTCTTCCTCTCCTTCATCATACTCATCTACCGGTTCAGTCTCTGCCTGACCTTGTAAAGCTTCTGCGGCTGCTGCAGCAGCTTCAGCTTCAAGCTCAGGAATCTTTGCCTTAATCTTATCGTAAATACCGTCCCACTGTTCTTTCACAGCAGCTTCATCTCTATGATCCGGCAAATCATATTTTTCATCCAGGTATGCAGCAAAAACAGCTGTAAACTTGTCCGCACCATAGAAATTGGTATGTCCGCCATCATAAAAATCATATGACAAATCAAAACCGAAATCATAAAGGAATTCACCGTTCTCATCTGTTTCACAGAAATTAACGTAATCCATTCCTTCCTTCTCCAACATATCAATCAAGGTATTCATACGCCCCATCTCGACTGTTGTCAAAAACTTTGGTGAAAGGTAAAAAAGAACTTTTTTATCCTTGTGGTTTTCCTTTAGATAGTCTACCACATCATAAAAAGCCTGTTCCGATACCGGATCCAACGACTCATAATAATTCGGATCGTATGAAACCATCTGTTGTGGTTTTTTTTGAATACTCTTTTTCTTATTGACATAAAAACCAAGATACTTATGCTGTCTTTCAAACAAATTCTTCTCAACCGAATACTTGTCATCTGACCACTGTTCATGATACTTTACAACAGAAAGCAAATATGCAATATCAAATCGCGGCTTATCCTCAAAAGTTTCATGCATAACCTTCATCGTTTTCAATCCCGCTTTCAAGCGATACATAGAAAGCGGCTCAATTACATCCAACACACGTCGTGCTTTTACATCCATCTCAACTTCATCTACATTATCCTGTCCGAACGGACGCATATCTAATATAAGTAATTCAGGATCTTGGTACGTATACACCTCTTCAATCAAATACTCATATAACCATGCCGGTTGTTCTCCTGTAGAAAGCGGATAAGCAGTAAAACCATGCTCTTCATAAGCTTTTGCACTAATCCAATAACGATCTACACCACTCGTTCCAATCAATACTGCATCAACAGTATCTTCATTCAAATCTCTATAAGTAGAAAAACGTCTGGCAAAATTCGTCGAATTCTTAAGTTCAAATAAATCGCATAGAAGGTAAAGAACCACACATGTAGCGAACAAAAAACCTATACTACAAAAAATCTGTTTTTTAGTCATAATCTTTCTCCTTCATCTAAAATCTGCCATAAATAAACGCACTTGCGTCATATCCCGGACCATACACACCAAATATTAATACAAATGCCAACAATCCTAGCACCATACCCCAACGGAACAGAAAATGCTGTTTTGCAAGCGATTCACGAATCTTCAGACCATTCTCTCTTAGTATACCTACTACAAACAGTATCATAATCGCCACAATCAAAAGCGTCATCTGTGGTGCGTCAACACCAAGTGTGAAAATCTTCCCGTCACGGAAAAATATAAAATCCGGATCCCATGATGTAAACATCTTTTTAATCATAACAAAAGCATCACCTAGGCTCGGTGCCTTAACAATAATACGAGAAATACACAACAATCCGAATGTACGAAGCATCTGGAACAAACGGAAACTAAACGTTTCTGTGTTAATACGTAACACTTCCGCCAATTTCGCATAGGCAGGTGTCAACGCAACCGTAGAAGAAATGATAATGGCATTATAAAGACCATTCACAATATACTGCCACGTAATTCCATGCCATATACCAATTAAGAAAAACACAACCATTGGAGCAATGACAGAAGGAACAATCTTACCTGCATATGCACCAAAACGGTTACGCGCCTTCTTACTCAAATTCGAAACCGGCTTAGACAACATAATCGGGAAAAATACAAACTCTCTCATCCATGCGCCAAGAGACATATGCCATCTTCTCCAGAAATCCGCCATCGATGTGGCAAAAAACGGTTGTTCAAAGTTCACTGGCAAATCAATGCCCATCATCTGCGCAACACCACGGGTTATATCAGTTCCACCGGAAAAATCACAGTAAATCTGGAAAGAATATGCTAACACGCCAAAAAAGACTTGTGAACCATAGTACTCACCAGCCAAAAACTCCGGCGAAAAAACAAGATTCGAAATTGCACATACTCGATCTGCAATAACTAATTTCTTAAAAACGCCCCAAAGTATCAATTGTGCACCGAACTTGATATTATCATAGTTAAATGCATGTGTTCCTGCCAACTGTGTACCAACGTCCTTGTATCGGAACAACGGACCTTGTACAATAGATGGGAAAAACGAAACAAACAATGCAAATTTACCTAAGTGTCTCTCCGCATCATGTTTTGCATGACTTACATCCAACAAATATCCTATCGAGTTAAATGTATAATAAGAAAGTCCTAACGGTGCAATAATGTTGACCATCGGCACGGAAACATCCCAATGAAACACACCGAACAAGTCATTCAAATTCGAAATAAAGAATCCGGAAGCCTTCACGAATACCAATATACCCAGATTCACCACAACCGTAATTATCTGAACACGCTTTACTTTCTTCTCTACTTCTTTTTTCATGGCACGTTTTTGGTCTTTGGTAATGTCATCACCTTGTGCCTGAACTTTGGCTCGATTATCATCGCGAAGCTTTTGCATATACATAGCTCCGGCGTAAGTGAACAATGTTGTAAACAAAATGTATGCAAGGTTCTCTGTACCAGTGCTTAGATAAAACCCATAACTAGCAAGTAAAAGAATTACCCACTGTAGTTTCTTCGGTACCACATAATACACAACAACGAGCACCGCTAAAAAAACAAAAAAATTAAACGACGTAAACGACATAATTTGCACCTAATCTTCTTTCCTATTTTTCTCCCATATAGAAACTATTATTCCTCATCTAAAATCTCTTCTACTAATTTCAAAATAGCCTTTGCACTATTAAAATTCTCCGGCTCTAATTGATCTGCAGTAATTGTAATATCAAACTCCTCACACAACTCTGCAACAACACCTACAATATCAAAACTATCCAAAATTCCGCCGTCAATCAAGGACTCTTCCTTCTCAAAATCCACATCGCTACGAATACTCTTTAAAATCTCAATAATCTTTTCTAACATCTTACTTTTTCTCCTTTTTATACATAATATTATCGGACGTTTCAGAAACGCCACAAGCCGTATAAATACGGCATTTTTTAGTTCTAACCGCCTTGTATTATAGCACCAAGGTTCTAATAAGGCAACAAGTTTTGACGAAATCCTACATTCTATTACTTTTTTAAAAAAATCTCATTTCATTATATAACAAAAGGATTGCTCCAACAAGCAATCCCATTTGTCATAATATATATTCTACCGTTCTTGATAATCCCATACTTCAATAGGATTTGCTTCATACACAAAAATCATTCCATCGTATAATTTTGCAGGCGGTATACGAAGCTGATATGTGTTCTTCATAAACTTCATTAGGAAAGAATAGGATTCTCCCAAACTTCCGGTTGGCATATTGCTATCTAATAATGTTGATAACTCTTCTGATCCTTGTGCCTCACCAAATTCTAAATAATATCGATTGTTCTCCATCTCACCTACTGCTTTAGCAATGGGGTCATCAGAGCAAAACTTGTAATCCGCCCGTGCTTCTTTTGTTGCAATACTACAATTAGTATTATAAAAATCCGTTCCTATCACATAATAGCTTTCTCCAAACTCTTCCGCAAGATAAGAACCCATATTAGTATAGGCACTATTCACAACTCTTGCCACATGTCCGTTATGTCCGGCTATCATAAGCTTGGTGCCATATACATTCTCTTCTCGGTCTAAAATCCATTTCACATTTTCTGCCATATACTGGTCGCGCAAATCTGCATAACTCTGATAACCACTGCTTGCATCATGTAGGCCCAAGTGCTGCAAAAGACAGGTCGCAGATTGTAAAGCATAGGCATAGGTTTCCTCGTCTGTCATCTTAATATAGACATCTCTTTGTGACTCCATGTCCGCAATCATCTCCTCTACCAATTTTTTTAATGCAGTCACACTTTCCGCAGAGAGAGCGCCATTTCCTGTACCATATTCTTCATCCCATTGTTTTGCATAATCAGATCCTTTTTCCTTTGCAACCACATCATAGAAAGACTGAATACGTTCTCTTGCAGCTTCATTTCTTTGCATATCAAAGCCATAAAATCTGATCTTGTCATCCTCCTTTGCACCTTGGTTATAATCATGCATCCATTGCACAAGCTCTAACATTTCATCTGTTCGATAAATTTCAAATCCTAGGTTTTTCACTGCATTTTCTGCAGTTCCTATATCATGCACGATATAATCATTGGCTATCATGCAGCTACCAAAATCACCCTCTATAGCAAAAGCACGCACATCGGTGGTTTCCACTAAATGTGCAAAGACATCTAGCTTCAATTCCTGAAACTCTTTGTTTCCGTGGGTTGCTTCCCCTAATGCCACAACTCGCACTTCATCCGGTAATGTGATTTCATCTACATCCTTTGCGTAGCTTGAAAAATCCTTTATTTCATCCTCTGCACTACAGCCCGTAAGAAGGGATGCGCCAAGCGTCATCGCCATTCCTGCTGCCAGAACTCTTTTCATCAAATCATGCTTTCTCATTCTTACTCTCGTCTCACGACGTTCCTTTCTTTTTTTTTATTAGTTGTTTTGTTTCTTTGTTATGTGCTTATTCTATCCCAAGAAAGAGGAAGAAACCATTTCTTTAACTTACAAAAACCTTACAGTGTTGTAAGGTTTAGATGTTAGCGTTTATTGTAGGTACTATTCCATTGTGTTATAATCTATGAGGAATCAATTGGAAATGAACTTTTGAAAAAATGAAAGAAACAGAAAATTTGAATTGAACAAACTTTCAGCTTATCACTTACAAGGTTTCTAGCACAACAAAACAAGCCATCCATTCATTTACCTTGAACGGATGGCTTTTCTTATTCTTACTCTTCTAATCCTACAATTTTTTTACTTCCCTTGTAGGTTGCCAACATATATCCACCATATAAGATGATCATTACAATCGCTGTTACGCACGCTCCCCAAATGACACCCTCATTCATAATGGTTGTTAATGTAAACTCTGCAAATCGCAAACCAATTACAGAATGAATACAAGCCACCAACAAAGGTAGTGCAAAGTATACTGCGACCTGTCCAAATAATGCTTTTCGCAGCATCTTAGTATCGCTACCGATTTTTTTCAAGATCACATACTTTCCTACCGAATCAATACTTTCTGAAAGAGCCTTTAGCGCCAGCAACGCTGCACTGGAAATCAAGAACACCACACCAATGTAGATTACCACAAATGCTACCATGATAGTCAAACCATTATTAGACTCTCGAATAGAAATCTTGGTTTCAACACTCATTGGCGGAAGCGGATTCGCCTTTGTATAATCAAATGCCGTAAGCTTCTCTGTAGCTTTCAAAAGCTTTTCATCAATTTCCTTCTTTTTCGTTTCACTGTTTGTGGCATAGTCTCCTGCCATCAAGTGACCTTTTACCTTTACCACATCTTTAGAATTCTCTATCACCTCATCTGGTACCACAATCACACCCGTATTGGTATTACTGCCTGACATAATAATGTAACTTTCGATACACGAAGCACTTGCCGGAACTAATTCATATGTTCCGATCCTTTGCACTTCCCCTTTTTCTAATGTCTGATTACGAAGCTTTACTAATAACGAAAAATCACACAAAACTGCAAATTCATTTTCCTTCAAAGAAATATTCTCTTTTCCATATAACTTAGCCACCTGATTGTAATCCGAAACACGCATAATATTCTCTGGAGTATCCCACCTTGCAGCGGGAAACTGCTCTCTTGCTCCGTCTATCATACTTCCAAGACTCGTTGCCCATGTGACAGAATCACTACTATAGATTGGAACTTCAATGCTGTTATCAGCCGCCCACTCTTTTGGATCCATTCCTTTTTTCTTTAACACCTTACCAATGGATTTCTTCTTGGTATAAATGATACTGTAATCAACCGGAGTTAAATTTCGCACATTTTCCTGCATTTGATGTGCCACCGAAAAACCCGATGCAAATGTACAGATTGTTACAAATAACATGAGACATATAATCCCCATTGTAATTGCAGAAGAATTGATACTATTACAGAATTGACGAATTACAAAAGCATTCAAATCATTATAATACATGCTTTTCCATTTGCGCAGTATTGTCAACAAAAATCCGGAAATAGCCCAGAACAACAAAAGTGTTGCCACAATTCCAATCAAGATATGTGTAATCAGCTCATCTCTGTCTACCTCTCCCGTACAAAATCCTACACGATAATATGCAACACCAAGACTCACTGCAGCTATGACAAATAAAACGGATGCAAGAACCGGATTCTTCAATACCTGTTTTTCTGTTTTCTTATCTGCTGATAGCAAGTCAATCAACTGATACTTCGATATTGTCACTGAGTGAAACAACACGACAATCAGATACATCACAGCGAAATTGATTACTGTTTTGATAACTGCCCCACCGGACACCACAAAGTGATATGCCTGCATATCTGCCTGAAACAGTTTGCCTACAATGATGGACATAAACTGAGATGCAAACACGCCGAGCAGCAAACCAACAGCTAGAGAAATCGTACCCACAAGTACTGTTTCACTTACCAAAATCTTAGAAATATCTTTTTTGCCCATACCCAAAAGCATATAGACACCAAATTCTTTTTTTCTTCTACGAATCAAAAAATGATTTGCATAAATGATTAAAAAACCCAGTACAAAGGCCACACCGATGGATAACATTTCCAACACCAAAAGTAGCATTTCAATAATTTCATATTCTGCACCCGAGATTTCTTTTACGATACTCTGGTCACCAACGGAATTAAACACATAAAATATTGCAACGCCGGCAATCAATGTAAGAAAATACACCACATAATCGCTGACACTTTTTTTCATGTTGCGAACTGCCATATTAAATGAGCTCATCCATCTCACCTCCTAATAACGACACTACCTGAATAATGCGTTCAAAAAAGGCTTTCTTGGTTTCCTCCGCTTCCCGCTTTAATTCTGTAAAAACCTTACCATCTTTAATGAATATAATTCTAGATGCAAA
>SVEJ01000072.1 GCA_015057435.1 Lachnospiraceae bacterium
AATATTCGACAAGTAAGAAATTCAAGAAGGCAAAAACAGTACTTGTTAAGAAGACAAAGACAACCAAGACAACTTTGAAGAAGCTCAAAAAGGGTAAGACTTACTATGTAAAGGTGAGAGCTTACAAAGAAGTGAAAGTTGGTAAGAAGAAGGTTAAGATTTATAGTCCTTACAGTAAGACGTTGAAGAAGAAAGTGAAATAATGCTATTTATTAATATGTGTAGTCTATATGCGAAAGGGTATGTTCAAAAGATAGGGAGAATGGATGAAATACCCGTATAGGAGGAAAGATGAAAAAAGGAAAGGGAAAAATAGTTTTAAAACAGATACTGGCAAAGCTTTTCGTGTTTGCACTGATATTCCAGATGGCAGTTCCTGTAGAGGCTGCGTCTGCAGCGGAAGATTTCGTCATTGAAGATGGCGTATTAGTAGGTTATAAGGGGAGTTCGGAAGTGGTTGAAGTTCCAGATACGGTGAATACAATTGGAGAATATGCATTTAATAATTGTACTATGAAAAAAGTGATACTTCCGGATTCTGTGAGCAAAATAGAAGCATTTGCCTTTTACCAGTGCGCAAATCTTGAAGAGTTGGTCTTGCCAAATGTTTCGTCACTAGACAGCTATAACGATGTTATGCTGGATTGTGGAACACAAGAGAAAGGGGTTAAGATTGTTGTTCCGGAGTTATTAACGGATGATTATTTTTATGGAGGGTTTTTAATCGGTTGTACATATAATGGAACTCAAAGTGGTACGCCGGTGTATTTTGAGGTTTCACAAGATAATGAAGTATATACATCTGATAACTATGGTATGCTCTATAAATGGATAGAAGATAGTGCTTTAGAGTTATGTGCTTTAGCCGGTGGTACAATTGAAGAATATGTGTTGCCAAAAAATCTTGAAAAGATTACACTAGACGATCATATTGAAAATATTAACTCGATAAAGTTAAACACACAATCGGCGCTTTGGGAACCGGAATGGAAAAATGGAAGGGAAACATATATTGTCTTTGAAAATCTTGAAAAAGTAATCATTCCTAAAAAAGCAACAAAACTGGCAAATGATATGATTGATTTTGCTGAAGTTTTTGGAAATGTACCAGCGTTTGAACTAGAAGAGGGAAATGACTCTCTTGTCGTTGAGAACAATGTTATTTACTCGGATGACAAAAAAACGCTTTTATTTTATCCAAAATCCAAAGAGGATAAAGAATTTGAAATTCCGGAAACGGTAGAAACAATCGGAACGGGTGCGTTTTTATATGTAAACGATCTCCATGTTATTTTGTCGGAGAATCTGAAGGAGATTGAACAGTTTTCATTTTATCAATCAAGTATATATGTTTATACTAATGGTTCAGAACCAACAGATATGCATCTGAAGGCATACACAAATCTGCCGGGATTATGCATCGACAAAACGGAAGATGGTAACTCAGAAAAAATATGGATAGAGTATGTGGAAAAGATAGATGAAGGTCGCATACATGAGGTTTGGCTTGAGGATCTTACAACTATTTTAGCTCCGAATTATATAGATAGCCCAACATTGAAACTTTCCGGCTATGGATATTTTGATACGGACAAGGAAATGGTCTTCCTGTGTGACGGAAAGCCGATTGATACGGTGACGCCAAATCCGGTAACACTGGATTTTAAACACAGATGGGCGGCTACGCTGCAACTTCCGATTACAGAAGAAACAGAGGATGGTACACAATTTCGCATAGCTGTACAAATTGGTGAAAATACTTCGGAGGAAGTAATCGTTACATATAGAAAAGCAAAACTTCCAAAGGTGATTGATGCAAGTTTCATTCATCTTAAAGAATATTCCATCGATTTGGAGAAGAACCCTTCTAAAGTGATTACATATGTAGGTTTGCCATTGCTTCAGGTGGAACTGGAACTTGAAGATATGGAAGAGGTTAAGTCTGCCTATTGTACAACCAATGGAGACGATACGTATCCAATCAAGAAAGATGAAAAGACAGGAAAATGGGTGGTACAGATACCTTTGGCAGAGGGGGCTGCAAATCTCCCGGAAATACTCAAATTGGAGTGTGTGGTAGATACAGCTTCCGGTGATTTTAGATATAATTTCCTAAATCTATGTTTATCATGGATTATCGATCCGTCCGGATATATCTATGAAGCGGTGCCTGAAAATAAAGTGGAAGACGCTAAGATGTCTATTTACTATAAAGAAGGTCAATACGCGGATGATTCAACAGCGGTGCTTTGGGATGCAGAGCCATACTACCAGACAAATCCGATTATGACGGATGCTGACGGAAGATATGCATGGGATGTTCCGGCAGGCTGGTGGCAGGTAGTTGCCGAAAAGGATGGATATGCAGTGACAAAAAGTGCGTGGATGGAAGTTCCACCACCACAGCTTGATGTAAACTTAGAACTTGTTAGTACAGAGAAACCAAATGTTACTTCTGTTGAGCTTGCTTCTAATAAGATGAAAGTTGTATTTGATAAATACGTAAAGGTAGGTTCTGTTACGAATAAGATTTCGCTGAAAAATGGTGATGAAGCAGTAGCAATTAGCAGTGTGGCAGCATCTGATCTTGCAACAAGGGATGGAGCAGATATTGCAACTAGTTTTGAAGTGACAGTGGATGGAACCCTTGATGCAAGTAACACATATACAGCAGCATTTGCAAGCGGAATTGAAAGCTATGCAGGTGTTGTGATGGATGAAGCAACGGTTGAAGATTTGAAGGTGACCGGTATTGTATCAGATCTTACAGTACAGAAAGATATGCTTTTAGAAAATGGTAAGGAATATACCTATGAGATAGAAGTAGTTGCAGATGAGAATCTAGAAGGTCGTAAGGTTTTGGTATCATCTTCTGATGACAGCATTGTGAAAGCAACTGGCAGTGTAGTGACAGACAAAGACGGAAAAGCAAAACTTGTTGTGAAGGGATACGGAATCGGAATTGCACAGTTGACATTGACGGTAGAAGGTACATCAATTAGTAAGAAAGTAGATGCGATTGTATTGTATGATTCGGCAGTGGTAAAGACGCTACAGGAGTCTATGAGTGTAGAGATTCCGGAAAGTTCAGAAATCACTGATGAGCCGGAGAATCCTTCAGAGCCGGGAAATGATGAGCCAAAGAATCCTTCTGATTCGCAAGATGTTACTGATACTGACATTTCCAAAGCTGTTGTATCTGAAATCACTAATCAGGTTTATAGCGGAAACACAATTACACCGGATGTAAAGGTGACAGTAGATGGAAAAACACTTGTAAAGGATACAGATTACACTGTAGCATATAAGAATAACACAGAAGCAGGAACTGCTGAAGTTGTTATTACAGGTAAAGGTAACTATAAGGGAACCAAGACAATTTCGTTTACCATTGCTAAGGCAGATACGACTGCCAGATTTGAAAAAGATGTTTACAAGAAGGCGTATGGTGCGAAGAAATTTACCGTCAAGGTAGTTGACGCAACAGGTACCGTAACTTACAAGTCATCGGACAGCAAGGTGGTAAAGGTCGATAAGAACGGAAAGATTACGATTAAGGGTACAGGTAGAGCAGTGATTACGGCTACAATTGCAGAAGGCAAGAATTACAAGGCCGGAACTGTAGAAACCGTAATTGAAGTTTCACCTAAGAAAGCATCTATCAAGAAG
>SVEJ01000038.1 GCA_015057435.1 Lachnospiraceae bacterium
AGTATGGTACTTTAGATAAATATGTTCCAGATGGAGATTATATTGTAATCAAGTTTGCACGTTGGGCATTCGAAAAATTCAAGGGTGTTGAAGATAAGCTTGGTACTCAGATGCGTGCCGTAGGTGAGGTAATGAGTATCGGTAAGACATACAAGGAGGCTTTCCAAAAAGCAATCCGAAGCTTAGAGACCGGTCGTTATGGTCTTGGTCATGCTAAGAACTTTGATTCTTTATCAAAGGAAGAATTATTACAAATGTTAATCACTCCGTCTAGTGAGCGTCATTTCATTATGTATGAAGCACTTCGCAAAGGCGCTACCAATGAAGAAATTCATGAATTAACCAAGGTTAAGCATTACTTCATTGACCAGATGAGAGAATTGGTAGAAGAAGAAGAAGCTCTTATGAAATCTAAGGGTTCCCTTCCATCTGATGAGCAGTTGATTTCTGCTAAGAAAAATGGTTTCTCTGATAAATATCTAAGCCAGATTCTTGAAATTTCTGAGGATGATGTTCGCAACAAGAGAATCAGCTTAGGTGTAGAAGAAGCTTGGGAAGGTGTTCACGTAAGTGGTACCGAAAACAGCGCTTACTACTATTCAACCTATAACGCAGAAGACAAGAACCCTGTATCAGACAACAAGAAGATTATGATTCTTGGCGGCGGTCCAAACCGTATCGGTCAGGGTATCGAATTCGACTACTGCTGTGTACATGCTGCATTTGCTCTTAAGAAGTTAGGATTTGAAACAATCATCGTTAACTGTAACCCTGAAACCGTTTCAACCGACTATGATACTTCTGATAAATTATACTTCGAACCACTTACATTAGAAGATGTATTAAGTATTTATAACAAAGAAAAACCGCTTGGTGTGATTGCACAGTTCGGCGGACAGACTCCGCTTAACTTAGCTGCAGACCTTGAGAAGAACGGTGTGAAGATTCTCGGAACGTCTCCTTCTGTTATCGATCTTGCAGAGGACAGAGATCTCTTCCGTGAAATGATGGATAAGTTAGAGATTCCTATGCCGGAGTCAGGAATGGCTGTTGACGTAGATGAAGCATTAGAAATCGCACATAAGATTGGTTATCCGGTAATGGTTCGTCCTTCCTATGTATTAGGCGGACGTGGTATGGAAGTTGTATACGACGACGAAAGCCTTACTGACTACATGAACGCTGCTGTTGGCGTAACACCTGACAGACCAATTCTTATCGACCGTTTCCTTAACAATGCGCTTGAATGTGAGTCTGATGCAATCAGTGACGGAACACATGCATTTGTTCCTGCAGTTATGGAGCATATCGAGCTTGCAGGTGTTCACTCCGGTGACTCTGCTTGTATCATTCCTTCTGTACACATTACAGAAGAGAATGTTGCAACAATCAAGGAATACACAAGAAAGATTGCAGAGGAAATGCATGTTAAGGGTCTTATGAATATGCAGTACGCTATTGAGAATGGTAAAGTATACGTATTAGAGGCTAACCCTCGTGCATCTCGTACAGTACCTTTGGTATCTAAGGTATGTAACATCCGCATGGTACCTTTGGCAACAGAGATTATTACTAGCGAATTAACCGGCAACCCTTCTCCGGTTCCTGCATTAAAGGAACAGAACATCCCATATTACGGTGTGAAGGAAGCTGCGTTCCCATTCAATATGTTCCAGGAGGTTGACCCTGTACTTGGACCTGAGATGCGTTCAACAGGCGAGGTACTTGGTTTGGCACCATCTTATGGTGAAGCGTTCTACAAAGCACAAGAAGGTGTGTCTTCTAAGCTTCCGCTAGAAGGAACTGTATTGATTTCTGTAAATCGCAAGGATAAGGCTGATGTCGTTGACGTTGCAAGAAGCTTAGCTGATGATGGATTCAAGATTCTGGCTACTGGCAACACATATGAATCCATTACTGAAGCTGGAATTCCTGCTGAGAAGGTTAAGAAACTTTACGAAGGTCGTCCAAATGTATATGACTTAATTACCAACGGTAAGATTGATTTGATTATCAACTCTCCAATCGGTAAGGGCAGCATCAATGATGACAGTTACTTGAGAAAAGCTGCTATTAAGGCAAAGGTTCCTTACATGACAACCGTTGCTGCTGCAAAGGCAACCGCTGCCGGTATTCACTATGTGAAGACACATGAAGAGAACGAAATCAAGTCATTGCAAGTATTGCATAGTGAGATTACAGAGAAATAATATCGTGCGAACTTTCGCACATAATAATAAGGTGCACATGATGATGTGCACCTTATTTTAATTCTATTTTCTATTCTTATTCTACAGTATCTACTAACACTGCCGTTCCGAATGACGCCGGTGTTGACCAACAAGTATTCGTCTTATCATACCAGTTGACCATACCCAATCTACCACCACTCTTACAATCATTAATCTGCATCTCGAAACCAATAATTTTTCCTGCTTCCGGTTGAAGACTAGTCCACTTAATTGCAACCTCTACAATATATCCATCTTCTGTTTTTTTCACTGCAGATGTGAGTGAATCTGCAGTACAGGTACTACCGTTAAATGATGCCTTATTCTCGCAATTAACACGATATTGCTTATCGTCTCCATCATAAGATGTCATTTTATTATTCATCTCATCAATAAACACTTCCACTGAATCCTGCGTATGTACTTCACCACCAGCAACATCAAGATTCGGATCCTTCACTTCCATAAGAACATACAATGCTTCCTCATCCCACATTGCTTTTCCTTGCGCTGTGGCTTCCGGATCAGCACTTTCTGCTGTTGCAATTGATAATGGCATCGCATCAATAGCATCCCATGCTGCATCGATTTCACCATCTACTGCAACCTTTCCTTTCGGAATTGTCGCATACGGTTTTAAAATTAACTTTCCATACGATTCACTACTCTTATCCTGATTATTGTTCGTATCATTCCAAGAAAATACCGTATCCCCATTCTTAACTCTTATATCAAATCCTACAGTCGAGAACAACGTAATATCTTCTGCTTCAAATATAAATTCTGCTTCGTATCCGTTCGCTTTCGAATCTGTATCACTTCTGCTGACAGTCTGAGAAAGAATTGCTGCACCTTCTTTTCTACTGTCTTTCATGTCTATAAATACGCTTACCTCATCATCTGCATCCTGTGTCTTATCTCCGACAAACACCTTAACAGAAACCGCTTCTTCATTCCATATCGGTGTAAAGTTGATACGCACATCATCTTTCTTTGCCTCATATGAACCTGCTAATTCATATTGCTTTGTCTGGAGCGCTGTTACTTCCTGTACAAACGGCGGTAACTTCGACGGATCTACAAATGCCCAAAACGCCGGTTTTGGCTGATACATCGCATCAAACAATAATGGACATTGCGGTCTTGTTCCATCCGCAGAACCGCCTACCGAATTAGAATCCTGCAACCATGAGTTTCCATCATCTGTTCCCCAGAATACAATTGCCGTAATCGGCATTTTTTCTTCATTAACAAGCTTCACAACTGTATCATATATATCTTTATACTTATATGCCTGCTTCTGATATTCTGCATCCACATCAGCACCTGTATAATCATTACTTGACTTTAAGTCGAGCTCAGTAATCTGAATCTCATCGACAACCTTTGCATAATTCCGAATGGCTTCCTCTAATTCTTCCGTCGTAAGATTCATATCATAATGCCCCTGCATTCCCATACCGTCAATTCTTGCTTCCGGATGTGCTTTGATCTTTTCAAGAAGTTTACAAATTCCTTCACATTTCTTCGCGTTCGTATCATTATAATCATTATAAAATAGCTTTACATTCTCCGGCGCATACTTATTCGCATATTCAAAAGCTTTCAATATAAACTCTTCATCATAAAATACTTTAAACCATGAAGAATCTGTTCTAAGATTTCCATCCGAATCGTTAATCGCCTCATTCACAACATCCCACGCATAGATCATTCCGTCAAATTCGCTGTCTTCGCCATAATAATGTTCAAAAACCTGGGCGATATAATTCTCCATTCTGGCTAACATTGTCTCTGAATCTACATAATCCTTCGATGCATCATAGTCTTCATGGAAAAACCATTCCGGTGTCTGCGAATGCCATACAAGAACATGTCCTCTAACCTTTAACTTCTTTTCCTCTTTTGTACAAGCGTCATTATACTTCTTGATTTTACTAAGCATCTCGTCTGCTGTAGCAAAATTTAAAACCGGAAAGCCATCTTCTCCGATATTCGGATTTTTACCCAAAAAGCTTTCCGGTTTCATTTCATTTTCCATCGTTACATTATTAAAATGTTGCTCAACAATATCCATTCTGGTCGTGTTAACAAATGCTGCCGATGGCACACATACGCCCACTTCTCCCCCAAAATCTCTGTCGAAAACAAAGCGCAATGTTTCCTTATCGGACTCATCCCACTCAGTCTGTACAGGAGTTGTCTCTACAACCTGTTCTGTACTTGTTTCTGCCTTTTCACAACCACTTAGTACTGCTATCGACGTCATCATCATCAACATACCAAGTGCTGTTTTCAAACTAGTTCTTCGCATTTCCCTTCCTCCTTAACAAAAATTGTTTTGTCACTTCCATTGTAGCAAAATGCGAAAAAATTACTTTATCTTTCTTGCTAAGGAATACCGAAAAATTGCTTATCTTATAAATACCAATTATATAGTTGCATCTACAGCCAACTTATATATGTTGGTGACATCCTGCGCATTCAATTCCATAAATCCGCCTCTTATACCATCACCTATACCTAACACTTCCACAAGCTTTGGTATATCTTCTTCTTTTGCCCCTAATTGTTCAAAGTTAATAGGCATACCAATAGATGCTAAGAACTTTCTAAATGCTGCAATACCCTCTTTTGCTGTTGCCTCAGGATTTTCAAAATTCATCTCGCATCCCCATACACGTACAGCCATCTGAGCAAAACGCATTACATCATGATGCATTACATATTCCATCCATGCCGGCATAACCACTGCCAACCCTGCACCGTGTGCACAGTCATATAAGCCTGACAACTCATGTTCCAAACCATGACTATTCCAGTCCTGGCTACGTCCGACACCCACAATATCATTATGTGCCACAGTACCTGCCCACATAATATTTGCTCTTGCCTCATAATTATTCGGATCAGCAATCACGCGAGGTGTTTCCTTAATCATTGTCAAAAGAACAGCCTCACACAAACGATCTGTAATCTCTACTTCTTTTGTATTGGTAAAATAACGTTCAAACACATGTGCCATAATATCTGTCGCACCGCAAGCTGTCTGATATGCAGGCAATGTACAAGTAAGTTCCGGATTCAAAACGGAAAATCTCGGACGAAGATTATCAGAACCAACATCACGCTTTAACATACCATCTTCTTTTGTAACAACAGATGCTCCTGAACCTTCACTTCCTGCTGCAGCAATTGTCAATACAGTACCAATCGGCAATGCTTTTTCAACTGTTTTTCCTGTTCCGTAAAAATCCCAGAAATCTCCGTCATAAGGTACTCCAAGCGCAATACCTTTAGAACTATCGATACAAGATCCTCCACCAACTGATAAGATGAAATCCACACCTTCCTTACGACAAAGTTCAATTCCTTCATAGATTTTTGTGTCTCGCGGATTCGGTTGTACTCCACCTAATTCCACATAAGCAATCCCCTGCTCATCCAACGATTTCTTAACGCGTTCCAACAAACCTGAACGTATTGCAGAACCCGAACCGTAATGCAGCAATACTTTCGTTCCACCGTATTTTTTCACCAATGCGCCACATTCCGTCTCGCGATTTTTTCCAAATACGAATTCTGTAGGACTGTAAAAATTGAAATTTTCCATGTTAAACCCTCCATTTTCCTTCTTATTATCATCAATTCCTTTTTATTAGAATGCACTATTCACCCGGATATAGCATACCCCATCGAAGGCGAATACTATCCATTAAAGCCATCACTCGCAGTGTCTCTTCATGCGGCATTGCATCACACTCTACTTTCTCTTCAGCAATTGCCTTCATACACGCCAACACTTCGTACTCATAACCATTAATCTGGGCAGGAACTTGTTTTTCTAACACTAGCTCCCGATTGTTATTATATACAGATATCTTTTCGCAATTATTAATATTATGCACTTCTATCCAACCACACTCGCCATAAATGATTCCTTTCCGATCGGTAGCAGTCAACATAGAACTATGCAAAACTGCCATCTGACCATCTCGAAATGTAAGTGTTACACTGTTTGTCCAATCAATGCCCTGATCAGACATTGTCACCGTAGTGTCCATCTTAACAATTCCACTTTTAAAGACCATCATCGCAAAGTTAATCGGATAAACGCCCACATCCAACAAAGCACCGCCTGCAAGCTCCGGTTTTTCTAATCTTTCCTTATTTCTCATCGGATAACCAAGATTCGCTGTTAGCGAAACCGGATTACCGATTATACCGCTTTCTAACAACTCATCAAGCATACAACGGCTAGGCATATATCTTGTCCAGATTGCCTCTGCCAACAAAAGGCCCTTTTCCCGTGCCAAAACAATTAATTCTTCTGCTTGTTTTGCATTCACGGTAAATGCTTTTTCCAATAACACATGTTTTCCGTGTTCTAAGCACATCTTTGCATGCGCATAATGATGTGAATGCGGTGAAGCAACATAGACAACATCTACTGCTTCATCTTCTAACATCATCTCATAGGAACCGTATGCCTTTTCAAATCCCCACTCAGATGCAAATGCTGATGCACGTTCCAAACTTCTTGATGCTACCGCATATAATTCTATTGTTGTCGGATCCACCCCCATCTGAATTGCCAGTTCTTGTGTTTCTAAAACCGAACCGTCACGCAACCCCTTTAGTGCTGCCGCCATACTCTGTGCAATCTTTCCCGGCGCCAATATTGCAAACTTCATGCAGCAACCTCCTTTTTAACAACAGAACACTGTCTCCATTTTCCTTGTTTGAATCGAATCAAACCTGCAAATCCTGCCAAAACCCATGTAAATGCATTCGTCAACCATACACCCCAGAAACCGATAAATGGAATATTGGTCAAAACAACAACAAATACAATTCGACCAAGTACCTCGCATGCACCATTGATAAATGCATACTTGGCATCTCCCAAACCATTCAATGTTCCGCGAGATACGTAGATCAATCCAAGTGCAATATACATAAGACTTGTCATACGGAGTCCGGTTGCACCCATCTGTATAATCGCCGGTTCATCCACAAAGAAACCAATAATGCTATTGCCTAACAACATCATTACAACCATCATAATAAGTGAAAAAAGAACCATAACTTTAAGTGCTTTGCGGTTGCCCTCTGTTACTCTTTCATATAACTTAGCTCCTATATTCTGTCCGGAAAATGTAGACGCAGCCATACCAAGTGAATTAAACGGCTGATGTACAAGTTGTTCCACTCTTGCTGTTGCAGTATAAGCAGCCATTACTGAAGATCCATAGCTGTTAACGACACTCTGCAGCAAAACACAAGACAATGAAATCAATGTATTCTGCCCCGCAACAGGAATTCCTAATCCGAGTATATCTCTTACAAGTTCTTTATCTAATACAAAATCCTCTCTGTGTAATTTGAAATATGGATTCTTACAAGCAGCCATCACAATCGAACCCATTGCTGCAAGGCACTGACTAATTGCAGTTGCTAACGCTGCACCTTGTACACCCATATCAAACTGCAACACAAAAAGCAAATCCAACCCAATATTTAATATACTTGCCACTACCAAAAATATAAGCGGTGTCTTAGAATCTCCCAGTGCACGGAGAATTGCCGATATCGCATTATAAGCCGCCACAACAATTGTTGCAGCACCTGTTATTCTCATATAATCCAAGGCATATTCATATGTGTCTGCCGGCGTATTCATCCAGACAAGAATCTGCGGTGCCAAAAAAACTGCAAGTAAACTCATCAAGATTCCCGCTACACCCAATACGTAAACACTATTCGTAATTGTCTTTTTAACTTTTTTCGCATTATTCGCACCAAAATACTGTGACACAATAATCCCTACACCTGCTGACAATCCTAAACATAGCGCAAAAAAAATGAACATCACATTACCAACCGCGCCGACAGCTCCAAGTGCTTTCGAACCTACAAATTGTCCAACAATGATAGAATCTGCAATATTATAAAATTGCTGTATCAAGTTTCCGATTAACAGCGGAACAGTAAAATGCAACAAATGATTCGTAACATTGCCCTTTGTCATATCCACAACATATGTTTTCTTCTCCATGCTTCTTCTCCTTCTATCATTATTCTCTATCTGAACATGAAACCCTTTTCATCAATTCGAAGATAGCATATCATTTTTCATATATATAAGATATAACATTTGAACTTAAAACTATAACAATATTGCATGTTATTAATTATCCGCCTCATATGTTTGCAAAAATATCTCTCGTTGAATGATATACACATCCGTAAAATCATCCATACGAATTGCCATGTAATCACCCGGTCTCCCAAGATAATAATCTTCCTCATTATCAACCGGAAATATCTTGGTTCTGCGTTCTAGTTCGCAAGCATAGATTCCGATTCCGCGTCTCGGATAACAAATGTGTGCCGCTTCATCTAAACTAATATATTCTCCGGTAGATAAAACCTCAATCGCCGGCAAAAAATCCAACATTTGTTCAAATATATCTAATTGCTCGTCACTTTCTTCATAAGTATTCTGAAACTTCTCTACATCCATATCATATACTTCCCCGCGACATCCAATCATAATGTAACGGTTCTCATCAGCCGTCAGCAGCATACCGGACTCATTTTCTAATGATTTGATTTTGATAATCTCACCTGCCGGTACTACATCTGTCGACTTGACATATGCCCAGGTTATCATTTTCTTTTGGTATTTGCTCATATCCAAAATTGTCCCCTGCATATTATTCGCATACTCTCTTGCTACAATCCAGTCACATTCCGTAAAGTATGCCTTAGACATCTGCAGATAATATTCTAGGGCATCATCTAAGTCCATATCCGAAATCTGTACCGACAAAATAGCAGTCGAAATCTGTCCGGTAGCGCATTGCGCACATCCTCTCACAAGGCCGAATTGTGCAATCAAATAATCAAGAAATTCCAACGCACGAATCTTTCTGCTCTCACTAAAAAAGAGCAATCTGTTCTCATCACGGGATTCCCATACCAACAACAGATATCTGCACCCCATAGCTTCTAACAACATTTCTTTTGTTTCATCAAATGAATCACCCTCATCTTCGTCTGTACAAATTGCCATCAAATGATCCCCTTCTTCAAGTGAAAGCTGTGCTACAACAAAGTCTTCCTGTCTGTATCGATAACATTGTTCAATCTTCAATTGGCAGTCTATGCTTTCTTGCACGAAAAACGTATATAATTCCTCTTTCATACATTATCCTCCATCACTAACGAACCATGTTCTTCATCAACCATTACAGCACCTTCCATCTCGAGTCCGGTGAATTTTTGGAAGCTTCGACTAATGTGCGTAAAATGCAACGTCACAATATCAAGATTCCTTTCGACAACCTTCGCATACACACCCGTAAAAACAGCTTTTCCGTCTTTCCCCGCCGCAAAAATCTCCACATCAGAATAGACCTTAAGTTCCGCCTGAAAATCATATAATTCCACAACTGCTCTTTTATAAGAAATCTCCAATAATCTGCCGGGAACCGTATCTTCTTGTACCATCTTCTCCTCAATCGGAGACATATTAAACACAACCAATTCCTTCGCAGGTTTCATCACATCAAATTCAACATTCGCAATACGCAACTGATACTCTCCACCGATTCCAATCACTTCCGAAAGCTCTATCGGTTTCGGAATTCCTTTCGCAATAATCTCCATATGATTATGCACTTCAACCGGACAATCAACAAACTGCAAGGCTTCTTTTGATACCAAAACCTGTCCCCCGACACTATAGTTCTCAATCCTTGAACACTCATTCACAATTCGTCCGACCACATTATATCGCATCATCTTCTGTGAACCCACATTACCAATAAATGCTTCCCCACGGTGAATACCGATTCCCATCTCCAAAGACGGATATCCATTCTTTTCACAGAAACGATTCACTTCACCCATCTTATTCTGCATCGATATCGCAGCTGCAATTGCACATTCCGTCTGATGTTTCGCAACCATCGGAGCACCGAAGACGACTAACACCGCATCACCCAAAAATTCGATAATCGTTCCACCAAACTGCGTAATTGCTTCTGCCATTTTACCAAAATAATAATCTAATAAACATGTTACATCTTCCGGTTCTAACTCTTCAGATAATGAAGTGAACCCTCTAAGATCCGACATCATAACTGTTAGTTCTCTTTTTTCTCCACCGATTGCAGCCCCTGTCGGATTATCTAATATCATATCTAAAACTTTATCAGAAAAATAGCGACCGAATATCTGGTAAAGTAGGGCATTGCGCGATTCCAATTGCTGATTCAAACGTATAATTTCTCTCGCCGACTGCAAATCACCCGCTTGTTTTTGTAACATCTTTTCGTAATTCTTCGTAACCTCATGCTGCCACGCAATATGTTCCATACGCAGGATTCCTATATGCGAAAACGGTTTAGAAAGAACAACCGTTGCGCCTTTTGAATAGCACAACTCGTCCAATTCCTCACTACGGTATTCCACCACAAAAAATAATGGTACACCTGCAAGAACCTGCTGTTTTTTCAAAAACATCAAAAGTTCATAATCATTTCTTGATGCCATATCATAGTCTATTAAAATCAATGATGGTATACTAATCGTAGAACGTCTCTCAACATGTTGAGAAGCAATTGCCTTATCTATTGCTTTGGAAACAGCCTCAAAAGAAAGCATGCAAAAAGCACGCATACTACCAGTTGAATTAATCTGACGCTGCGCTTCAATCATCTCTGTTCGATTCTCTCCAATCACCCAGATAATCTTCTCCAATCACTTTTCCCCCAGTCTAGAACAATGAATGCCATGAACCCTTTCTGTCATTCTTATTGTCACGCGCACTACTTTTTCCGCTCTTACATGCATCACATAGCGTTCCCGTTCGAATCGGTGCGCCGCACATTTCGCATGGTACACGTATAGGAGAACTTTTCGGAATTTCAAGATATTCATCCTTAAAGAAATACTCTATAATTCTTTTTGGAACACCTGTATTTTTCTCAATTACCGATGCAGGTGCCGTTCCGACAATATCCAGATAATTTCGAATCGTCTGAAAATCATCATAGCTGTCTTTTCCGCACTGCTTACATCGATAAGTACCCATCGTAATATTTTCCAATAATCTGCTTCCGCAATGATCACATTGAAGCGGAATCCGATTCATTCGAAGTGCATTCGTATCTGCCAAACGTGATGAACTCCTTCTTGGATACTGCTTTTTCTGTGTCTGTTGTGCAGAAGCAACCAAAACCTCTTCTTTCACTATTGTCTCCGAAGAACCCTTCTGTTCTGAAGAATCGGTCAGCTGTTTCAATTGTCTCTTCAACGTATCAAAATTCCGGTCCGATTCATACGCAATCATCTGCACGTTATTCAGATAGAACTTAAATGTATCATTAAGTGCTACATCATCAATCTGAAACGGAATAATCGTTTTTCTGTGAGAAATAGCACTATCAATCTCTTTCTCCACCCAGATAGACTGCTGTGATGTCTTAGAAAGAATCAGTAAAAAGACAGAACATTCCTTGATTGCCTTCGGAATTTCACGCGCATAACTAGAACCTGCCGGTATCATCTCCGGCGCTTTCCAAAAAGCAATCTGTTCTTCTTTCATCATTCTAACAATTGTCTGAACGAGATTATAATCCTTAGAACTATAACTCACAAAAACGGTCTTCTCTTTTGCCATAGGAATCCCCCCAAATAATTAACTAACTACGCGATTACGCCCTGAAGTCTTTGCCTCATAAAGCTTGGCATCCGCGACCTCTATATTCGCTTCTATACTATCCTTCGGATTCAATGCGTTGACCCCAAAGGACATCGTAATTCTAATATCTGTGTCGTCAAAGGTACATACTTTCTGCTCCATTGTTGCTCTAAGCGTTTCTGCAACCATACTTGCCGCATCCTTCGTACTGCCCGGCAAAAGAATAATAAACTCTTCTCCGCCCCAACGGAACACTTCTCCTTGTTGCACACCTTTCTTTAACGAAGCCCCAACCATCTGCAAAACAGCATCACCTGCATTGTGCCCATATGTATCATTCACTTTCTTAAAGAAATCTATATCACAGATAATTAATGAAGCCCCCGTCTCTTTCATTGCCGGAGCCACATCTATATTATAATACTCATAAAACCCTCGTCTGTTCCTAAGACCGGTCAGTGTATCTACATGCGCCGCCTGATACAATAAATGTGATTCTAACGCTTTCCCTGAGTAAGCAGCTGCCAAAGTCAGACGTTTCACATCCACATCATCAAAATTACTCTCTCCGTTTTCATCCAGCTTATTAATTGCCTGATAAGCACCGATTACTTCCCCATTCTTATTCGTAACCGGCATGCACAGAATTGACTTAGTAACAAACCCTGTTTCCTTATCGACCTGAGAATTAAAACGCGGATCCTCGTACGGATTATTCATAACAATAATCTCATTATTCGTGATTGTTGCCCCAACAATACCACTACCTTCCGGAACAACCAACTGCTTGGTATCTGATGCAACCAAAGTCCAATATTGCTTCTTCTCCTTGTCCCAATACCAAAACGATGCACGCTCCGAATTGACCAGTGTTCTTCCCATATCCGTTAATAACATCAATGTCTTTTTAAAATCTTTTTCGTTAACCAACTGATTCATATAATAAAAAATCTGTTCTAACAATGCTTCTGCATCTAATGGTCTTTTCCCCTGCATAATACCCTCCTATCTTGGTTCATTTCTGAACAAACCAACAAAATTATCTCGTAAGTAATTCAACGACTGAATCTGATCTTCCGGATTCGTTGTCTCTATCAACACTGTACAACCATCAAATGTTGTACGGTAATACTTGGCAAACTGGTTCCAATTAATCGAACCGCTTCCGAGCGGCATATGCAAGTCCACCTTCAAATCATTATCATTAATATGTATGTGTGACAAATACGGAGCTAAAGCTTCCACCCAATCTCCCATTGGCAACCGCGATATAGCAGCATGTGCATAATCAAGACATATTCCGTAATTCGGATACTTGCTAAGACGTTTTGATATATTAACAAGAATTCTTGGCGTAGCATCGAACATATTCTCCAGATAAATGTTGATATCAGGATAATCCAGCAATAGTTCTTCCAAACAATTCGTTGTCTTTTCTATCACATTGTTATCATAAATCTCTCCCGCTAACATCGGATTGGCATTGGTGTGAAAAATAACAGCTTTCACACCTATGCGTTTTGCAATCTCCATGCTCTGTCTAAGACGCATCCTTGATATCTCAGCAATCTTGTCATCGTGACTAAATACAACAATATCAAAAAACGCACCATGCATCGTGCTATCATCAGGTATTCCCGCTTGCAAATATTGTTGTATAATTCTTTCTTGTTCAGCCTCATCATCTAACACCTTGGGATCATAAAAATCATTCAACTCAAACCCTACGTGATACCTGTCAGCAATCTGCTTGTATTCTTCTAATCGATCCACTTTAGAAACAATCAAAAAACCGTCCATGTAACACCTCCAAATACCCACAAAATAGATACTTCTATTTTACCATGAACAACCCATGTTTCCAAGAAAATTCATCGCCAATTCCTGTTAAGTTTTTGTTAACGATTCTGCCATTTTATCTGAGGTATTTTTTGCAACGCGTACGAGATAATGCTTTGACCATCAAGATTTTCTTTGTGCATATCCACTGCACATATCTGACTATTATCATAGGTTTTATAATAATAAATCCCTTTGTCTAAGTTACAACAAGATGAATAAACCGTTATTTCGTACATGTCACCCTCTTTACTTGATAATGCTACCACACCACGTTGCTGTTCTACTGCCCCAAGTATATGAAAGACCTGACTGACACTTTCTGTTTCCCCGTTTCCGCACACTGTATTCTCTTTCACAAAACATGCCCTCACAAATCTCGACATAGACGACAAATCACCCGGTAATCCCAATGCGCCCATGCCTCTGCTATATGCACACAACGACAAACGCGGAGAAAATGAATTCACAGGTAATTCCTTTGACAAACTCATATAATTATTCAACGCAAATAGTTGTTGCGGAAAAGATGGATTATTCGTCAGCACACCGGTCGGATTCGGGTAAATACGCATGCCTGCCTTCGTACATTCCACAACAATACTTCTTTTCTTGTCTGTTATCATCCAATGAAGCGGCGATGGTGGCAATTCTTTCGAAAACGCCTCTTTTGAAACATTAACCTCAGTTAATATTTTTTCAGCTTCATCCACATTCTCACATTTCCCGAGAATATACGGAATTAATTCAAATGACGCAATATTTTCCGCATCTTCTCTCCTTTCATAGTAACAGGCATTTTCCGGAAAACTAAGTCCTGCCATCCCCAATCCTTTTTCGTTGATGGCATCGTAAAAAAGCGGATATCCATCTACAACATATGCCATTCCGATTAATGCAAAATGATTTTTCAAAGGTTTTGCATCACGCAATGCGAGCGGATAATTTCTTGGCATAACAGTCACTGATTCATAATATGAATATTCCAAATCCAGATTTCTTCCAAAATAATGATCATTTGTTTCAAATGCGATTGCTGTACACATACCTTCACCCCTTAATCTTTTTGTATAGTATTCTCTCAAATGCAAATCTTATACAATTCTCCGATTAGCAGGCACCTTTTACAAAATATGTTTTACAACAAAAAATCCTCCAACGTTTCACACGTTGGAGGATACAAATACGCAATATTTATAATTCTTCTACTACTGCTTTCAAATTCTCTGCCATGTCTTGCAAGCACTGTGTCTGTGCAGAAATCTCCTCTGAACTTGCTGCAATCGTAGCAACCTTCTCTGTCATCTGCTCAATCTCTTCAATCAGATCACGGATAATTTCCATACTTCTATCAATCTTCGGAATAATATCCTGTGCTTCCTGATTATTGGCATCAATCAATGACCTTGTAGAATCAGAGAGGTTACGAATCTCTTCTGCAACAACCGCAAATCCTCTTCCTTGTTCTCCTGCTCTTGCAGCTTCGATAGAAGCATTCAATGATAACAGATTTGTCTTATTCGCAATGCCTGATATCTCAAGATTACCTTGCTTATACACTTCAACAAATTCAGCGATCAATTTTAGAGAATCGGTCAGTTCGTCACATACCATAGAGATTGCCTGTACTTCTCCCGCTAATTCTGTTGTTTCATTCGCAGATGCTTCATTGGCCATATTCAGTTCAACCGCAGTATCATGTAACGAAGCAAACTGTTCAAATACATTCTCTAAAATTGCATCCTTTTGTTCCTGCATCTCCTTTTCGTGTTCAGACATCTCTCGAATGCTGACACTTTCTTGTTCCGCAAGATCTTTAATATAGTGGATACAATTTTCTTTTATATTCACACCATTATGAATTGCACATGCCATCTCTGTACAAGTCTCATATCCACAGCAACCGCAATTAATTTCTCTGCTTGCAGGTGTATTCTTATTCATATCGGTAAAGATCTCTTCCTGCTCCTCTCGAGACGGCTGCTTAACTAAAATCGACTTATCTTCATAGTGACGAACGAAATCATTGAGATTCAATTTTGCAAAGCTCTTCATCAGATTCGCAAGTCTCTCTTCCGGTGTGAGCCCCTCTGTCACCCAAGGACTATCCGACTTTTTCTTTTTCTTTGTTATCGTAGCATCCTTGCTACCCAACGTACGCATCTTAGATAATGTTAATAATACATCATCCGTATTACGTTCCGGTTCTGTCGCCGTACCATAGATACAACCTTTTTGGCAGTTCAATATATCTACCATAAACGGAAGCTCTTTTCCTTGTCTGATTCTCTTCGAATAATCCTTCAGATAGTGATAAGCCTCTCGTTCACCCTCTACCTGGCGGATTACGTAATCTTTTCCGAGGAAGTGTTCTACATTCTCTCGAAGACCACCCGGCATCGGATAGATTGCACCAAGTCCGTATTCCAATTCATCATTATATTCTTTCGCGTTCTTGTAGGCATCTCCAATGTATTCCATCATCTTCGCATATGTCACATTATAAGAGACATATCCATGTGTATTCTTATCAGAAATTTCAAACTTCTTCGCAATACAAGGACTCAAAAAAGCAATCTCATCAGTCAAATGCAAATATTTCTTTGCATACACCGCCGTACACATCATCGGACTATGAATCGGCACCAATCGTTCAATCAACTCCGGCTGATATTTCTCCACATAGTTAACAATTGCCGGACAAGGCTGCGAAATGCCTCCTAAGAAATTGTTCTCTGTTATATACTTCAAATATGCCCATGTTGTAATATCTGCACCAAATGATACACTATAAAAATGATTCACACCCTGTGCCTTTAGATAACCCAATACCTTCTTGTATTCTTTCGGATAATTGGCAAGAAATGCCGGTGCAATAATCACAGAAATCCTCTTACCCTTCCTCAAATCCGAAAAGAACTTTTCCGTGTCGTCTATAAAGTCTCTTGCTTCATGTGCACAAGAATCAAAACATGCCCCACAAGCGATACAATCTGTATCACTAACTGTCACTTTACCAATCTCAGTGGCCATATTGGATGTTAGGACAGGACATGTTCTTACACATTTGTTACAGCCTGTACAATTATCATTCGTAAAAACCAATCCCATAGTAACCCTCCCTTATACTCAAAATCTACCTACCATTATACCATAATTAACTATCTGTTTAATAAATTTTCTGACTATTCCTAAACTTTTGGATAAAATGATAAATAACAGTTATTTCCGCTCAATATTTCACCATTTATTGTGCATTTTGCACAATCACCGAAAACACATACAATATTCCATACAATAACGGCTGGTGAATCATATAGATCAAAAGCGAATGCTTCCCCATCCATTCCAACCATCTGCATCGAATCATCTCTTGTTTTTCCATTAGGGAATTACAAATCGGCATCTTATGAACAAAATAACCTGTTATAAACAAAAACAACCACGGAAACATACCAAAGTAATCAACCGAAAGAAATCCGGGTTTGATAAACCCAAAGTACGTAGTAAACAGATTGGCATATAATTGCTTTGGTAATTGTATAAGATTCCACTGTTCAAATCCCAAGTAACCATAACCAACATTTCTTGTCAGCACAAACAATAGCAATGCACAAAATGCACCTATATACGGATTACATGTTTTCAAGACTTTATCCAATATAATCATCACCAGCATACTACTCCCAAGAAATGTGAGTACACCAAATAATATAAAACTATCCGGCATCATGATTCTTGTCACGATTGTTACAAGCAGACCGGCAAAAAGCACAGTAAGTCCACGTTTCACATGTCTGCTACCAAACCCCCAGCAAAAGCCTGATAAAAAAATAAAGCTCCAACATATACTTTGTTGCCATACATAGGCAAATACCGATTCAAACCAAGGCCAATCCCAATCATATAAATTGACCAAATCCCACGTTGCGTGGAAAAGAATCATACTGCATATAGTGAGTCCTCTTATCATATCTATCATTGTATATCTTTTCTTCTGTTCCATACAATCTACGCTCCAAACCGTCACATCTTATGTTCCATTATTATACAATGCGTTGCGTACATTTTCTACATTGCTTGCGTATTTTTACGCATTTTGTCATCTTATAGTTGATTTAGATTCACTTTTTTGATGTTTTTCGATATTTCTTTTCATATATTATCATATTTGCTTGCAAGTTATCATACTTGTGTGTATAATAATAATGTTTTTTTTAAAACACTATACTTTAGAAATGAAGGTACAAATTTATGGAAAGAAAAGTAGGAACAATCTCACGTGGAATTCGTTGTCCAATCATCAGAAAGGGCGACAACTTAGTCGACATCACTGTTACAAGTGTTATGGAGGCTGCCGAAAGCGAAGGATATGCATTCAGAGACAGAGACGTTGTGGCATTAACAGAATCAATCGTTGCTCGTTCACAAGGTAACTATGCATCTGTCGAAGACATTGCAGCAGACGTAAAAGCAAAGTTAGGCGGAGAAACCATTGGTGTTATCTTCCCTATCCTTTCCCGTAACCGTTTTGCAATCTGTTTGAAGGGTATTGCAATGGGTGCTAAGAAAGTTGTTTTGATGTTAAGTTATCCAAGCGATGAAGTTGGTAATGCACTTTTAACTTACGATCAGTTAGATAATGCAGGTATCAATCCTTACACAGATGTGTTAACACTTGAAAAGTACCGTGAATTATTTGGTGAAAACAAGCACGAATTTACAGGTGTTGATTATGTTCAGTACTATTCAGATATTATTACAGACGCAGGTGCCGAAGTAGAGGTTATCTTTGCAAATCAGGCTAAGACAATTCTTAATTATACCGATTGCGTTCTCACATGTGACATTCACACAAGACAGAGAACCAAGAGACTTCTTAAAGAAGCCGGTGCCAAAGCTGTATGTGGTATGGATGACATCCTTACAAGCTCAATTAACGGCAGTGGTTACAATACAAAGTACGGTTTACTTGGTTCTAATAAGTCAACCGAGGACAGTATCAAGTTATTCCCAAGAGAATGTCAAGATCTTGTTGAAAGCATCCAGGCACAGTTACTTGATAAGACAGGCAAGCATGTAGAAGTTATGGTATATGGTGATGGTGCATTCAAGGATCCACAGGGTAAAATCTGGGAGTTGGCTGACCCTGTTGTATCTCCTGCATTTACAAGTGGTCTTGTTGGTACACCGAACGAATTGAAGTTAAAGTATCTTGCAGACAATGACTTTAAGGATCTTAGCGGTGCAGAATTAAAAGAAGCAATTGCTAAGAGTATTCAGGAAAAAGATTCCAACTTAGTCGGTAACATGGCTTCACAGGGTACAACCCCTAGACAGCTTACAGACTTAATCGGTTCTCTCTGTGACCTTACAAGCGGTTCCGGTGATAAGGGTACTCCTATCATCCACATCCAAGGTTACTTCGACAATTTTACAGATTAATCCTAATATTCCATGTATACAAAAGGCGATATCACATTTGTGATACCGCCTTTTTTTACCATATAATTCCATCCGAATCAAAGTTATAATCCTTTTCCAAATCTCTATGATTTTGAATCTGCTGTCGACGTTCATCATTCGCCTTTGTCTGTTTTTCTTTGATCTTCGCTTTTACTTCCTGCTCTTTTGCATCTTGCTCTTTTGCATCTTCTTCAGAGGAAGTTTCTGTTGTTTCTTCTTCGTCTTTTCCTGAATTGTTATCATCAGACTGTTCATTAGAATTCTGTTGTTGATTCTCTTCTTTTTTCTTTTCAACCTCTTTGATCATATCGTCTATCTCTTTTTTCAACTGTTCCGCTTCTTTACTATGACCATCTCCGTCTTCTGTCGCACAATCATCTTCTAACAATACATTTCTTGCTTCATATAAAATCTGAAGTACCGTATCAGCAAATGCAGGATCCTGATACAAATCTCCGATCGTAGCAAGCATCGCCAAAGCCTGATTCACGCGTATTGCACATTCTTTCCCCTTTGGAGGTTTCATTTCGAGTGCTGTATCATACGCATCAACTGCCTCAACATACTTTCCTTCCTGATAATAGATATTTCCCTGATTGTAATATGCAATATATTTCTCTGTCCAGTTAAACATCTGCAACGGTTTCGCATCTACAGAATGAATTCCCTGATTGTAACAATAATTCACAAACACACTATAACCGTAGTGAAAAATGAGAACCAGACACCCTAATACAAGCATACTGTATAGTGTTATAAAAATTGCTTTTTTCATATCGGACGCTCCTACATTTTCTTACGATAACAAACAAAGTCTATCGCCAAAAGAACAATCAACGCAATTACAACCCAGTAATATGTATCTTTGTATCCTTCTTTTGACTCTGTATCTTCTTGCATCTCCAAGTTACTGACCTCTCCCTGAATCGACTTTATCACTCCATTTATCTCCGACTGCTTGGTCATATGTACATAATCAACACCCAAGTCAGAAGCGATGTTTTTCAAGTTCCCTTCATCAATCTTCGAGATTGCAAGATGCTCGTTATAGTTATCATCATAATAATAAAGATATGTCTGTTCCTCTTCTGTATCATATGGATCTATCGGAATCATCGGTCCACCTTTTTGTGTACCGTAACCAAGAACTGCTCCGGCATCTACATGTTTCTTGATTCCGTCATATGACTGTAACTTCTTATCCTTCAATGCTTCACCATCACTGATAAAGAATACAATCTTAAAATTCTTTCTCTCATCATCTAATATATCTTCTAAGTTCTCCATGATACGATTCAGTGAAGTTCCCTGTGCATGATACTGCGACGGACCCTTTAATAGGCCTATCGTTTCAATTGCCATATTCGCATCTACCGTATACGGCATCATCATTTCTACCGTATCGTCAAATTTCACAACAGAAAATGATGAACCCGGAAACTGCTCTGCAATATATCGGCAATCTTCCCTGACCGCATCGATTCGTCTTCCGTCATCCGCACCATAATCCTCAGCCAACATACTAATTGTATTATCTACAACAAACAAAATGTCAACCTTCGGCATGATTGACGGCACGTTCCCGTCTCGCACCATTACTCTCATATTAATCACAAAGAGCAGTACAATAATAAGAATCTGCCTTATATAATTACCAACGCCTTTTCTCTTCATAAGTAAAAAGAAAATGCATATAATCGCCATCACCCAAATCGGGATTATCGGATTGAGTATCATATTCATCCTCCAACTTTACTACAATCTAAGCTTTTTCGTCACTACAAGATACACGCCAAAACCAATCAATATCCATATAAAAAATGTCTTTGGCTGATCCGTAATAATTGTTTCTGTCTTCTTGATACCTGCTAATGAGAGGTCTGTCTTCTTAATATCCTCTACCAACTTCTTATATGCCTTAGAAGATGTCGCTTTATAATAGCCACCACCGGTACTTAACATCGCTTTTTTGAATACCTCTTCATCCGCAGGATATTCCGGTGTAATTGCAAACACTTTCACATCATTCTTCTTACAAAGTGCAGCTGCTTCTTCTACTGTAACATACGGTTCGCCATTCAATTCATTATCTGTTGTAAAGATAATCATTCTCGAACGGTCACTATTCTTTTCAAGATCCGGAAAACTATAAAGCGCAGACGCCAATCCGTCTCCTATAAAGGAACTTCCTTCTTCAGCAAGCGTTCCCCCATACTTGTAATAATACGAATCCCAATCATAATCACCCGTCAATATGTTTTCTATTGCAGAGCCTCCCATACTCTCTTTGAAGGCAGTTTCCATCTTAGTCAGCGATTCAAGTACATACTCGTAATCATTGGTAAGCGGAACAAGCAATACAGACTGTCCGTTAAAAATCGAAATTCCGAAACGTTCTCCATCAAGCTCCTGCACTACTTTTTTGAGCTCATCACACATTCCAAGATTCAGCTCATCTACAGAATCTGAAATATCCATACATAGGAATATGTCACGATTATGAATCTCCGGATTGAGCTTATCAATCTTAGCCGGTCTTGCCAACAGAACAAAACAAAGGGCAATCGCTACCAACAGACTGACCAAGGCAATCACACACAAACCTTGGTATTCTCTATACAATTTTTTAAAATATGGTGTGTCTTCTATCAGACTCGCATTGGCGACTTTCTTTCCTTCCTGATACGTATGCTTTTTCTTAAAACGAAGTACACTAAGAAAAATCAGAACCGGAACACCAATGTATACGACCCATGGATTCACGAATGCCATTGTTCAATTACCATCCTTGCTTTATTCATTGTATTATAAAAATCTCCATCTTTATCGACGGAAAACTCAGGTGCATAACAATCATCAATAATCTCTGATAAATTCGGCATATTGGCCTGATTAATCTCCATCAATGTATAATTATGTACTTTTACACCGGTCAACTCATGTACAAACTTTCTAAGAATTACGCTTAACCTCTGATATGCTTTTCGATTGCTTATCTTGCCATCACGGTACTGTTTTTCCAACTCATCTATTGCACGCGCATATTTTTGCTTAATCGATTCTTGCGGTACCGGGACAGGTCGTGGCTCTTGCTTTGGAACTTCCTTCACCACTACAGGCTTTTTACTCTTTTTCAGAAAAATAATCCCTAACACACCAACAATTAAAACGACCACAATCGCAGCCAAAACAATCCATATTGAGTAGTTGTACATATTTTGTAATTCTACTGTAATCGGCATATGTTCTCCTCCAAATTATCGAGAATTGGCAAATCTGTGCCCCTGTAACAATTCAACAATCTTATCTATCATTTCCTCATCACAATCAATCTCGGTACTGACAATCCGAAACTGCAGTAACTTATCCGCATTGTCGTCATCTAACTTTTTCTTTGTCTCTTCTTCTATCTTCATCAATTTCTTATTGTTAATTAAGTATTCCGGGATATACATGTTTTTCTCCATATCAAATGAAGCAATCTTACTATCCACTACTTGTCTCTTGTCATCCATAATACGTGCTGTGTAATCAGCATCTCCGATTCTCACAAACAGGACATCATGTCGTCCAACGAGTCTCTTAAGCGTTGCTTCGCTCACATCCCGAATGCCAAGTGCATCACTGATAATCACAACAATCATCTTGCGACGAATATTCTTAACAATATACTCCAAACTCTTTTCCAAATCCGCTTCATAGGAATCAAAATTCTCTTTGTCATACATTGTAAGAATTCGCTCAATATTATGCGTACCCGTACGCAACTGATGATACTGAATCAGGCCGTTGCGATTATAGATTGCTCCGACATTATCACCATTGCGTGCTGCAAGATAACCGATCAAACCACCTACATTTAACGCTAAGTCTTTCTTCACTTCCAAATCTCTTGTATGTGCCGTCATCTTCTTACCGGTATCCCACACAAGCATAATGTTATGCTTCTTCTCTGCCACATAACGTTTCACCAAAACTTTTCCGCTTCTCGATGAAGCCTTCCAATCGATGTCACGAATGCTGTCACCCGGTATATATTCACGAAGATTCTCGAAATCAAGACCATTGCCCTGATAGATGGACTTGTAAGAACCGTCAAACAAGTTACTTGTCTTCTTGCTTGCATAGATATTCACTTTTGCCCTGATCTTAGTCACATAATTCATTATCATGGTCTATTATTACTCCTTATGGTGTCTGAACCGCACCTACGATTGTATCGATAATCTGCTCTTCTGTTACGCCATCAGCAACCGCAGCATAATTAAGTGAAATACGATGTCTTAATACACTCTGTACCAATGTCTTAACATCATCCGGTGTCACATAATTACGGCAACGCATCAATGCAACTGCTTTTGCCACCTCCATTAATGCAATACCGCCACGTGTACTGGCACCCATTGTAATATACTGTGCAAGTTCCGGATTAATGTATTTGTCCGGATATCTTGTAGCATTAATAATTGAAATAATATATTTTTTAATTGCATCATCGATATACACGCGCTTTGTTAAATCTTGCAAATACTTCACATCTTCTAACGTAGCAACTGCCTGACTGGTCTTGAACACTTCACGTTCCATACGATTCAATATTTCAAACTCCTGGTCAGGATTTGGGTATGTAAGCTTTTCTTTCAAAAGGAAACGGTCTAACTGTGCTTCTGCAAGAAGATAGGTACCTTCTTGTTCGATTGGGTTTTGTGTTGCAATTACCGTAAAAATCTCCGGCATCTTATATATTGCACCACCAATGGTTACCTGTTGTTCCTGCATAACCTCTAACATCGCACTCTGTGTCTTCGCACTTGAACGGTTAATCTCATCAAGCAAGACAAAGTTCGCACATACAGGACCAAGCTTTGTTTCAAATGCATTCGTTTTATAATTCAAAATCTGTGTTCCGACAATATCACTCGGAAGCAAATCCGGTGTACACTGAATACGTGAAAATGTTCCGTTCACCGCTTCTGTCATGGTCTTCGCAGCAGTCGTCTTAGCAAGTCCCGGAACTGACTCTAGCAAAATATGTCCATTACACATAATTGATGCAAGCAACGCCATTCCAAGTCTTTCCTGACCTACCATCTTTCCATAATAGTAGGTTGTTATCTTATTAAAAATCTCCCTACACTTTTCAATCTCCTGTGGTGTAATTGTTGATTTGTTTTCCATTATTCTATATCCTCCTTTTTCCGTCACACGGTCCATCCTCTCAAAACAACAAAATTATATCATAAAAAGTTGCATTATGAACCCTTTTGTCAATAAATTCATATATTCTTCATGGTAGTAATATTATTCGTATAATTTGATCAAGAATATACTTCCTTTGCCAATTTCACTTTCTACCGTAATATTACCATTCTGTCTCATGATAATCTGCTTTGACATAGATAATCCAATTCCGACACTACTACTTGAAGCACCCGGCGCCTTGTAAAAGCGTTTAAAAATGTGCGGCAGATGATCTTTTGCAATTCCTTTTCCTGTATCCGTAATTGTAATTTCGGTAGCAATGTTATGCTGTCTTGCATCAATCGCAACACTTCCTCCTTCCGGTGTATGCTCGATACAGTTTTTCACAATGTTAGAAATTGCTTCTGTCGTCCACTGACGATCACAGGTAATGATTATCTCCTCTGGCACATTGCAGGTTAACTCAATATCCTTCACCTCTGCCATAATCTCAAAGGTTTCCATGATAGAATCCAATATACTCTTAAGATTGGTTTCTTCCCTCTTCAGTTCTAACATATCCGCCTCTAATTGAGAAAGCGTTAAGAGATTTCTCACAAACCATGTAATCCGCTTCGTTTGTTGATCTATCTTTGCAACATAATCAAGTCGCTTCTCATCTGAAAGCTCCGGAGCCTTTAAAAGCTCTGTCATCATGGTAATTGCAGTTAACGGAGTCTTAATCTGATGGGATATATCCGAAAGCATATCTACCATATATCGTTTCTGCTTATTCTCTCCATCATATCGTTCCTTCAACTGAGTTACCAGCTTGTAAATCTCACTGTGTAGGATTCCAAGATTCCCTTCTTCCATATTGCTAAGAGCTGGTAATTCTAAGTTATCCTGCACCTTTGTCAGATAATAAATGAGTTCTTCTATTCTTTTTTCTTTCTGTCTATAGGCAATCACACTGACTCCATATACCGCAGCCATGGTACATCCCAGTATCACACACATAATCCATGGTACTCGAACCAGTATACATAGCACGATTGCAACTGCAATGATTATTCCTTGTATAATTAGTTCCATTATTAACTCCAGTTAAATTATCATTCACTTGTTACTCTATTTGTCTGTCCGCAGCAATTTCGTTGTGACATTTTTTCAATCCATGCGGTATCCAATTCCTCTTACCGTCTGAATCAATTGGCTATCATCTGTGTCTCCAAGCTTTTTACGAAGACGTTTGATATACACACTTAATGTATTGTCATTCACAAAGTCTCCTGCTTCATCCCAGATTTCACTAAGAATCTGTTGTCTTGACAGATTCTTTCCACGATGTCTGATAAAGATGAGCAGCAGCTTATATTCCATGGCAGTCAGCACAATCTCTTCTCCGTAGCGATAACATTTTGCAGTATTGAGATTGACCTGGGTATCACCAATCATTACTACATTGGAATCATTTCCGCCGGCCATGTCATTTATCATGCCATTCGCTCCGCCATTCGTCGCTCCATTCATCATACCAGTTCTTCTCAGAATCGCTTTCATTCTTGCAAGCAGTTCTCGAATACGGAATGGCTTGGCTATGTAATCATCCGCCCCCTGTTCTAGGGCAAGCACGGTATGTACTTCATCATCACAAGCAGTCAGAAACAGAATTGGAATCTGGCTCTTCGCCCTTACAGCCTTACAAATCTGATATCCATCTCCATCCGGTAACATCACGTCCAAAAGACAGATATGGAATGCTTGCTCCGAATTCACAATATCTAATGCATCCTTCATGGTGGAAGCACTCACCACCTGATAGCCTTCCTGCTCTAAGGAAATTTGCAAGCCTTCCAAAATGATTGTATCATCTTCAACTACTAAAACTGTCATTTCTTTCTACTCCTATAGTTCTTCCTATATATTTCTACATTCACGCCGCCAAACATTTATACATGTTACAAGCTTTGTCTGTAATCCTCTCAGTACTGCAAATAACCGAAATTGCTATCGCTTCATACAACAATCAAGCTCCATTACAAGGATGCAATGGAGCTTTCAGTCAAGTCAATTTATTATACACTTTCTCTACGAATATCTTCAAGTATATTTTCTGTTTTTTCCACTTTAAAGGTAATAAATGTGATTGCAAACAATGCAACAGCAGCTATTAAAATTGCTACAATATATACCCACCATACATTTGGCATACTTACTGCACCAATTAATCTAGACAATGTCATCTGTACCATAACAATTACCGGTGTTGACACAAGCACCGCAACGAGAATACTTCTTGTCAGAATTAAACCACACTCGAATGCAAGCATCTTGTGTAACTGGTCATCTGTCATACCCATGGAACGAAGAATTGCGTACTCTTTCTTTCGTCCTGCAATTCTACCTCTTGCAGAATTGTAGAGATTCAACAAGCAAATGATAGATGTAAGAATTACAAAACAGATTAACAATACACGGATTGCAGAATTTAATGCACTTGCCATGGTTTCTGCATCAAACGACGCCTTACTATACACGAGTACGCCATCGGCTTCACCATTTAACGTATCCATGGACATCTGACTTAAGGTATCATTTAACGGACATACCGGATTTTCAAATTTTGCATATGCCATCTTGTAAATGCTAGCCGGATTCTCATTTCCTTTCATCATCAACTCACTCATTTTTTCCATCGTTGATTTATTCGTGATGACCCACAAATTACAGTCGTTAAAGGTTACGTAATCCGCGAGCTGCTCATTGGTTGCATATCCAGCCACTGTTACAGACATACAGTATTCGTTTCCAAACTCTTTCGTCTCATCCTTTTCATTTTTTACCAATACATCAAAGGATTCTCCTACCTGTTTCGATGTCA
>SVEJ01000039.1 GCA_015057435.1 Lachnospiraceae bacterium
TAGTGAACTCCATATCCTGCATATCATGGAAGTGATTCTCAAGCTTCATAGCTAACTCCATGAACTGAGCGTAGCACTCTGGCATATCCTGCTCTAACTGAGAAATTGGCTGAGGTGTACGAACACCGGCAACTACGTCCTCACCCTGAGCATTGATCAAGTACTCACCGAAGATACCCTTAGCACCTGTAGATGGGTTACGAGTAAATGCAACACCAGTACCTGATGTCTCACCCTTGTTACCGAATACCATTGTCTGTACGTTAACAGCAGTTCCCCAATCACCTGGGATGTCGTTCATACGACGGTAAACGATAGCACGTGGGTTATCCCATGAACGGAATACAGCCTTAACAGCTCCCATTAACTGATCCTTAGGATCCTGTGGGAAGTCCTCACCATTCATAGCATCCTTGTAGATAGCCTTGAACTGATTAGCCAAATCCTTTAAGTCATCAGCTGTCAAATCTGTATCATAAGTAACGCCCTTAGCTTCCTTCATCTCATCGATCTTCTTCTCGAAGAATGACTTTGGAACTTCCATAACTACGTCAGCGTACATCTGAATAAATCTTCTGTATGAATCGTAAGCAAATCTTGGATTGCCAGTCTTCTTAGCAAAACCTTCAACTGCTACGTCGTTAAGACCTAAGTTAAGAATTGTATCCATCATACCAGGCATAGATGCACGTGCACCTGAACGAACTGATACTAATAATGGATCTTCTGTGTCACCAAACTTCTTACCGTTATATTCCTCTAACCAAGTAATAGCTTCAAAAATCTGCTTCTGAATCTCCTCAGAAATCTGCTTACCCTGGTTATAGTAGTCTGTACAAGCCTCTGTTGTTACTGTGAATCCCTGTGGAATTGGTAAACCTAAGCCAGTCATCTCAGCTAAGTTACATCCCTTACCACCAAGAAGGTTTCTCATTGATGCGTCGCCTTCTTTAAACAAATATACCCATTTGTTTGCCATTTGATATATACCTCCTAAGTATTTGATAATTGTACTCGGACAGATCAATACACCTGTCCACAGTCTGTTAACCATTATAGCATATAATATTTAAATTTCAAAACATTTTTTCTAATTTTCAATAGTTTTTATGTATTTTTTTCTGAACTTTTTATCTAAACACAAAAAGGTCGTTGGAATTCAATCCAACGACCTCTCATATTCACTCTAATATTACTTTACAATACGAACTGCTTTATTAATTGGTGAATAGTTGTAACTAGAAATCTTAATACCTGTTTTCTTGTTACTTGCATGAACAACCTGTCCACCACCAATATAAATCGCAACGTGACCGTAACCATGATAGAATAACAAATCACCCGGCTGTAAATTATCAACACTCACTTGTCTACCTGCACCAGCCTGACTAGCTGCTGTTCTTGGCAACGAATATCCGAAATGCTTGTATACCGACTGTACAAAACCTGAACAGTCTGCACCATTGGTCAAACTTGTACCACCGTATACGTACGGATTACCAACAAACTGAACTGCGTAATTCGCAATTGCCTGACCTGTCGAACTTCCTGACTGCTCCTGAACAGTCTCCTTTGATGTATCTTCATCTGAAACCTGAACATCCGTATTCGTTACAGCTTCCGGCTTCGGAGCTTCTGTTGTAGGTGCCTGTGTTGTCTCCTGCGTTGCCGGTTGTTGCGGTTGTTGCGGTTGTTGCGGTTGTTGTGTTTCTTGCTGTTGTTGCTGAGCTGCCGCCTCTGCCTCTGCTGCTGCCTGAGCCGCTGCCGCTTGAGCTGCTGCCTCTGCTTCTGCTGCTGCGATTGCTGCCTGTTCTTCTTCAATCGTCACAGCGGTTTCATATACATAATCAATATACACGTAATCACTAGATATATATCCTACCTGTTCTTCATCCAAAGCAACAGTTACCCAACCATTATCATTACCAAGAATTGTAAATGTAGAACCTTGATCTGTCAAAGTAAGAATATCACTCTCTGTTGACTTATCAGCTCTAACATTCAATGTCTCTGTTGCAACCTTGGCAACCTGATCACAATTGTTCTCAATGTAAGCTTCAGCAGCTTCACCAAATAACAAATAATCATTGTGTACATATCCGTATGCATTACCGGATGCAACAACTGACCACTCGTCACCCTTCTCTACTACTGTACCTACATTACCTCTATAGAACTTACCAACGACCTCTGCTTCTTCAGAAGGTTCCGTTCTGATATTCAAAAAGCTATCGATATTCGCAACAACCTGATTGCTCTCTAACTTTGCTTCCTTTTCCTCTAATTCCTGTTCCTGTGCTTCTGTTGTCTGCTCAACAGGTGCCTCAGCAACATCTACTGCTTCAGCTGTTGTCAAAGCAACACCTTTCGCAACCTCCTTTGATTCAGTAACGCTATTCTCAATCGCCTTACTGATAATTGCAGGTGTTTCAGAAACCTGTTCTTTCACACTTGTTGTATATGAAGTTCCGCCTAGCATAATTGACATTGCTGCTACAACTATCATAGAACTTCTAATTATCTTTTTCTTCATATTATACCCCTTCAACCTTCATCGGTTAATTGTTACAAAATTGTTACAAATCCACTAACAAGCTTATAATAACAAAGGATAACCATTATGTCAACCGTAAAAGCAAAATTTTTATATATTATTTCTATCTTTTCTTTTCTCTATTTTATTGCTTTTTCCTATTTTTTCTAGTATAATTGAAAAAGAATTATTAATTTTATACAAATAATACTACTATTCTACAGAAAGGATGAAGTATAGACATGGATATCAGAGATTTTATTAACGAAACACAACTTGAACAAGTTATACAAGATTGGGTTGATGCAACAGGACTTGCAGCCACAATATTGGATGCGAACGAAGACTGTATCGCACAATCTGCTAATTATGATGATGTGTGCGACAGCACATCTACTTTTAGCAATGACGTTATCGTGAACAACGAAAACATAGGTACTGTAATTGTAGTACAACCGGATCAGGATGCTGATAGTTTCAACATGCGCGCCTCACGCTCAGCAAAAGCTTCCGCTAAGTTATTAAGTAATATTGTAAACATGCTTGCAAACTCCAATTTCCAGAATACATCCGACAATGATAAGATTGAGGAATTGGACAGCGAAATCGAGAAGGCTGCAAGCTTAATTCGAGAAATCAACGAGAAATCATTCCAGTTAGACAAGATTGAAAGCAAGCAAAATATCCTTTCACTGAACGCTTCTATTGAAGCTGCCAGAGCAGGAGAATTCGGACGTGGTTTCGCCGTAGTTGCTGCAGAGGTTGGTAAATTAGCCGTCAACTCAGGTGAGATTAACAAGTCAATCAAGCAATCTCTAAAGGAATTAACTGAGACAATTAAGGAACTAGAGAAATTAATGTAATTCTTATATGTCTGTCTAATTATCAAATTCAATATTCAACAAAAAGCCTTGTCGCAATATCGCAACAAGGCTTTTTTAATCTCTTCATTATAATTAATACTCAAATTTCTTTTCGAAATATGCTTTCAAGTCTTCGATCTTCACTCTTTCCTGTTCCATCGTGTCACGGTCACGAACCGTAACTGCACCATCTTCCTCTGATTCAAAATCATAAGTCACACAGAACGGAGTTCCGATTTCATCCTGTCTTCTGTAACGCTTACCGATATTACCTCGATCATCAAATTCACAATTGTATGTCTTAGATAACTCTGCGAAAATCTTCTCTGCGCCCTCGTTCAACTTCTTAGACAAAGGAAGCACACCAATCTTAACCGGCGCCAATGCAGGATGGAAATGAAGAACCGTTCTTGTATCTCCACCTTCTAACTCTTCTTCATCATATGCTGCACAAAGGAAAGCAAGTGTCACACGATCTGCACCAAGCGATGGTTCAACAACATAAGGAACATACTTCGTCTTCTTCTCATCATCAAAGTAATCCATCGGCTCACCTGATGTATTCTGATGCTGTGTAAGGTCGTAATCTGTACGGTCAGCAATTCCCCACAACTCGCCCCAGCCAAACGGGAACAAGAATTCAATATCTGTAGTAGCTTTACTATAGAAAGAAAGCTCTTCAGGATCATGATCTCTGTAACGCATCTCTTCTTCTGTCATACCTAAGTTCTTCAACCAATCAATACAAAACTGTTTCCAATATGCAAACCACTCAAGATCTGTATCAGGTTCACAGAAGAACTCTAATTCCATCTGTTCAAATTCTCTCGTACGGAATGTAAAGTTACCCGGTGTAATCTCATTACGGAATGACTTACCAATCTGACCAATACCAAATGGTATTTTCTTCCTAGATGTTCTTTGCACATTCTTGAAGTTAACAAAAATACCCTGTGCAGTCTCCGGTCTCAAATAAACTGTATTCTTGGCATCTTCCGTTACACCCTGGAAAGTCTTAAACATCAGGTTAAATTCTCTGATGTCTGTGAAATTTCTCTTACCGCATGACGGACAACAAATCTCATTCTCCTCAATATAATTCTTCATTGCCTCATGTGTCCATGCATCTACAGAACCTTCAATCGTAATTCCTTTATCCATCATATAATCTTCAATTAACTTATCTGCACGGTGTCTCTCATGACACTCTTTACAATCCATCAACGGATCTGAAAAGCTTCCCAAATGTCCTGAAGCTACCCAAGTCTGCGGATTCATTAAGATGGCACAATCTACACCTACATTATATGGATTCTCTTGAATAAACTTTTTCCACCATGCTCTCTTAACATTGTTCTTAAGTTCTACACCAAGATTACCATAATCCCATGTATTAGCCAAACCACCATAAATCTCTGAACCCGGATATACAAATCCTCTCGCTTTTGCTAATGCAACAATCTTATCCATTGTCTTTTCCATTGTCTGCTCCCTACCTTTTCATAAATAATATATTGTAACCGTAATCAAAAATTTCTTTTCTTGACTACTTGTAAATTATAATCGCATTTCCTTTACCCGAAGCGCTTGCCACACCTTTTTTCATAGACACTTCTTTATTGTAATACAAAATGTCACCCGGCAAAATGACATCTGTCTTTTCAGAAATCATTAACACCTTCGCACCTTTCGTGTCTTCCATCTTTCCGACCTTAACAGATTTGCCATCTGCGGAAGTAAATGTTCCCTTCAGTTCCTTCTCGTCCACATCAGCAAAATCAGTCAACTTACATTCCAAAAGATTAAAGCCATTGTAACCATCAATATCTTTGTACTCAAGCACCAATTTCACCTTGCTCATATCTTCCGTCAAAAGGTCTTTGTTCTTCACAACTTTCTTATCCTGTTTCTCATTGAAATTATCAATCTGCTCTGTAATATAAACAGACAACGCATCTGCTTTCACAGATGTTTTTGAAAAATCCTCTACCGCAACTTCAATAAGCGAACCATTCTTTTTAACAATCAATGTATTTCTGTCATAATCCTCAGCATAATTCGCACAGCCGGTCATCAACCCCAACAAGAAAACAACACTTAAAATATATGTAATCTTTTTCATCTTACGCACCTCGGTATTCTAATCATAATATTCAACCTACATATTTTACAAGAGAACAATAAATATTTCAAGATAAAGAAGAAAGAATTTCTAAAGAATTGAATTTTTTAGGAACATGCTTAGAAAAATAAGCCTCAACAACTTCATCTAACTCTTCTTGCACCTCATTCTTTACTTGAAAAGAAAATAATTTATCCAGGCTCGTACACACAATATATTGCAATGTATAAATTGTGGAATCCATCAGTTGTCGACTATCCGTCACCTTACATGCATTGCACACCAAACCATTGTAACGTAAGGAAAATGCAACCGCATCTTTGCTCCCGCATTTGACACAAGCAAATGTTTCCATCGCCTCACCATCATATACAAGCACTTTCACTTCAAACACACGTCTGACAAGTGTGTTTGATATTTCTTTCTTTATCAATGCTTTAAAACTTAGATAAAGTAGATTCAAAACATTGATATCACCGACTCCTTCAACGGATAAATACTCCAAAATATCACAGAAATAAGTGGCATAGCATATGCCTTCGATATCATTCTTTAGTTCCAGGAAATACTCTTTCACTTCTCCACCTGTCAAACGATATGCATCATACCCTTCTATCAGAACAAATTTCCCATAATTAAAGGGTTCACTAATACCAAGCAAGGGACTATTCGGTCTCCTCGCCCCCTTAGCAAAGGCTGTTATTTTTCCGCGTTCTTTTGTAAGTATTACTATCCGTTTGTCGTAATCGCCCACCATCATGCTCGACAGCACAATGCCTGTCAATTCTATCTTATCTCTCATCACTTTGATACCCATAATTCTTCAGCAAGAATTCGCTATCTCTCCAATCCTTCTTAACCTTAACCCAAAGTTTCAAATTCACTTTTGTGTCCAACAGATTTTCCATATCTATTCTCGCCTGTGTTCCAATCTTTTTCAGCATCGCACCTTGCTTTCCTATAATAATACCCTTATGCGAATCTCTTTCACAGATAATGGTTGCATCGATATCTACAATATTCCCTTGTTCACGATCCTTCATGCGATCAATCACAACAGCAATTCCATGCGGAACTTCCTTATCAAGACTTCGCAAGGCCTTTTCTCGAATCATCTCCGCCACAATTGCACGTTCCGGCTGGTCTGTGATCGTGTCTGCATCATAATACTGCGGTCCGTCTTCTAGATAAGAAAAAATTGTTTTTAGCAACTCATCTGTATTCCTATTTCGAAGCGCAGACACAGGAACGATTTCTTTGAAATCATAAACTTCTTTGTACGTATCAATTGCTTTAAACACTTCTTCCTCATTCACCGTGTCCACTTTGTTAACAACAAGGATAACCGGGGTTTTCACTCGTTGCAGTTTTTCAATGATATACCGCTCACCTGCACCAATAAATGTTGTAGGTTCTACCAACCATAATATAACATCCACTTCTTTTAATGTATTCTCCGCTGCAGACAGCATATATTCACCAAGTTTGTTTTTTGCACGATTAATACCCGGGGTATCAAGAAATACAATCTGTCCTTCCTCACCTGTATATACCGTTTGGATACGATTTCTTGTAGTCTGTGCTTTATTACTTGTAATCGCTATTTTTTGCCCAATCAAATGATTCATCAACGTAGACTTTCCAACATTCGGTCTACCTATAATCGTCACAAATCCTGATTTAAAACCTCTCATGCGTCTTCCTCTTTTTCTTTCTCATTTTCCTGTTGTTTTTGAAGTTGTTCTTTTTCTTGACGTCTTTTTTCTTTCTTTGCCTTACTCTTTCTACGCATTTTGCGAACCACCCTAACAATCACAAAGATAATGATCCCCCAGATAATAAAGTAAGGAATCGATATGATAAACCACTCAATAAATCCTAACAATCCTTGTCCTACATCACGAACAGAACGTTCTAAGCCTGTTATGATTCTTGAAAAGAAAGTATCGTTATCATTTTCTACTGTGTACTTTACTTCCTCTAATGTAATATCAACTGTACTATAACTAATCAAATCATCATACAATCTCTTTTTCGAAGCGTAATTTTCCAACTCATATCGAACATCTGTCAACCGTTCTTCTAAAGCAATAATCGTCTCCAAACTATCCGCTTGCTTCAACAAATCATTCAATCGTTCCTGTTCAATCTTTAATGCTGCAATTCTGCTTTCTGTATCTGAATATTGTAACGTGATATCTTCTGCAGATTCTGATTGATTGGTTACCGTTCCAAGCTGTCCGAGACCGGAAACAAATTGATCACTTTTATCTGCAGGAATTCTGGCCGTCAAATAAAGTCTTCTATAATCTTCTGATGAACCGCTCCCTCTGATTTCAGAAGATGCAATATATCCGTCAAAACTTGTTACTTGTTCCTTAAGATATGCATATGCATCATCAAAATGTTCTGTTTCATAGTCATAACTATATCTTTTGATAATCTTCTGATTACCTTTGGCTACTTGTTCTTTACTTTCTTCAACCGATGTTACTTCACTTGGCTCATCTTGTGTCACACCCTTAGATTCCGCACCTGCTGCAGGAGCCTCTTCCATATCATATGCTTCATCAGCCATACTATCGTCCACATGATATGCAAAGCCCTCATCGTTATAATTACGTACCGATACATCTGTAGTGTCACTCGCTGCGCCACAACCAACAAGCATCACCCCTACCATCATTGTTGCTATTGTTGTTCTTACCATTTTTGTGTTTTTCATCCATCTCTTCATATTACATTTCTCCTTTCAGATGCATGCATCTTGCTATCATCTGATATATTAGTGTCTTATTACTATAAAAATGTTGCAAATATTTTTAATTAAGTGTTTTTATTTCATTAAATAAGTCTTTTTCTCTATCTATGACATCCTCATCACCCAAAGCTGCTATACAATCATACGATAACAAGCGTTCCATATATGGTGCAAGTGAACGAATCGCATCTACATCAGTAGACAGTATCTGATCCCTGTCATTTTGCAGCTCATCCTGCGTAACACCGGACAAATAACACAAGAAGCTAAATGCACCTTCTGCAGATGGTGTCATTGGGGCATCCAACTTTGCAATCGCACCAATAATATACTTCAACATATCACGCTCAGAAGCATCGAATTCTCTTACATAATCAACACTCGCCTTGTACACATCATACGTCTTTGATAAATTCGGATCTCTGTAAGAAGTGAAGCTTCCCTCTCCTGTTCTGCTAAATCCGCACATACAGCCATATGCACCACCTTTTACACGCACCTGAACCCAAAGATAGTCATAAGAGAAAATAACCTGCAATACATTAAGTGCCGCAGGATAGACTTCACCGTTTTCCATAAATCGTCCCGCCATTGCAGCATATTGTACTTTGCTTGCTGTTTTAAATCCCTCGTTTCTTATTGTAATATCCAACTTTTGTTTCTCGCACACATCTGTCTCTTCAGTCATATGTTGCTTCAACGAAATAAGCGCCTTTGATAAAACAGGTGTAATATCAGCTAATCCGGTATACGAAATGATCAAATTATCCTTTTTTGCAAATGCACGAAGCGCTGCCGATAGTTTTTCACATATTTCTTCATACTTCGCATCAAAATCTTTATTCAGTGCACTCAAGAACTCATAAAAACTGATACCATCTATCAGTTCTTTCACATATGCACTCTGCGAGAAGTAAGATTTCGCACGGTTGGCCATGGCAGTATGTCCACTATCCATAATACTCATCTTCATCTGAGATACTACTTCCGCCAAAACCTCTTTCATGCGTTTTTTATCCGTTACATGTGAAGAAAACAGTATCTCTTCCATAAGTTCTAATGCTGACGGCAGATGGTCATTGAGCACTTTGGTTCTGATTGTCAGATAAACCTTATAATCACCCAATTCAGGTCTAACTGAAATAGAAGTAATGCTGACTCCGATTCCTCCTGTCTGCAAATCAATTTCGTTTGCCAGCTCATTATATGTCCTCTTATCCGTATCTACCTCTTTATATAAAAGCGTCAACAAAGACACATATTGCAACAACTCAACCGAAACATCATTGAGCATAAAATGATAATCCACGTAAGCAATATCATTTGTGAAGATATCATGCTGTACAATCGAAATCCCTTCGCATTCGTACAGTCGATTTTTTAATGTCTGTGCCTGTTTTCCGATATCTTCCAATTCCAATAATGGTATTTTTTCCAACTCTTCTTTTGTCGAAGGTTGCGACTGGTAGGCTTCTAATTCCTTGGTCTGTTTTACAATTCTCTCGATTTCTTCAGGTGATAATGATTCCTTATAAGCCGCAAGTTTCTTTGCAACTTCATTTTCAATCTCCTTGTTAAGTCCCTTCTTCGGTAACCCCACCAAAATCGTTTTATGTGTATTGCTAAGAATACGTTCTCTCAGGAAATTAGTATAATAATCCGTTCCAATCAAAGATTTGAGTTCTTCAAATTCCTTGTTATATCTTAGATACATAAACGGCTCATTATCATCATACAACCAACTGTTGAAAGCTTTCAGACCATACATCAAACCTTTTGGATATCTTCCATAATTCGCCTCTTTGTATTTGAATTCAAAATGATTCAATGCGGCTTGTAACATTTTCTCTTCCAAACCACTATCAATCAAAGAAGACAATGTATCCTCAATAACCCGAACAAAGCGTTCTTTGTCCGTATCCCTACAACCCTTTGCCACAATTGAATACACCGGTTGCAACATACTATTATCGTAAGAACTAAAGACATCATTACTGATACCTTCATCAACAACCGCTTTTCTGATTGGCGCACCCGGTACATCCATCAAAGCATAATCCAAAATCATTGCAGTCAAATCAGTAATGCGATTCACCTTTTTGCCAATCACTACGTTATAACTAAAATAAGTGTTAGATTCTTCCTCTTCTGCCTCAGACAAAGGATAATACATGGTAACTTCCTTCATTTCATCAAATGCCGATTGCGATACAATCTCAGAATCCACCTCGAGATAATCATATTGAGAAAGATATTCCTCATCAATAAATGTCAATTCTTTTTCCATATCCACATTACCATATAAGTAGATATAACTATTCGATGGATGATAATATTTTTTATGAAAATCCAAAAAATCCTCATATGTTAAGTCAGGAATTGCGGAAGGATTCCCGCCCGAATCACAACCATATGTGGTATCCGGTAACAAAGAGGTCTGAATTGCATCAAACAATTGCTGTTCTGCAGAGGAATACGCACCTTTCATTTCATTATAAACAACACCATTGTAAGTGATCGCATCTGCCGCATCTTCTAAATGATAATGCCAACCTTCCTGTTTTAAAATTTTATCGTTACTATAAGTGTTTGGATAAAAAACAGCATCAAGATACACTTCCATCAAATTATGAAAATCTTTGTCATTGACAGAAGCAATCGGATAAACCGTTTTATCCGGATAAGTCATCGCATTCAAAAAGGTGTTAAGCGAACCCTTCGCCAACTCCACAAACGGATCCTTAGCAGGAAATTTTTTCGAACCACAAAGTACCGAATGCTCAGTTATATGTGCAACACCCGTATCATCTGTCGGTGGTGTACGAAATCCTATATTAAAAACTTTATTGGTATCATCATTACACACAAGCAATACTCGTGCTTTCGTCTTATCGTGTGTCAATAGATATGCTTTACCATTGACTTCTGTAATCTCTTCTTCCATTAAAACTGTATAATTCTTTATATTCAAATCTCTTACCTCCCGGAAAGTTATATACTATATATTTCCACTAAAACACTATATCATTCATTTTGATAATTGTCATTGCTTTTATTTCATAAAAACAAAAAAGAAGCCTTACTTTCATAAGACTTCTTTTTAATATTAGTAGCGGGAAAGAGATTTGAACTCCCGACACCTTGGGTATGAACCAAGTGCTCTAGCCAACTGAGCTATCCCGCCAAAATGGAACCTACAGGGCTCGAACCTGTGACCCTCTGCTTGTAAGGCAGATGCTCTCCCAGCTGAGCTAAGATTCCATTGTGCGCTTGACACGAATCATAGTATATAAAAAATCATACAAGTTGTCAAGCATTAAATCTATTTTTTTTGAAAAAAATACATCAACAGATATACCACACCCAAAATTAACAATATCGGAACTCCGAATCGAACAAAAATAAATAATCCCAACCGAAGCAATCCAAGCAATACTAAGATGAGCAAAATCGCAATCAAGACATACAAAACCTTTGCATACCAAGCTGTAAAATCAAAAACAAACGGTTTCTTTTCTTTCTTTGGTTCAGATTCCTTTTTTTGATTATTCATAGATGCAAACGGATTATTCTTAACGCGTTTGGTTTTTCCATCTTCTGTATATATTTCATCTACATCTCTTTCACCCACATTTGCAGCAATAATCGAACGCGCAATCAACGCCGGTCTTCCTAATTCATCTATTACCTGTTCTTCCGTTTTCCCATTTCTTATTTCATCTTCAATATAAGTGGAATAATAACGATAAGAGTCCATCACTACCTCCGACGAAACCTCTCCGGTTAGAATCTGTCTCAATTCATCCAAAAATTCCTGCTTTGTCATAATTACCTCCTTATTCTGCCTCAATAATCAGAACATGATATTTTCCACCACAAAATGACTGCCAGTTAATACTTTCATACAAATCATTATCCTGAAAGATAAATTGCATGTCATTCTCGCCTTCTGTATATTGTCGCATAGCCCCTTCAAAACGGCTTTGTTTTCCGGAAATCATAGCATCATATGCCGAAAGTTTATACTCATTAAAATCTCTAAAATATAGATTATTATACTTATAGTAATTATAATCCATACTATACGATTCAGGATAATTCTCTTGATTCCATGTATGACTTTGCTTCATTATCTCATCCGGTACATTAAAAAACGAATGAATCGCAACATCCTTTTTGTCCGGTACAGGATCATTCCATGTTGCATCCAAATGATACCATTTATCATCTAATTTAACCAAATTCCAAGCATGATCGATTCCATCAGCTGTTCCAATCACAAACTTAGACTCAATCCCTGCACACGCAAACAACAATTGCAACGCTTCAGCATATCCGTTACACACAGCATCACCATTCACTAATGCACCATAAGCTCTAAAGATATCACTATCCGCGGTCTGTGTAACATTTTTACTATATTTGCAATGACGCACCAGATAATCATGTAACGCAACTTCCTTTTCAAAATCCGACATGCCTTCTTTTATGCAATTCTTCATCACAGAGTGCACCGCCTGGTAAAGTCTTTGCGCTTTTCGTTCCGTACTCGGTATCGCTTCACCTTCCGTATATGCTTTTAACGCATAATAATTCGTTGTTCTCTTAATTGTAATATTCACTTTTTTGTATGTATTCCCCACAGTACCTATCTGTTGGTATGTAGAACCACTTCCAAAAACGCCATCTAACGCACTATTAATCTCATCAATTGCGTCCGTATCCATATCCTTCAAATAGACGGTAAAATCTTGCGAACCCTTCATAATCTCTTCATCCAATCGCATGGATAAGCTTTCAATATCCGAGTAAATGTTTTCGTCCGAAAATTCTTCTTCTGTCATGGATGCAACAAACGTCTGAAAATCAGGATTATTCAAATATGCATACAAGCATGTAATTGCCAATATCAGAGCAACTACAAATATCACCAATTGTTTCTTCATACAAAACCCTCTCATCAACAGATTAAAAACCATTCTCTGTTACCATATTGTATGATTGTATCAAAGATGTTCTTTTCTTGCAATTAATTCTCTGCGTTAGTTGTGGATTTTATTGAAATATATTAAAATATATACATCGTTATAACAAAGGAGAGCAAATATGGAAAACACAAAATATATAGATATTCTTAATCAGATTCAATCTAATATGGAAAAAGTAATTATCGGTAAAAATGATAAAATCAGACTGTTACTAACCGCATTACTCGCAAACGGTAATGTGTTGTTAGAAGACACGCCGGGAACCGGTAAAACTATGTTGGCAAGAGCACTTGCCGCATCCATCAACGGAACATTCAAACGTGTACAATGCACACCGGATTTATTACCGTCCGATGTTACCGGCTTGAACATCTACAATCAAAAAGAACAAGCTTTTCAATTCGTAAGCGGTCCCATTTTCTCCAACATCTTACTGGCAGATGAATTAAACCGCGCAACACCAAGAACACAATCCTGTCTCTTAGAGGCAATGGCTGAACAACAGGTTACAATAGACGGAACAACCTATAATCTGCCGACTCCGTTTTTAATGATTGCAACACAAAATCCAATCGAAACAACCGGTACATTTCCATTACCGGAGGCGCAATTAGACCGTTTTGACCTCAAATTGTCTGTCGGTTTTCCATCCGAACAAGACGAAATCACAATGATTAACCATCATTTGACGAACAATCCTCTAGAAACGCTTCAGGCCGTTTGTAATGTGAATGACATCATTGAAATGCAAAACAACGTGAAATCAATTTTCGTACATGATGACTTGAAACAATATGTCATCCAACTTATACACGCCACAAGAAACCATGAGCAGGTTACAATCGGAATCAATCCGCGCGGCATCTTAAGTTTATTACATATGGCGCAAGCATACGCCTACATCAAAGGAAGAAGTTATGTAACACCGGAGGATATTCAATACCTTGCGAAACCTTGCCTGGCACATCGCTTATTAGCTTTCAATGGATCGGGTGGATACACTTACGCACAATCTATCATAGATGACATTATTGCAACTATTCCCGTTCCGACAGAGGACTTCGAGCGATAAAGGAGCATTTTATGTACTATATTTTAGCAATTATACTGGCTGCTGCTTTATATTATTGGCAGGTATCTTATTATGAAAAACATTGGTATCGAAATCTTGATGCTAATATTTCATTTAATAAGACACATGTTAACATCGGTGATACAGTACAACTAACTGAAGAAGTCAGAAATGCAAAACGTATGCCCCTTCCTGTTCTTTATGTAAAATTCCGTACATCAAAGAGTTTTCACTTCGAGGACAACGATAACGTATTTATTTCTGATCACTACCACCGCAATGATATATTTTCTATTTTGGGAAATCAGCAGATTACGCGCAATTTACAATTTAGAACAACAAAACGAGGCTATTTCGAGACAACCTATATCAACCTTGTCGCAAATGATCTTTTTATGAAACATTCATATGCGATCAAGCTTCACAATCATGCCTCTTTATATGTGTATCCGGCTTTGCTGACAGACAAATCTTCTCTCTATCAGACCAGTGCAATCATGGGAGACTTACAAAAGCGTGATTTATTCGAAGATCCTTTGTCATTTCGCGGAATCAGGGAATATACAACAAGGGATAACATGCGCTATATCAATTGGAAATCCAGCGCAAAGAATCAGGAATTAATGGTAAACACATACTTTTCTAATCAGACGACCAAAGTTGTTATTTTATTCAATCTTGATACCAATATTATGCAACGCGACACAAAGCTGCAAGAATATATGATTCGCATCGTCACAACTTTATTACATAATTTGAATAAGAACGGACTTGCCACACGATTGGCAATCAATATAGAAGACCCATGGAATGAACAGCTTATATCCACGGACTTAGGACAAGGACACGAACATTTACAGAACATGCTTCAATTACTTGCACGATTAGACCTGTCGAAAAAACTCTTCCCTTTCACAGACTTTTTCACAGGACCGTGCTCACTATTTGAAAGCAAATGCAACCAGACAACCTATCTAATCGTGTCCAACTATCGCAAAGAAATGCTACTAAAAGAATATACAGAAAAAATAAATGCCGGACATCGCATTCAGTTCATATGTCCGGAAACAAGACAGCTTTGGACACCTACGCCAGGTATAACGTTGTGGGAGGTGAACACCCATGAAATATAACATTTCCATAGCAAAAGACGTTGCAAAACTATGCAACAGCTGTGTTGCTTATATCCTACTTTTCATTACAACGTTATACATTTATAAGAACTGTATTCCAACGCCCTATTGGCTCTTCGGAATCCCACTTGTATTAATCTGCAATAAATGCATACAAAACTACTGTTTTCACCCTGTATTATATATTTTATTGCACTGTCTTTTCTGGATTCCTGCCTGGCTTATACCATTTACACACATAGAATACCGCTATCTCTTCTTCGTCTTACTGTTTTTTGAATTCATGAATGCAATTCGTGTATGGCGTACGCCTATAGAAAAAGAATACAACGAGGTGCCGTGGCAACTTGTATTATGCGTTACCATCTTATACATCATAACAAACGCTTATAAAATGCATAGCATTGCCACGATAATCTATTACATCGGAATCCTTGTACTGCTGTTACACTTTGTTCGACTATTTATTGCCGGAATCAACCGCTTACTGACCAAGGCTGACCAGGCAACATCCATGCCCGTAAGAAAGATTTTCTTAACAAATATATTGATTTTCACTTTCTTTCTTATAACGGTTGCTGTTGTTACTATTGTATTGTTATATAGCAACGCAGATGAATTGTTTGCTGCATTTGGAGATGCACTCATACGCTTGATTCGATTGATTATTCGCATCGTATCATTCGTAACCACTGTTATTAGTGCACTCTTTGCGAAAGATCGAAAAATTAACATACCGGACGCACGTGAAAAATTAGACGACTCATGGCGAGCCATGAAAGAACCATCCCTATTAGCTCAGATTCTAGATGGTATTATTATGATTATTTCTATATTTATTGTTATATATATCATCTACCGTATCATTGTAAAGTTCATCAAAATCTTTACAAAACGCTATAGTACCGATACAGATGTCGTCGTGCGTTTATCAAAGCCAAGAAAAACTGAGCGCATCAAGAAACCGCAAATGCCATTCTACGAACAGATGAAAGAGTATTTTGCCAATGATAATGCTACAAAAATAAGACGCGGATACCGCATCACAATCAAGGGATATCGCCTAACGAACCTGCACTGCTCCGATACACCTATGCACATTGCAGATAAAGTAAACGCAGCAAAAGATGAAGATATCAGCGAATTAACAGATGTATACGAAAAAGCACGTTACAGTTCAGAAGAAATCACATATGATGATGTACAAAAAGGAGGTTTTTTATAAATGAACAAGGATTTACCTATTATCTTAGCCTCTGCTTCACCAAGACGATTTGAGTTATTGACACAAGCAGGTTTTACATTTACCACGATTCCTTCTACAATTGAAGAAGTTGTCATTTCAGACACACCTGATAAAATTGTCGAAGACTTAGCTTTACAAAAAGCAAATGCCGTTTACAACGACATCAAAAAGGATTATCAAGGAAAAGATTTCCTTGTAATCGGTGCAGATACAATCGTCTGCTACAATGGTGAAATCTTAGGAAAACCGGAAGACGAATCAGAAGCGTTTGACATGCTGAAATTATTATCTGACCGTACACATCAGGTCTACACCGGAATCGCTATACTGTACCGGACCAACGGCGCAAAGCAAACATCTTTTTTCCACGAACGAACAGATGTAACATTCTACCCGACCAATGATTACGAACTAAAGGAATACATAGAAAGCAAAGATTGTTTGGACAAAGCAGGCAGTTACGGAATCCAAGGGCCATTTGCAAAACATATAAAATCCATACACGGCGATTATTACAACGTTGTCGGATTACCTATTTCACGTCTGTATCAGGAATTAAAAAAGCTAGGCATTGTATAAATGCCTAGCTTTCATTCATATAAGTTCTTATCTCCTCTTGTACACGTTCCACTTCGCATCTCAGTTCATTCGCAGACATCACGACACAGTTCTGTCCTCTTGTAATCAACTGAATCAATCCATCTGAAGTCGCAACCGTTACATAATAATCTTTGGAAATCTTGTGTGTCAGTTTCTCAATATACGCATCTGCCGTTTCCGCCTCTTTCGTATATACAACATGAATGTTTTGGTAATCAAACATTTCACCCAAGTTACCTTTTACCAGATATGCATCAAATACTACAATAACCTCGCATTTTACAAAGCCTTGATAATTCGAAAGAATATCAAGCAGCTTCATTCTTGCACCTTCCAGATTATCATTCACAAGACACTTCAAATCTTCCCATGCATGTACAATATTGTATCCGTCAACAATCAGATATTTTTCCTGATTACGTGGTTTCGCTTTCCCCTTATATGCATAATCAATTCTAGGCTTCGCTTTTTTATAATAATGTTTAGAAGCCTTTTCATTGGCATGTGATGTCTTATTCAGAATCGCTTCAATCTGTTCCTCATCAATGGAATAATCTACCAGGGAAACTTTTCTGCGTGCTACCTCTGACATCTCATCAAAATCATCATTTCTTATATCATTCTGAAGCATCTCATCTAACACAGACTCAACATGCATATAATCTTTGACCTGATACCACGGAACAATAAATCCGGCACCATGAGAACAAAAGACAGAGGACGACGGATTAGAAATATCCGTCTCTGCATCATATGCAATCTTGTCAATCACCTCTTCCTGATTATGGCAGATTTCATATCCATGCAATGTACAAAAAAGCGTGCCAAGTCCCTTCGTGTAGGAATTCAGTGTAATCTGGTATCCACGCATCGTTGCAACCGGTGCAATACCGGTAAGTATTGCCTGTTCTTCTTCAATAACCGGCCCTTCAAATGTACCATTCATCTGATTAATATCTGTCATCGCGCGCCCTACCATATCTTGCGGAACAACGATTCTAAATGCATAATACGGTTCTAACAAAACAGAGTCAGCCTGCATCAATCCCTGACGAACCGCACGATACGTAGACTGCCGGAAATCTCCACCTTCAGTATGCTTTGTATGTGCCTTACCTGCAACAACCGTAATTCTTACATCTGTAAGCGGTGACCCTGTTAAAACCCCCAGATGTTCCTTTTCTTCAAGATGTGTCAATATAAGTCGTTGCCAATTCTTATCCAAAACATCCTCACTACAATCAAGCATAAACTGCATACCGCTTCCGGGTTCCCCCGGTTCTAAAAGCAAGTGCACTTCCGAATAATGACGTAATGGTTCAAAATGTCCAACTCCTTCTACCCGATTCGCTATTGTTTCCTTATAGACAATATTTCCAACGCCAAAGTCTACTTCTACGTCAAACCGATCCGCAATTCTTTTTTTCAGAACATCAATTTGCACTTCACCCATAAGTTTTATCTGGATTTCTTTTGTTTCTTCTTTCCACAAAATATGCAACTCCGGCTGTTCTTCCTCTAATTGTTTCAATTTCGGTAACATCTGCGCAGCATCAACCTCTTGCGGCAATTCTACAGAATAAGTCAACACCGGTTCAAGCATCGGAAGTGATGCATTCTTCTCCACACCAAGACCTTGTCCCGGATAAGTTTTACTAAGACCTGTTACAGCACAGACAGTTCCCGAAAAAACCTGTTGTTCCGTTTCATATTTTTCACCGGAATAAATTCGAATCTGATTAACCTTTTCTTCATATGCAGCATCATCAGCTATACCGGTCAATATATCCTTAACTTGTAAACAACCACCGGTAACCTTCATATAGGTAAGACGATTCCCCTGCTGGTCTCTCGCTATCTTAAAGACCTTGGCTCCAAATTCCGAATCCGTTCTATTCTCTTTCATATAATGTAAGACAGCAGCAAGAAACGTATCCACACCTTCCAACTTCAATGCCGAACCAAAATAGCATGGAAAAACCTTACGGCTTGCTATCAATTCAATAATATCGGAATCCTTTATTTCTTCTCCTTCTAAGAATTTCTCCAGCAAACTTTCATCACATACCGCTATCTGTTCATCTATATCATTATCTCCAAAGTCAATACATCCTTCACCGAAATGCTTGCGGATATCATCCATTAACTTCGAACGTTCCGTTCCTTGTTGATCCATTTTATTAACAAATATAAATGTAGGAATCTGATAACGCTCTAACAGTTTCCACAAGGTTCGTGTATGTCCCTGTACACCATCAGCACCACTAATAACCAGTATCGCATAGTCCATAACCCATAGCGTACGTTCCATTTCTGCCGAAAAATCCACATGCCCCGGAGTATCTAAAAGCGTAATACAGGTATCACCACATTGCATAATCGCCTGTTTTGAAAAAATAGTAATTCCCCTTGCACGTTCCAAATCTTCCGTATCCAAAAAGGAATTTTGATTATCTACTCTTCCCGGTTTTTTGATCATACCGCTTTCGTACAAAAGTCCTTCAGACAATGTAGTTTTTCCCGCATCAACATGGGCCAGAATGCCCACTGCCATTCGTTTCATAATATAACCTCTTTATTTTCTGTTAAGATTCCATCTCATTATAACACAAACCACCCCAATATACTAAATATATGTCGGACATCGCAACAACTGTTGCTCAGTCTCGGACACTCGCCAATTGAAAACGCTTCCGCGTTTCCTTCGCTCGGACATCGCAACAACTGTTGCTCAGTCTCGGACACTCGCCAATTGAAAACGCTTCCGCGTTTCCTTCGCTCGGACATCGCAACAACTGTTGCTCAGTCTCGGACACTCGCCAATTGAAAACGCTTCCGCGTTTCCTTGCCATCGAAATATAACACAGGGAAGGATGCAAGCATCCACCCTGCATTATATTTGATGGCTCCGAAAACCTATCGGTTTTCGATTGGCTCGTTGTTTACGGAAAAAGGCAGATTCTATTAAAAAATAGAACCTGCCTTAGAAGGAAAGGAAATGTGTAACACAATCTATGTAAATTAATTCTCCGCTACTTAACGTCCTTCGCTGCTAACTTCGGACGACTTGCAATATCAGCCGGCAGCTGATTATGCTCCTTAAACTTAAAATATTCATAAGAGGTACACTCTACAAACTGAGCCTTCGGTTGAACCTGTAATATCTGCTTAACCTCTTTTGTAATACATACAGCAATTGCCTCGTCCGTATAAGGATCAAAGACAATATAATTCTTCTCTTCCTTCTTTCCAAACAATGCCATACGATCACCCCACTTTTTCGCATCCCCTTAACATATACATATTGTACTATACATTTTGGCAAATTTCAACAACTTTTTTGTTTTATTCTCCATCTTTGTACAATTCTTACAATGTCACTTGTGCACATTGCATACAGTAAGATGGTTTTTCACTCGTGTTTCACGCATTTTTTCTTCATTTTCATCCGATTCCAATGCATCTATCGTCTTTTTGTACAATCCCGTTGTACAATTTGCCAATTCCCATTATCTGTAGTAATCCATCTTCTTCTCAATTTTTTCCATTACAAACGCAACAACAAAATTGAAAATATAATAAAATACCCCTGCCACAAACAATGGCACAATACTTTTTTCCGCCGCTGCAATCTGCTTTGCAAGTGTGAACATCTCAACATGTGCTAATGCAAACGCAAGAGATGTATCTTTTACTAATGTAATCACTTCATTTGTAACAGACGGCATCACTACTTTTACCATCTGCGGGAAGATAATCTTTAAAAACGTCTGTGTTCTGCTATAGCCAAGAACCATTGCGGCCTCTCTTTGGCCTACAGGAATACTTTGTACACCTGAACGATATATCTCTGCAAAATACGCAGCATAGTTCAGGGAAAAACCAATTATTACAGCCATGAATCGATAGCTTTTCGGCATCTCCCATCCGAACAAATAGTAGGGACCAAAAAATACTACCAACAACTGTAACATTAATGGCGTTCCACGCATAACAGATATGTAAAATTTCGCAATCCATTCGAATGGCTTAAACTTAGACATTCGAACAAACATAATAATCAAACCAAGTGGTAGTGCAAAAAGTAACGTTAAAAAGAATATCGCTAATGTCGATAACATTCCTTGTCCTAACTGGACAATAACCGAACCAATATCCAGTTGTTGACTTTCATCTGTTGTTTCTACGTTACTTACATCACTCTCCGTACCGGAAGCATCCAATTTTTCAAACGATGTCTTCAAGCAAACACAATCCGAAAGTCCCCATTCTTCTGCAATCGCTTCGAATGTTCCGTCTTCTTGCATTTGTCTTAACGTTTCCTGTACCTGATCGCGCAACGTTTCATTACCGAGCTTAAAACCAACACCATACGCTTCAGAAGATACATGTTCTTCTAAAAGCATAAACTGTTCACCTCTGGATTCAACTTGAAACTGCGCCACACCAATATCCATACAAATCGCATCTACCATACCGCTTTCCAAGTTCATAAATGCGCTGTTATAATCTGCCACTTGTTGCAATTCAGCAAAAGACTTACACAATGCGATATTCTCTTCTGTCGCACCTTCGGCAGTAAATGCTGCCAAAGCAGAAGAATCCGTCTGCACAACTACAACCTTGTCAGCCAAATCCGATAATGTTCTGATCTCGGAATCTGTTTTCACAATCACAACCTGAGAATTATCAACATAAGGAACTGACCATGTATACTTATTCTCTCGTCCATTAATCGTAAAACCATTCCATATACAATCAATACTACCGGAAGAAAGCTCCATGTCTTTTGAATTCCAGTCAATTGGCTGCTTCACCAAAGTCCAACCGCGACGTTCACACACCTCTGCAGCCAAATCCAAATCAAATCCAACATATTCACCATTCTCATCTTTATATCCATAAGGCGGAAACTCAGCATCAAATCCTACCACCAATGTGGTATCATCATTCTCTGCATATACCGTATCCGAAACGCTTAACATTCCAATTAACAGTACAGCCATAAGAACCAAGGCGAATACCTTTTTTATCTTCATCGTAAATCCTCTCATTTTCTCCATCCCACTTAATTAAAATGTGATATCCTTTTTGCTACTCAAAAGTCTGCCACCTTGAATAATTTGCATAACACCTGCTATCACGCCTACAGCAATCACAATCACACCCAAGGCTATACTCCAGCCACCAACACTTCTCATTGTTTTATATACTTTTTCGTTCATAGGACACCTCCATATTCAGTCATAATTATTCTGCACCATATTGCTCATAATATGCATCAATAGCCGCTTTCAATGTATCATCGATAATCACTTTTCCATTGTATGGCTTATTATAAAGATGCTCTGTCACCTCTGCCATAGAAACAATCGCAGCTGTTTCAAATCCATATATATCCTTAATCTCTTCCAACGCACTCTTGGTACCTTTACCTTTCTCCATACGGTTTAAAGAAACCATAAGTCCAACAATTTCAACATCTGCAGCACCTCTTACCTTCGGTACTGTCTCTTCCATGGACTTTCCAGAAGTTGTTACATCCTCAATCATAACCACTCTGTCACCATCTTTTAATGAACTACCAAGAAAACTTCCCTTATCTGCGCCGTGATCCTTCTCTTCCTTACGATCTGAACAGTAACGAACCTCCTTACCGTAAAGCTTGCTATATGCAACTGCTGTCACAACGCTAATCGGAATACCCTTATAAGCCGGACCAAACAACACATCAAAATCATCGCCATAGGTCTCATGAATTGCCTTTGCATAATATTCACCTAAACGCATAAGCTGTGAACCTGTTACATATGCTCCCGCATTCATGAAAAACGGTGACTTACGTCCACTCTTCAATGTAAAATCTCCAAACTTAAGTACATCTGAATCCACCATGAATTCAATAAATTCCTGCTTGTATGCTTCCATTTTAATAAAACCTCCTATCAACAATACTCATGTATTTCATTTCGATTTTTAATATATTCTATATCTTTCCCATACTAACATATTTGAGGTATCTTTTCAACGGATTTCCCAACATGGATTACAGAAATATTATTCTCTATATCCTCTTGATTTACAAACATTTGTTCGTTATAATATCTATAGTTAATGTCATCCAACTAAACAAATAACTTCCCAAATAGGAGAATCACTTATATGAATAATTCAAGTATTATTATGTACACAACCGAAGACGGTTTGACGAAAATAGAAACTACCTTTGAAGATGATACTGTGTGGCTGTCTATTGATCAGATGGCAGAGCTGTTTCAGCGTGACCGAAGTGTAATAGGAAAGCATGTCCGTAACATCTTCAAAGAAGGTGAATTAGATAAAGATTCAGTATGGGCAAAATTTGCCTACACTGCTTCCGACGGCAAAGATTACAATGTTGATTTCTATAACCTTGATGTAATCATCTCCGTTGGCTACCGTGTAAAATCCCACCGTGGTACACAGTTCCGTATCTGGGCTATGGGAATATTAAAAGAATATATGAAAAAAGGATTTGCATTAGACGATGACCGACTGAAAAGACTTGGCGGAGGCAATTACTTTGACGAATTGCTTGCCCGTATCAGAGACATCCGGTCATCTGAAAAAGTATTTTGGAGAAAGGTTCTGGAAATCTATGCTACCAGCATCGATTATGATCCTCGTGCAGAAAGTTCTATTCTGTTCTTCAAGCAGGTTCAGAATAAGATGCACTGGGCAGCACACAAGCACACAGCCGCAGAAGTTATTTACCAGCGTGCTGATGCTGAAAAAGATAATATGGGACTTACCTCATGGGCTAATGACACCATCCGTCGCTCCGATGTAGAAGTTGCAAAAAACTATCTTACCCAGCAGGAACTTGATGCTTTAAACAAGATAGTTACCGCCTACCTTGATATTGCCGAGGTACACGCTCTTAATCAGGAGCCTATGTATATGAAAGACTGGTTGGAAACCATCGATGATTACCTGAAAATGACCCGCCGTGATATTCTTACCAGTAGCGGTCATATCAGCCATAAGCAGGCACTGGATAAAGCTCATGTCGAATACACCAAGTACAAGAATCGCTTGGAAAATACCATTTCTCCGGTTGAACAGCACTTTATCAAAAGCATTGGAACATTAGAAGGAATTTCGGATTTCGGCAAAAAATAATCTGTTTGTATCCATATTTTGTCTGAGCACTGTTATCTGTTCTCTTATAATAACAAGTAGCAATATTGCTACTCGGGCTCGTCGAAAGACCCTGGTCCATCTACTAATAGAGAAGTTGCCTGTTATATAATGAAAAACCGAGAGGTTTGCACCATATTGTGGGGCAAACCTCTTTCCAAATAACCTCTATTAATTACAACATAGGCCTCTGTATTTTATCATTTTAACACCATAAAACTCTCGGTAGAACTAAAAAGTTCATTATCCAAAATCAGATCTTATTTAGGAAACCCTAACCAAATTGCAAAAAGGACTAATACTATTCCTATCAAAATAGCAAATATATTCCATATTCTGTTTTTTTGCTTTTTAATATATGATACC
>SVEJ01000040.1 GCA_015057435.1 Lachnospiraceae bacterium
ATGACTGAAAAAGAGATGGTTCAATATCGAAAGAAAAAAATTGGATTTGTCTGGCAAAAGAGTTCCAGAAATTTGTATTCCTATCTGACCTCTATAGAAAATGTGGAGGCAGCAATGAACTTTACAAAGCTTGATGCCGGACAAAAGCATGAAAAGGCAATGCGTTTGTTAGAGATGACCGGGATTGCGCACAAGATGAATTCGTACCCGGCTCAGATGTCGGGCGGCGAACAGCAACGTGTGTCAATAGCAGTTGCACTTGCAAATGATCCTGATATTTTACTTGCGGATGAGCCGACAGGTGCTGTGGATTCCAAAACATCGAATATGATTCAGGATTTGTTTAGAAAGCTGAATCAAGAAATGGGATTAACGATTATTATTGTTACACACGATGTTAAGCTAGCGAATAAGGTTGATAGAGTAGTTATGATTTCGGATGGAAAAATTAGTACAGAAAAGATTATGAAAGCGCAAGTTCGTGAACAGATTGCACATATAAGCAGTGATGAGTTAGATGATGATGCGCATGATGAATACTCCGTTATGGACAAAGCACATAGAGTTCAATTAAACGAAGAGATTTTAGAAGCTGCAGGAATTGACACGAACAAAGTTAAAATTCGTGTTGTTGATGGTCAGGTTGTAATAACCGGAGAGAATTCATAGAATTAAAAGAAGCAAGCGCCCTATAGGGTGCTTGCTTCTTCTAATTCTCGATTCTTTAATGCTTCCTCTTCATCAGGATTACATTTGAAAAAGATTCTAATTAAAAATAAAGAATTATAAAATGCAATTGCGCTAAATCCAAAGAACAAAAAGATACTAAATGCAGTAATAAGCGCTTTTGCAGATAGTGATGCAAGATAAGCGATTCCTGCGTAGATTGCAAGAATCATGATTGTAACAGGAATGTTAGCAACACTTAATAACACAGAGTTCTTGAGAATCTGCTTGCTTGTTGCTTCGTAGCGCCCAATCATTGGAAATGCATAGATTACAATGGAAAGAATTACAAACATAATAATCCAAATCGGAAATTGCAGATAAGAATAGCCGGGATCGATGATGTTGTATACCACATATAAATCTATAGCAAAGAACAAGAGGGCGAATAGCATAGGTAGCCAAATTAGTGTAGCCTGTTTGAAGTTCTTTTTAAATGCTTTAAAATATCCCCTTATAATATATGGATCGTCGTTGGTTACAATGTCGAGTGTGATTTTGTACATGGCAGCTAAGGAAGCTCCGATCGTGAAAATAGGAATTGATGTTATGATGAATAGAATATTAAGCAACATCAAATCGCAAAATTTGGACAAAAACCGCATAACGGGATTGTCTGGGTTAAAAATCTGGTTCATATTAGTCTCCTTTTTATGTATTTGTACCTATTATATAGAAGAAACTATTGTGTTTCTATACAAATTATAATGAAAAAAGCAAATTTTGTCATCCAAAATGAACAAAAAAGCAATTTTTAATGCAAAGATAGCAAGAAATAAAAAGCAATTTGTATAATTTTTTGTGTATAATAAGACTACATTAATTCAAATCAGGCCGAAATTTGAATCATTGACATCTTTTTTTATAAGAGAAGGAGGATAAAAGATGAAAAAGAAAATGTTAAGCGGATTGCTTGCAGTAACCATGGTAGCTAGTTTACTATTTGGTTGTGGCGGAGCAGCAGACACAACAGAGTCAGCTGGTAGCGAGCCAGCAGCAACAGAGGCAGTAGCTGATGATGCAGGAGATGCAGAAGATGCAGAAGTAGCAGAAGAAGCAAAGGATAATCCAGAGGATAACGTACTTAATGTATGGGCGTTTACAGAGGAAGTTCCTGGAATGATTCAGAAGTATGTAGAAGCACATCCAGATTTCCCTTATGAAATCAAGACAACTGTAATTGCAACAACAGAAGGTGCTTATCAGCCAGCTCTTGACCAGGCATTGGCAGCAGGTGGTCCGGATGCTCCGGATATCTATGCAGCAGAGGCAGCATTCGTATTAAAGTATACACAGGGTGATGCAGCTCAGTATGCAGCAGCATATGAGGATCTTGGAATTGATGTAGCAGCTAAGCTTGATGAAGCTAAGATTGCACAGTATACAGTTGATATCGGAACAAATCCGGATGGAAAGTTAGTTGGTTTAGGTTATCAGGCAACAGGTGGTGCATTTATCTACCGTCGTTCAGTTGCTAAGGATACATGGGGAACTGACGATCCAGCTGAAATCACAAAGAAGATTGGTCCAGGTTGGGATCAGTTCTTTACAGCAGCTGAAGAGTTAAAGGCTAAGGGATATGGTATCGTATCTGGTGATGGTGATGTATGGCATGCAGTTGAGAACAGTTCAGACACAGGATGGATTGTTGACGGAAAGCTTAATATTGATCCTAAGAGAGAAGAGTTCTTAGACATTTCTAAGAAGTTAAAAGATAACAACTACCACAATGATACTCAGGACTGGCAGGATGCTTGGTTCGCAGACATGAAGGGTGAAGGTGCTAAGGACGTTCTTGGTTTCTTCGGTCCTGCATGGTTGATCAACTACACAATGGCACCTAACTGTGGTGGCGAGGCTGTAGGCGAAGGTACATATGGTGACTGGGCTGTTTGTGACTCTCCAATCGGTTTCTTCTGGGGTGGTACATGGGTACTTGGTAACAAGGATACTGATAAGGCACAGGCTGTAGGTGATATCTTAGAGTGGATTACATTAGATTCTTCTGAAGAAGGTCTTCAGTACAAGTGGGCTAATGGTACTTTGAACGGCGAAGGCGGTACAAAGGACTCAGTTGCTTCTAACACAGTAATGGGCGTTTCTGATGGTTCAGTTGATTTCTTAGGCGGACAGAATATGTTCGACTACTTCGTACCAGCTAATGATTATGCTAAGGGTACTAACTTAACACAGTACGATGAGACAATCAACTCTTACTGGAGAGAGCAGGTTCGTGAGTACACAGCAGGTAATAAGTCACGTGAGCAGGCAATTGCTGACTTTAAGCAGCAGGTTGCTGACAACTTAGACGTTATCGTTGAGTAATTAATAATCTATTCATACAAAAGGCAGTCGGACATGTCGACGTTGTCCGGCTGCCTTTTATAAAATTAAAAGAAGCGGAGGTGGGTAGAGTGAATAAGAAAAAAGTTAGATATGCAAAATACGGATATATTTTTTGTATTCCATTCACAGTTGCATTTTTAATCTTTTCACTATATCCAATTATTTATACAGCGGTTATCGGATTTACTGATTTAAAAGGTTTGGGAATGACGGAGATTCATTTCCTAGAAGACCCGTTGCGAAATTTCAAGACAGTATTGTCAAATCCGTCTTTTAGAGAGGCTTTCAAGAATACGGTAGTTATCTGGATAACAAACTTTATTCCGCAGATTGCATTAGCCTTGTTATTGACGGCATGGTTTACAGATAGACGTTGTAAAATAAAAGGACAAGGCATATTCAAGGTATTGTTCTATATGCCTAATATTATTACAGCAGCTACGGTTGCACTTTTATTTAATCAGATGTTCCAGTATCCAATGAGTCCTATGAATGACTTGTTTATGACACTTGGAATAATTGATGAACCGTTCCAATTCCTGATTCATGGTAACATTGCAAAAGGTATTGTTGCTTTTATTCAGTTCTGGATGTGGTATGGATATACAATGATTATTTTGATTTCAGGTGTTTTGGGAATTAGCCCTGAGATTTTCGAAGCAGCGGAGGTGGATGGTGCGAACAAAGTCCAGACATTCTTCCTTGTTACAATTCCTAATATCAAGACAATTTTATTGTTTACATTAATTACAAGTTTGATTGGTGGTTTGAACATGTTCGATATTCCACAGACTTTCCTTTTAGGTGGTCCGGACAATGCAACATTAACCACAAGTGTATTTATTTACAATCAGGCATTTAAGGGAAGTTATATGTATAACAGAGCAGCAGCTGCAAGTTTGATTATGTTTATCATTATCTGTGCTTTGTCAGCGGTTACATTCTTCTTGATGCGTGATAAAGATGATGAAAAATCGGCAAAACGTGCTGCAATGGCACAGACTAAGCAGAAAGGGGAGAATGCATAATGAGAGAAGCAGTAGCGGCAAGTGAAATGGAAGCTCGTAAATCGAGTGGAATTGCTATGAAAGTTGTTATCTATGTTGTTTGTATTCTTCTCGCGATACTTAGTATCCTTCCTTTCTGGATTATGTTTGTGAATGCAACAAGATCAACAACACAGATACAGCAACATGCGATTTCGTTATTGCCATCTACATATATGTTTAAAAACTTGGCTATTTTGTTAGGCAAGAGTTTTAATCCGGCAGTAGGATTTTTGAATTCAGGTATTATTTCTACATTTTCAACTCTTTGTGCAGTATATTTCTCAACAATGACTGCATATGGTTTGGTAGTGTATGATTGGAAATTGAAAAAGCCATTCTTTAGCTTTATCTTAGCAATCATGATGATACCTGCACAGATCACAATGATCGGTTTTTACCAGATGGTGTACAAGATTGGTATGACTAATAACTTATTGATGCTTATTTTACCGGCAATTGCATCACCATCTATGGTATTCTTTATGAGACAGTATATGTATCCGGCATTATCTATGGAAATTGTGCAGTCAGCAAGAATTGATGGTGCAAAAGAGTTTCGTATCTTTAATGAAATTGCTTTACCAATCATGAAACCTGCGATTGCAACACAGGCAATTTTCTCATTTGTTAGTAGCTGGAACAACTTGTTTACACCACTTGTTTTATTGACTGATCAAGAGAAGTATACAATGCCAATCATGGTTAGTTTGTTACGTGGTGATATTTACAAGACAGAGTATGGTTCAGTTTATCTTGGACTATCACTTACTGTATTGCCATTGTTTATTGTTTATTTCGTTCTATCAAAATATATCATTGCCGGTGTGGCACTTGGTAGTGTGAAAGGATGATATCAATATTTCTATAACTTTACGCACAGAAAAACCTCTGGTGAATTCACCAGAGGTTTTTCGTGTTTTGTATAAGTATTATTTTATATGTTCTTTGTCTAACACCTTATTAACTGCTGAAAGTAATGCACATACAGATGCATCAATAATATCATTTTTGATTCCGCATCCCCAAGTTGTGATACCATTATCAGTTTCAATTCCAACGTATGCACATGCTTGAGAATTGGAACCATGCTGTAAGGCATGTTCTTCGTAAGTGGTTAACTTGAATTCAATATTAAAATGCTTTTGTATAGCGTTTGCAACAGCATCAAGACGTCCATTACCTGTTCCGTGATATACCTTTGGCACATCATCACGTTTGATGGTAAGCTCAGTTGAAATGATACCATTTCCTTCCTGATTAAAGTGGCATTCATCCAACTTGATAGCAGTCTTAATGTTAACATATTCTTTGTTAAAGATACCAAGAATTTCTTCCGGCGATAATTCTTTGTGTTGATGATCAGACTCGTTCTTAACAGCATAACCTAAGTCTTCACGCATCTTAGCAGGCAAGTTGAATCCGTAAGCCTGCTCTAAAATATAACCGATTCCACCTTTTCCTGACTGTGAATTAATTCTGATAACATCACCTTCATATTCACGGCCAACATCATGTGGGTCAAGTGGTAAGTAAGGAACAGTCCAATCTTTTAATTCCTTTTCTTCGCGCCACTTCATACCTTTTGCAATTGCATCCTGATGAGAACCTGAAAATGCTGCAAACACCAACTTACCGGTGTATGGAGAACGCTCATATACATGCATTCCGGTTACACGCTCGTAAAGCTGTGTAATCTCAGGGATATTACTAAAGTCTAACTTTGGATCCACACCGTGTGTGTACATGTTCATAGCTAATGTAATAATATCTACGTTACCTGTACGTTCGCCATTTCCGAATAATGTACCTTCGATACGGTCTGCACCGGCAAGTACACCTAACTCTGCATCTGCCACACCGCAACCACGGTCGTTGTGTGGATGTAAAGAAAGAATGACATTCTCTCTCATGTTCATATGTTTGCTCATGTATTCGATCTGACTTGCGTATACATGCGGTAATGACATTTCAACAGTAGCAGGTAAGTTGATGATAACTTTGTTGTCAGGGGTTGGCTGCCAGATATCTATAACAGCATTGCACACCTCTAATGCGTATTCAACTTCTGTACCGGTAAATGATTCCGGAGAATATTCAAACTGGTAATTGCCGCCATCTTGCTTTGTTAATTCTAATAACATCTTAGCGCCTTCGATAGCAATTTGTTTGATTTCCTCTTTTGATTTTTTGAATACCTGCTCGCGCTGAGCCAACGAAGTGGAGTTGTAAAGGTGAATTACTGCATGTTTACAACCCTTTACTGCCTCAAATGTCTTTTGGATGATGTGAGGTCTTGCTTGTGTAAGTACCTGAATTGTAACGTCATCCGGAATTAAATCCTGATCAATTAATGCACGTAAAAAATCATATTCTGTTTCGGAAGCAGCAGGGAAACCAACTTCGATTTCTTTGAATCCTACAGCAACTAACATTTTGAAGAAATCAATTTTTTCATCTAGACTCATCGGTACAATGAGTGCCTGGTTACCGTCTCTCAAATCGACAGAACACCATGCAGGTGCTTTGTCTACATATTCCTTCTTGGTCCACTCTAAAGATTCTACAGGTGGCATAAAATAATTTCTCTTATACTTGGTTGCGTCCATCATAATTCATACCTTCCTTTCTTAAAATGGTATCTGCTCTATACTTTGTTATGGTATCATGATAAAGTATCCCTAATCATAGGAAAAGCCCTACGTCTCCTTATCTAGAGACGTAAGGCTGAACTTACGCGGTACCACTCTAATTCATACATTATATGTATACACTCATCGCAGATACGGACTAATGTCTTATATCCTCCCTGGGATAACGGTTGGGTTCCGTCCTCACCTACTTATCATACCTGATATGTTCAGCGGGCTACTCAAAGGCGAGTTCAGATTCTTTCCATAACTGTTTCGCACCAACCAACAGCTCTCTGGATACTTCCCAAATCTTACTATTCCTTATCACAGTATTTGATAAATGAAATTATTTTTAAGTAAATGTAGAGTAACATATTGAGAAAGAAGTGTCAACCCACATTTTGTCATTATATAAGGTTTTCTGCTTCCACGATACTTGTTATTTTCAAGGATATCTTGTAATATTTATGTATATGCATTTCTATTTGGAGTGTGAAAGGAAAATGAACTTTAATAGTATAATGTAGGAGGATGGTAACATGGCAGATAGAATTAGACAATATATGAATTATGTAAACCGATTGCTTGAATCGGAGGAGGAAAGAGATTGGGAAGACGAAATGCAAAAACATCTTACCCAGATTGCGTTTTTTGCACATGAACGCTTTATTCATCTGGTGGTTACGGTACTGTTTGCATTAATGACAACAATGGTGTTTTTATATACATTTCGTTATTTTTCTGTACCACTTTTGTTGCTGCTGATCTTGTTAATGGGATTGCTCATTCCGTATATTAAACACTATTTTTTGCTGGAAAACAGTGTGCAGGATATGTATGAACAATATGATAAGATGCAGGAAAAAGCAGGCAAGAAGTCATTTGTAAGAGTTGGAAAATATAAGAGATAAGATGAAGGAGAAAATGCAAGAATATATATTTGATTTCATGCGAATTCATTCATGAATGCTTAAGAAAAAATTAAGAAACATAGAGCCTATGGTATGGTATAATTTGTAGGATGTTAGTGAAACCAAATGCAGTCTAATCATTTGGTTTCATTTATTGTAATTAAGAAGTGAGGAGTAAAAGGATGAAGAAGAAAAATGTACGTTTTTTGATACTTGCTTTGTTCACAATTTGCTTTGGTATCGCATTTTTCGGTGTACCCGTTCAGGCAACATCGAATGTGACAACGAAAGTAGTTCAAAAAAATGCTAATTTTGAAATGAAGGTGGATTATGGAATAAACGGACTGGTTAGAGCAGATTATCCGGTTTTGCTACAAGTTACTATTACATCGAAAGAGAATTTTACCGGTGTTTTAAGAGTAACTCCGGAAGCAGAATGGGAAATGGTGCGGGTTGCATATGGTACCGAGATTTCATTGGCTGCAGGAGAAGAAAAAACATTTCAAGTAATAACGGATACAATAGAAGGAAACGGAAAGATTCGTGTGGAGATTGCAGATGAGAAGAATAAAGTGGTCTATGCGGAGCAACATGTTGTATCTATGATGAAGACAGATAATAATATGTCGGTTGGCATATTGAGTGATGATTATACTGCATTTAGTTATTTTGATGGTTTGCAGTTGAATCTTTCAGGGAATGAGTTAAGCTCGGAAATTTTTGAACTCAATGAGATGAATTTTCCGGAAGATGAAAAAGTACTTTCTGTATTTCGATATATTATTATAGATAATTTTGACACAGCGAAGTTGAATGAGCAACAATATAAAGCATTGAAGGGATATGTAGAAAATGGGGGTACTTTGATTCTTGCACTTGGAAATTACTATCAAAATGTTTTACATTGTTTTCAGGATGACTTTGTATCAGGTACACTCGGCTCTTTGAAAAAAGAGGATGTAACATGGAATTGTAGCATGGAAATGTCGAATGTTGATGTAGAAGTTATACAGGATATGATGTTTGATACGAGAGAAGATGAGACAGAAGCTACACAGAATATATCAGAGGACACGGATGCAACGACTGATGGTACAACAGAAGGTGATACAATAGATACAACAGCAAAAGAAGATCAGATGACAGAAGAATTGCTTAAGACACTTCCAATGGACTGTGTGTCATTTGTATTAGACGACGGAGAACCATTTTCTACAAAAGTAACGAAAGATACGGCATCAAAAAAACGATACGGTGCAGGTAAGGTGATTGTGCTATCACATGCACTGAGTATGGAACCACTCATAAGTTATGAAGGAAAAGAAGATATTGCAAGAATTATATTAGAAGAGGGTGTTTCTGATGCATTTGTTAGACGTTTGTCCGGTTATGATGAACGATATGATTACATGGGAGAGAGAGTTAACATTGGAAAAATGGCGGATGCGGATAGAAAACCGAGTGTATTGCTATATGGAACAATCTTGATTTTGTATATTGTATTGGTAGGTCCGATTCTTTATCTCATCTTGAAGAAAATGGCAAAAAGAGAATTAATATGGATTACGATACCAATCATTGCAATCGGTTTTACGGTGCTTATATATCTTAGCGGATTCCTATATCGAATTACAAAACCGCTCGTTACAACATGCGCTTTGATTCAATTGCAAGATACGGTACAAAATGAGGAAATGTATACGACGGTTATCTGTCCAAAAGCAAAGGATTATGAAGTAGAATTTAAAAAAGAATATGGTCATTTTTCAAGAAATCCATATGATTACAGCTATTCTGTTTTTGGTGATAATAGTACAGATTCTTACAGATATATGATTATGAAAAAGGGTGATAATCACAGAATGTATTTTCATAATGAAGAAGCATTTCAGGATAATTCATTTGTATTGGAAAACCATGCTGAGAATGTAATTGGTACATTAGATGCGGATTTGGTTTGTAAGACAGATGGATTTGAAGGAAGTGTGACCAACAATACCTGTTATGATTTAAAAGGAGTTGTAGTAAGCTTTGAAAGCAGAATTTGTCCGGTTGGTGATTTGAAAAAGGGTGAAACGGTAACAATCGACCCGAGCAAATGTTTTATTCAAACAAGTAACGGAAGCTTTGATACGACTAGAGATTTATTGAATGTGAATCGGGACAAGGAACTTGCTAATCACATCAATAACATGATGGAAACGACAGTGATAAAGGATAGTGATTCAATGATGGGATACGTCTGGGGTACAGTGTGTTCGTATACGCCGGATATGGTTACCAATAGCAATGTCGAGCAAAAAGGCTGTGCTGTGCTCTACAGTACATTTCGTGAAACATATGCAGATATAGGAAGTGGTAAGTATTATTCAAGTATTGATCACAAAGCGGTTGCCGTGCAGGGTGATTACGGAGAGTATGAGCGTTTGGTTTATTCGGATGGTGTTATAATTACATATTATTTTGATGATTGTAAAGCTTTATCAAAGTTATGTATGGGAGAACTTCCAAAGGAGGATACGAGCATTAATCGCGTGGCGCAGGTGCATGCGTATAATCTTGAAACAGGCGGATTTGACCCGATATTTGTTGACAGCGATACAGTTTCAGAGGAAGAACTCAAAAAATATGTGAAAGATGGTGCTTTAATATTGAAATACACACCATTGGACATGAATTATAATAATTATCTTCCAAGAATAAGTGCATGGGGGGTAGAGTAATGTTACAGATAGAGAATTTAACAAAAACATATGGAAAATTCCGTGCACTTGACAATCTCAATTTGCATATTGAAAAAGGTGAGATTTTCGGATTTGTTGGGCCGAATGGTGCCGGTAAGACAACAACAATGCGAATTGTCTGCGGTTTGTTAAAAGCAAGTGGCGGATCGGTGCATGTAGACGGAGTAGATGCATTAAAGCGACCGGATGATATTAAGCGAAAAGTGGGATATGTGCCGGATTTCTTTGGCGTATATGATAACTTAAAGGTAATGGAATACATGGAGTTTTATGGTTCTATGTATGGAATGAGCAAGCGTGATGTAGATGAAATTGCAGACGGTTTATTAGAATTAGTAAATCTTGCGGACAAAAAAGATGTATTTGTAGACACCTTATCAAGAGGTATGAAGCAAAGACTATGTGTGGCAAGAGCACTGATTCATAATCCGGATTTATTAGTATTAGATGAACCCAATTCCGGCTTAGACCCAAGAGCGAGATTCGAAATGAAAGAAGTGCTTAAGAATCTTGGATCAATGGGGAAAACGATTATTATTAGTTCCCATATCTTACCGGAGCTTGCCGAGATGTGTACAAGTATCGGTATTATGGAACATGGCCAATTGATTGTGAGCGGCAAAGTAGATGAGATTATGAGTCAGACACATGGACGTGCTCCTCTACACATACGTGCATTTACACCGGATTATGAAAATGAAGAGGAGGGAAAACAATTCCTTTCCACTTTGCTGAAGGAACAACCAATGGTGAATAAGGTTACGATGACGGAAGACGAAGTAGTGGTATCTTTTTCGGGTGATGAAATGCAGGCAGCGAAGCTTTTGAAAAACTTGTTGGACAAGAATGTACTTGTAAGTAATTATTATCGCGAAAAGGAAGATTTGGAATCACTATTCCTACAGATAACAGGAGGTGAACAGGCATGAAGAAGATCATTCGTATGAATCCGATTTTGAGAAAAGAATTAATGGTCGGTTCTAGGAGTATTAAAATGTCTCTTGCTATTATGGGAGTAAATGCACTTCTAACATTTATTGTTTTGCTTGTAATTGCAGTGACAAGCCTTGAAAGCGCTTATGGCGGTTATGATTATTCCGGACTAGGAACATTGTTTCCTGTGTTAAGTTGTATTGAGTGTGGCATGTTAAGCTTGATTGTACCGATTATTACATCCGGTTCGATATCGGGTGAGAGAGAAAAACAGACACTTGATATTATGTTAACCACACCTGTATCACCATTTGCGATTGCATTAGGTAAGTTAGAAGCCGCAATGATGGTTGTTATGATGTATATTATTTCGAGCGTACCGGTGATGGCGATTTCTTTTGTACTAGGAGGAATGAGCTGGTGGGCGCTTATCGGATTATTCGTTATGTTATTGTCAATCGGAATCTACGTCGGAAGTGTTGGTGTGTTTTGTTCGAGTTTGGTGAAGAAATCTGTTCTTGCAACAATCCTTACGATTGTAATCGGACTTTCGATTCTATTCCTTACATCCGTTTTCTTAAGTACAGGTATTTCGATTATTACGTATAGAGACATAACACAACAAAATTATCAGTATCATCTTGGTGCTGTTCCGATGATTATGTTTTTAAATCCGTATTCCGGATTTGTAGATTATCTCGTACGTGTTTTGACGAATACAGATTTGTATACTGTGATTGAAGAAGTGGGAACGAAGGATTTGCCGACAGCATTTGCATGGATTTATAAGGCATGGGTGCCAATTTCAATTCTGGTAAACTTGCTTGTGTCAATCGGATTTTTGAAATTAGCATCGTTAAAGATTGCAGTAATTAGAAATAAAAAATGATTCTCTAGGAGGCAACAGGATGGATAAAAGCATTAAAAGATTTGTCTGTCGTGTGAGAAACAGAATACGTGAACAATCTATTATAGATTATCTGACCAAAAGTGCAGGAGTCGGAATGCTGATTGCAGTATTCCTTTCCCTACTTGCGCTTGTTGTGCCATTTTATGAAGCGGTTTTTGTGGCAGCAATTGTGATTGTCTTGTCCTTTTTTACAGGTATTCTACTTGGAATGAAAAAAACACCGAATTCGATGCAGGCTGCATTATATGCAGATGCAAAAGGACATCATGAGAAGATATCAACAGCATTTTATCTCGTCGGCAAAGAAGATGCATTCTCTTCTTTGCAAAAGAAAGATGCACTTTACGTAATCGATAATTTTTCGATTCGAAAAGAATTTCCAATCCGATTTCCGGTAAAATCGTTTATTTTTCTTGTTACATTGTCTATTGTATTTGTAATTAGCAATATGACGTTGACGCCTGCAAAGAGACTAGCCAATATGCGTCATGAAGTTTCGAAGGAAGCAAAAGAAGAGATTGCCGAGTTAGAAAAAATCGAGAAAGAACTTCGGAATATGGATGAATTATCTCAAAGTGAAGTTGATGAGATGCAAAAACAGTTAGAACAGGCAAAAAAAGAATTAAAAGAGGCACAGTCGCATGGTGAATTAAAGAAAGCACAAGAGCGTATTGTGCAAAAGATTGAAAAGGCAAGTGAAAATGTGAAGAGTAAGACAGTACAGGAAATGCTTGCTAATGCAGCCGAGGAAGGAAAAGAACGCCAGATGGAAAAGGAAGCGGCGTTGATGGAAGAAGCAAAAGCAGCGCTTGAAAAAGCAGCAGAAGGTTCTAAGAAAGATAAAGATGAAGCATATGAGAAACTGAAAGAATTTGCTGAAATGACAGGTGATAAAAATCTTAGCCGGGCTGCGCAGGAGTATAAGGAATCTTCTTATTCAGGAGAGGCTTATGCTAAGGCAAATCAGGCATTGCAACAAGCAAGTACCAATGGAACAACATCGGACTATGCTTCAACTTCACAAAACACCGGTCAGAATGCATCGCAGGGAAACAATGGCCAAAGTCAGAACGGACAAGGGCAAAATGCCAATGCAGGAAATCAGACGGGCAACAATGCCAATGGGCAAGGGCAAAACGTTGCAAGTCAGCAATCGGGAAACAACGCGAACGGCTCAGGAAATGGTGCGGGTACAGGCTCGGCGAATGGTTCCGGAAATGGTTCCGGAAATGGTGGCGGTTGGAATTATGGCAGCAAGGACGGAACAGAAGGTGAGAACAAAAAGCCTGAAAATGTTACAATTCCGGATGGTGATCTTGGCGATGATGAAAATCTTACCGGTCAGGCTAATAATAATGATAGCACAACAAAAGAAAAATCCAATGAATCTAAGACATGGTCAGGTAATAAAGTGAACTATGATGAGGTTTCAGGAAAATACAAAGAAAAAGCACATAAGAAAGTGAACGGATCGAATTATCCGGGTAAGATAAAAGAGAAAATCAAGGACTACTTCAATGGATTAAACTAGAATACGCATTTCGTATGATTTGTTGTTATATTATGTGACAATTATGAAACACACATTTTACGTTATTCAAAATATATAATTTAACAAACGGGCCTGCTGATGGTAGTTGTTAAATCATATTTTTAATGAACATTAGGATGTGTTTCATAATTAATGATTCTTATATAGCAACAAATCATACGAAGTCGAAAAGAGATATGGATGAGGAGTGTGTGTATGGACGAGAAAATGTTACAGGATATGATTAATAAGGTGAAGATGTGTGAGGAAGAGATCGGAAAAGGTATTATCGGGCAGCGGGAGATTATCCGTCAGGTACTGTTAGCAATTCTTTCCGACGGCAACGTATTGTTAGAGGGTGTACCGGGACTTGGAAAGACGGAACTTGTTAAAGCAATTTCCAAAGTGTTGTCTACAAGTTTTTCTAGAATTCAGTTTACACCGGATCTTATGCCGGCAGACGTAACCGGTACGAATTTGATCATCAAAGAAGACGGAAACAATGTATTTCAGTTCGAAGCAGGCCCTGTATTTGCTAATATCGTGTTGGCGGATGAGATTAACCGTGCTACGCCGAAGACGCAATCGGCATTACTCGAAGCAATGCAGGAAAAGACGGTTACGGTTGGTAAGACAACCTATGAGCTTCCAAAACCGTTTATGGTGTTAGCAACACAAAACCCAATTGAGAATGAAGGTACATATCCATTGCCGGAGGCGCAGTTAGACCGATTTTTATTCAAGTTATTGGTCGAGTTTCCGAGCAAAGATGAGTTAAAAGAGATTATGGATATTACGATTACGAATAAGAAGGTAGAGCTTGCACCGGTTATTAACGGTGAGGATATTATTGCAATTCGTACAACAATTAAGGACATGCCGATTTCTGATGCAGTTATGGATTATGCGTTGTCTTTGGTTGTGGCAACACATCCGGAACATAAAGATGCGCCGGAAGTTACGAAGAAATATGTTGCCAATGGTGCAAGTCCGCGTGCTGCACAGGCAATCGTGAAGACTGCTAAGGCGAGAGCATTTATGGAAGGACGTTACAATGTAGCATTTGAAGACGTACAGTTTGTTGCATTTCCGGCATTGCGCCATAGATTAGCCCTTAATTTTGAGGCAATTTCTGATGGGGTTAGTGCAGATGATGTTGTACGAAAGATTATGGAATCAGTAAAGACAGTGTAGGAGTTATATGGAAAATACAGTTTTTGACAAAGGATTTTTTGACAAACTGAATACATTGAAAATGAGTCTTAACATGCGCTTATCTCAGGGTATGAGCGGTATAAGAAAATCCAGTGCAAAAGGATCATCTGTTGAATTTTCTGATTTCCGGGAATATATGCTTGGTGATGATATCAGACGTATAGACTGGAACGCATACGGAAGAACAGATAAGCTGTATATCAAGCAGTTTATGGAAGAAAAGGAAGGTATCTTTCAGATATTTATTGATACCAGTCGCTCCATGACATTTGGTTCGGAGCCTAAGTCCAACATGGCATTGCGGATTGCGGGTGCGATTTCTTATATTGTGCTGAATAATCTGGATCGTGTGTATATCAATGAGATGAAAGAGAATACTTTGACTAAGGGAAAAGGTGTGAATGGTGGAGCCGCATTTTCACATGTATTAGATGATTTGTCTCGTATGCAATTTGATGGAAAGACAACGCTTAATAAGACCATTCTCTCAAGACCGGTACAGGTCGGAGGTGTCTCTATTATCATCAGTGACTTTTTGGATGAAAACGGCATTGAAGACGCTTTGAGATATCTTGCATTCAGAAAGCAGACAATCGTCCTGATTCAGGTACTTGCGAAAGAAGAATTAGAAATTGATTATGAGGGAACGCTTAATATTCAGGATATCGAGACAGGAAACCGAGTGAAGATTACTATGTCGAATGCAACAATTAAAAAGTACAAAGATGCGCTTCATAATATGCAGGAAGACTTGGAGAAACTTTCAAGAAAATACGGAGCGAAGTATGTGTGCATTCGTTCGGATGAAAACTTAGTAAATGCAATGTTACACGGTTTTTCAGGTATATTGCAAGGAAAATAATACGTTAGATGAATTATGTTATTGTATGTCTGCGTTATTATATACAAGGTTTCAGACAATACAAAGAATAACAAAATTCAGCGTATGTAAGGTGATAGTTATAGACGAAACAGAGGAATTTCATTATGAAATTCCTCGTCCGACTTTTTGGTAGAGTTGGGGAAGGAGATAAGATGAGTGTACAGAATATGTGGCCACTGGCATTTTTGGTGATGGTCCCAATCATCGTTCTTTTGTATTTATTGAAACAAAAGGCGAAGAATCAGACCTTTTCTTCCACATTACTGTGGCAGGAAATATACAAAAATCTGGAGGCTAAGACACCATTTGAAAAACTGAAACAAAATATATTGATGTACTTGCAGATTTTTCTTATGCTGCTTCTTATTTTTGCGCTTATGGCACCGGTTTTGAATAAAGGTGGTATGGTGCAGGAACATGCGGTGTTGGTTATTGATAATAGTGCCAGCATGCAATATCTGCAAGAAGGAGAAGAGAGCAGACTCGATTACAGTAAGAAATTAGCAGAGCATGAAATTGATGGATTGAGTGAGAATAGTACCGTTACACTGATTGTCTGTAATGCAAAAGCAAATGTCGTGTATCAGGGAACGGATAAGAATACTGTAAAACATCGCTTGCAGGAAATTGAACCAACATTTGATACAGGCAATCTTGATTTGGCGACCGGTCTTGTTAATTCCATTGTAGCGGAGAAATCGAATGTACAGGTGTTTGCGTATACAGACACGGATTTTGATGCTTCACAGTGGACAAAAGGTAATGCGGATGCGGCATTGGTCGTGGAAAATGTGTACGCCAAGAAGGAAAATTGCTCGCTTGACTATGTAAGTTATGCAGTGGGTGAGAAGGATGTTGAAATTCTTGCAAAGGTCACGAACTATGGAGAAACAGACATTACACAGGATGTAAGTTTGTATGTGAATTCAGATATTGCAGATGTACAGGAAGTTACAGTTCCGGCAAAGGATAGTGCGACCATTTACTTTGCAAATCAAAGTTTGTCGGTAGACGGTAGTGTAACAATAAAAGCGGAGTTAAGTGCAAAGGATGCATTACCGGCTGACAATTCCTATGAAACGGTCGTTACCGGAACGAGTGAGAAGAATATATTGCTTTTGTCAGAGGGAAACGTTTTCTTAGAAAAGGCACTTTCCTTAGATGAAAATGTGACGGTATATAAGTCGGATGATGTTTCGGTGCTGAATCAGACAGTAGGTGAGAATGGGGAACCATTTGATATGTATGTCTTTGATGGTATCGCTTTGCCTCTTGATTTTGATAAAAGTCAATTCCGGGAAGACGCAGCACTTTTCTTCATAAACCAAAGTGCAGATTTTTATGAAAGTGGTTATATTGTAAAGGAAGAAGAAATATCTGAGCAGATGCTTCAGTTTACGGAAAGCGAGGTTACAGCTTATGCTGAGGATTTCTCGTTTGGTATTACGAAGACATTTAGCTATATTTTACCGGAAGGAACGCGTCCATTTATTAAAACTGCTGACGATAAGGTTGTGGGATATTACGGAACAGTGGATAATCGTAAGATTGCTGTAATGGGTTTTGATATTCATAATACAGATCTGGCGTTACAGACAGAATTTCCAATTGTTATGTCACAGCTTGCAGATTGGTTATTAGGAACAGCTACATCAGTACAAGAGATTGTGAACTTTCCTGTAAGCGAGGAGTCAGATGTTGAACCGGTCAAGGAGTTGACAATAGAGGGCACCAAAGATAATCGTAAAACAGGAGGAAGAGCGCTTCGAAATATGTTGCTCATTCTTGCAATTATCTTGCTTTTCGTTGAATGGATTATCTATGTTTATCAGGTGAATTCCTCTAAGAAGAAGCAATATTTGGTTGTTCGTTCTTTTGTGCTTCTATGTATTATATTCGCAATTGCCGGTATTTCTGTTTCTAAAAAGCAAATCAAAACGCAAACGATTTTTCTTGTGGATATTTCGGATAGTATGAGTGGTAACATTTCCTCTGTGGAAGAATACCTAGGTGATACACTTGCACGAATGCCTGAGAAAAATACGGCCGGAATTGTTGTGTTTGGAAAAGATACAGCAATTGACCGATTTGTCTCTGATAAGAAAACATTTGATGCATTTACTTCTAAACCGGTCACAATCGCAACGAATATTGAAAAAGCAGTGACTGCAGCTTGCGGAATGTTTGATGAGGGTGTGACAAAGCGTCTTGTACTCATTACGGACGGAAGTGAGAATGAAGGTAGCATGAATCTGGCTGCAACGACGCTTAAGGGCGGTGATATAGAACTCTATACGATTGCGATGGAAGATAGCGTAAGTGGGAACAAAGAGGTCTATATTGATGGATTACAGCTCCCGGCAGTGGTTCATGTGGGAGATCATTACAATGTTTCTGTGTCTGTTACATCTAATGTGGAGACCAATGCTGTATTATCGCTTTATTCGGAAAGACTTGCTAAGGGACAACAGCATATACGTCTGAACAAAGGTAAGAATCAGTTTATCTTCGAGGATGTTTGTGAAGAAGGAACAATTGCAGAATACAAAGCGGTGATTGAACCGGAAGATGATACGATTTTGGTGAATAATACATATGTGAATTTCTCCGAAATTAAGTCGGCACCGAAAGTGCTACTGGTTGAAGGAACGCAAGGAGAAGGAAAAGAATTTGAAAAGGTGTTAGGTGCGGCGAATATTGCTTATGATACAGTATCACCGGCAGCGGCACCAATTACACTTTCAGAACTTAACAAATACAAAGCGGTCATCACGTTAAATGCACATTACGATGACATGCGTACCGGTTTTGTAGATGTATTGGATTCCTATGTGAAAGATTATGCGGGTGGTTATATCTGTATCGGCGGAGATAATAGTTTTGCACTCGGTAATTATCGTGGAACAAAGTTAGAAGAAATGCTTCCTGTGAATATGGACTTACAGGGAGAAAAAGAAGTTCCGAAGATGGCAATGACATTTGTGATTGATCAGTCCGGTAGTATGACAACACCTTCTGAAAATGGTGGAAGTGTGACCGGACTTGACTTGGCAAAACAGGCAGCAGTTGCCGGTGTGGATGCGTTAAGGGGACAGGATGAAGCCGGCGTGTTAGCATTTGACGATAAGTATAATTGGGTGGTCTCACCACAATTAGTGACAGATCCGGAAGACTTGAAGGATAAGATTCGTACGATTGGCTATGGCGGCGGAACCAGCATTTATCCGGCATTTCAGGAGGCATATTTGAAAATGCTTCCGAGTGATGCGAAACTTAAGCATATTGTTTTACTTACAGATGGTCAGGATGGATTTAATCAATATAATGATTTGTTAGAAAGAATTAATGCAGCGGGAATTACCGTTTCTACGGTTGCAGTAGGTGCAGATTCTGATCAGGATACGCTATCAAGAATTGCAGATGCGTGTGGTGGTAGATATTACTATACGGATGTGAACAATGCAATACCTCGTATTTTTGCGCAGGAAGTTTATCTTTCGACGAACACATATCTTTTAAATGAAGAATTCTATCCGACGATTACAAGTAATCATGAAATATTAACGGATGTATTAGATGAAGGATGTCCGGCGCTTATGGGATATATTGCAGCTACTCCGAAGATGACTGCGGATGTGATTTTGCAATCCGATAGAGAAGATCCGATCTTATCTACATGGCAATACGGATTAGGCAGAACAGTTGCTTGGAATAGCGATGGTAATAACGTATGGACAGCACAGTATGCAACGTGGGATAACTATCCGATGCTCTGGTCTAATATCATTCATTATGTTGTTTCGGATACGGACTTAGGTGATGATAATTTAGAGATAACGAAAGAAGGAAATGCGGCAGTTATTGCGTATGATACAAAGAAATACGACAAGGATACCAAAGTAGTTGCTGTTATTTCTGATGAGAACGGTACGTCTAAGGAAGTTGTTTTGGATGCGATAAGCCCTGGTTCATTTGAAGCGAAAGTAGATATGGATGCAGTCGGTGTATATAGTGTCAGTCTCCGAAAAATGAAGGGAGATGACATAGAAAAGAATTATAATCATGGTTATGCGAACCAATACTCCGCTGAATATCAGTTTACTGATTCCAAAACAGATTTGGAAACCTTCACGAAGCAGGCAGGCGGAAGCACATTTACAATGAAAGAGCATATATGGGATATCAAGTCGCAGGAAGTAAAGGCAAGTGTATCGCTTACAATTCCGCTTCTTATCCTGGCGATTATTATATTCTTAGCAGATATTATTCTCCGTAGATTTTCGATTGACTATGCGGCATATTTTGTTAAGATAAAAGAACGAATCACGCACCGTTTTATTATCAGGAAAGAGCGTAAGAAGCAGGAAAAGGAAAAGCGGATGCAGGAGAACATGAAGCAGGAACAACAGAAAGAATCGCAACAAGCTATAAAGCCTGCGAAAAAACAGCATAAGAAAGAGAAAAAGGCAGATGTGAAAAAACAGGATGCACAGCCTGAAATGCTCAATATGAACGAACTGCTGAAGAAAAAGCAAGACAGAAACCGTTAGAATACAAAGTGGATGCGAATAGGGGGATGTTATGGAACGTCATATCGATATGAATGAAGTGTCAGATGGGAAATTGTACGGGGTCAATGATATGGCCAAGGTTGGATGCGATGACTGTAAAGGATGTTTTTCCTGTTGTCAGGGCATGGGGAATTCCATTGTGTTAGATCCGTATGATGTCTATCGATTAACAACCGGACTTGATTGTAAGTTCGAAGAATTGTTAGTGGATAAGATCGATTTGCAAGTAGTTGACGGACAGATTTTACCGAATCTTAAGATGACAGGAGAAAAGGATTGTTGTGCCTTTTTAGATGCAAACGGACGTTGCAGTATTCATGCTTTAAGACCTTCAATGTGTCGTATTTTTCCGCTTGGAAGAATCTATGAAAATGGGAGTTTTCAGTATTTTTTGCAAGTCAATGAATGTAAGAAAAAGGAACGGACAAAGGTTAAGATCAAGAAATGGATTGATACACCGGATATAGTGAAGAATGAAGCATTTATAAACTGTTGGCATTATTTTTTAAAAGATGTGACGGGTAAGATGCCGTCCCTTCCGGAAGACACGGTTAAACAGATTAATATGTATATACTGAATGCATTTTTTGTTACGATGTATCAGAGTAATCGAGATTTTTACGAGCAGTTTGATGAACGTATGAAGGTTGCTAAGGAAGTTCTGAAAGAATTGCTTTGATACATTCATTTTAGCAATGTTCGTATAGATTTTTTCCCAAAGGGAATGATATAATCAGAATGTATATTTTTAATATGTATATGGAAAGAGGAGGGCTATTATGAGAATTTTATTGTACGATGCGACAACATATGATAAAGATTCCTTTGATAAGGAGTTAAAGAACTATCCGGGTGTAGAAGTTACGTATCAGGAGATTGATATTTCGTTAAAAACGGTATCACTTGCGAAGGGGTATGATGCAATCTGTGCATTTGTGAATTCTGATCTGAGTGCGCCGGTCATAGAAGCGTTACACGAGATTGGCGTGAAACTGGTATTGCTTCGTTGTGCAGGATTTAACAATGTGGATATATCAAAAGCGAATGAGTTAGGTGTTACAGTTCTTCGCGTTCCCGGTTATTCACCGGAGGCAGTGGCAGAACATGCGATGACATTAGCTTTGGCCGTTAACAGACATGTGCACAAGAGCTATATTAAGGTCCGTGAGAACAATTTCAGTCTTGTTGGATTAACCGGAGTTAATTTTTATCAGAAGACTGCCGGAATTATCGGAACCGGTAAGATTGGCGCAGCGATGTGCAGAATCTGTCATGGATTTGGAATGAAAGTAATTGCATATGACATGTATCCGAACAAAGATCTAGAGTTTGTAGAGTATAAGTCATTAGATGAAGTGTTAAGAGAAAGTGATTTGTTATCCCTACATTGTCCGCTTACGGAAGATACCTATCATATGATTAATAAAGATACGATTGCCATGATGAAAGATCGTGTTGTTTTTGTTAATACATCCCGTGGCGCATTGGTAAAGACAGAAGATTTGATTCAAGGTATCAGAAGTAAAAAATTCTTCGGTGTCGGTCTGGATGTGTATGAAGAAGAGGGTGCGAATGTGTTTGAAAACAGAGAAGATGAATTGTTAGATTCTTCTGTTACAGCGAGACTTTTATCATTCCCGAATGTTATCATTACATCACATCAGGCATTCCTTACAATGGAAGCATTAGCTGCGATTAGTCAGATTACATTACAAAATGCAATAGACTATGAAAACGGAACTATCGCCGAAGTGAATCAGGTAAAATAGATATCTGAATAAAATATCAAAAAAAAGCGTGTTGCGGTCCGCAACACGTTTTTTATTGTATATAACTATTTTGTTTTGTTCGTACCGGCTTTTTTGTTGTCGGTATGATCGTTGTTTTTGTCCTTGCTGTTGTTCTTGTTGGTATCGTTGTTTTTGTTATTGGCACTATTCTTTGTTGTTTCCATGCCGCGGTATTCGATATACTCGTTGTTATCATCAAGCTGATAGATCATACCGGTATTGGCATCCACATAGAACTCGCCGAATAATTCACCTTCACTATTCTTACTTGTGTCGTATAAATGGAAACGATAACCCTTAGAACCTTCCTGATAATCAGATAAGTTTCTGTCTTCGTCACGAATTTCGAATTTTGCATCAGAGTGATAATTACCCATTGTCTCAAGGAAATAGCTATGAGCATCATCATAGTTGTCAAAACCATCCATACCAACGAGGTCATCTACAGCATTGCCGACACCGTCAGCAACATCTTCTACGGCATTTCCAGCACCTTCAACAAGGTCACCGGCTGCATCTCCAACATTGTTGGCGGTATCATTCGTGATATTGCTGTCATTGTTACCGCTTGTAGAACCGTTTTTGTCGTTACCACAACCAACTAATCCACAACACAAACTACAAGCAATCATTGATAAGCAAGCTAACTTTTTCAATCTCATCATAATGAATTCTCCTTTATTAAGTTGATTCGTAATGCGACCAATTCGTATGGTCAACATTACCTTGTCTATTGTAGTATGTCTCATTTATTGCTTTTTATTCGGGATTTGTTTGCCTGTATGGTCAAAATGGTAATCAGATGTATAGATGATGTCAGAAACCTTTGCAAAGGAAAAACCTTGTTCCTCTAACTTGGTTAACATAATATCAAGAGCATCTTTCGTGTAAGTTGCACCGTTATGTAAAAGTATAATACTGCCATTTTCTAAATTTTCGTGTTCGGTGACTGTGCGTATAATGGATTCAACACCATAGTCTTTCCAATCCAAGCTATCTACGGAGTGATTGATGGAATAATACCCCATTGAACGTGCTACATCGATTACTTCCTTGTTCCAATCGCTATAAGGAGCACGAAACAGAGTCATGTCTTTGCCGATAATGCTTTTTACTGTATCGTGACAGCCTTGAATTTCAGTAATCATAGATTCGCTTGTTTCTTGCGGCATGTGTTTGTGGGAATTGCCGTGATTGGCTAATTCATGCCCTTCTTTGTCTATTTTTTTGATTGCGTCAGGATATTTTTCGGCCCATTGTCCTGTTACAAAAAATGTTGCAGGTGCATTGTGTTTTTTTAAAATTTTTAAAATATCATCCAGATCTTCATCGCCCCATGCACTGTCAAACGTTAATGCAATGAGCGGTTTGTCTGTGTCGACACTATAGATTGGAAGTTCATCCGTTTGGTTAGATGTCGCAGTAACTGTCGCTTCTATAGGTATTTGGTGTTGCATTCCGTATAGCAATACAGATAACAGGAGGATTAATGTAATGTATTTCATATAATTAATATTTGCATTTTTTAGCATAGAATACCCGGAATATAAATTTATAAAATGTATGTCTGAAAGTTGTAAGATAGAACATATTGATAAAAAAGTATATATATGCTATCATCAGTGAAACGTATGTTCGGATGTGCATGGATTAAAAGGTATCGTGTCAGCGTACTTGGATTTAGCACAAGATCGTGTAACTAAAGACAGATGATTTGTGTCGGACTATGATAGATACTTGCTAGAGTTAGAGGAGAATACAAAGATATATTTTTCAAAAAAAAGAAGTATATAGACGATGTTACTTTGCGTTGCTTGAGGCAACACTAGGTTTTATGCTACGTTTGAGCCATCAAGAAAAGGAGGAACAAGAATATGTTCAATGAAAATTTAAAAACCATTCGAAAGAGTAAGGGATTTACCCAGGAGGAATTAGCAATCAAGATTAATGTTGTGAGACAAACCGTTTCTAAATGGGAGAAAGGCCTTTCAGTTCCAGATGCAGATGCTTTGCAAAGAATAGCAGAGGTGTTGGATGTTGGTGTGGAAGAATTACTTGGTGCGCAGGTGCAAACAGATGCTGATAAAAATGAGATTGCAGAGCAGCTTTCTAGAATTAATGAGCAGTTGGTAATCAAGAATCGAAGATGGAGTCGTTTTTGGAAGATAGTAGGGATTATTCTGTTAGGAAGTGTTATCTTGAATGTGTTGGGTGTATTTTTATATGGTTTTAATACAGAATCCATGAGTCCATCTACGGAAGTGGAAGAATCCGTAATAGATGAGGGATATGAAGAAATGGAAGAATAGTATAAAATTTCAACATTTCTTAAAATAATTGATTTTATTGTTGTATTTTCGAGTTATATTGTGTATATTAAAGATAGGAAAACACTTTGTTTTCTTTAGTAGGTTACGAAGCCTATCAAAATCGTATTAATAGAGGTTACAGAGCCTATCAAATACTGTATTAATAGAGGTTACGAAGCCTGTTAAAATCGTGTTAATAGAGGAGCTGG
>SVEJ01000041.1 GCA_015057435.1 Lachnospiraceae bacterium
TGAAGAAGGCTTGGGACGACGAGTTCAATATGGATATCGCAAAGCCGCTCATCGACGATGCTGATTTCTGGGCATATGAAGACAAGCCGGAAGCTACCAGAAACCTGTCCGGTATGGTTATCAACCGACTGAAGGACAAGGTTCCGGGACTTGTTGGTGGTGCAGCTGACCTTCATCCGTCTACCAAGACTTACATGAAGGAAGCAGGCGACTTCTCCGCAGAAGATTACAGCGGACGCAACCTCCACTACGGTGTACGTGAAATCGCTATGACCGCTATCGCTAACGGTCTTACCCTTCACGGACTCAGAGGCTTCTGTTCTACTTTCTTTGTATTCAGTGATTATGTAAAGCCGATGGCAAGACTTTCTTCCATCATGAACATCCCGACCACCTACGTTCTGTCCCACGACAGTATCGGTGTTGGTGAAGACGGTCCGACCCATGAGCCGATCGAGCAGCTTGCTATGCTCCGTGCTATGCCGAACTTCAACGTATTCCGTCCGGCAGATGCTACTGAGACCATCGCAGCTTGGTATGCAGCAGTTACCTCCGAGAAGACTCCGTGTGCACTGGTTCTTACCAGACAGAACCTGCCGCAGCTTGCCGGTTCCTCTAAGGAAGCTCTTAAGGGTGGTTACATCGTATCCGCTTCCAAGAAGGAGACTCCGGATGCTATCATCGTAGCAAGCGGTTCTGAAGTACAGCTTGGTATCGGCGCTCAGGAAATGCTCGCTGCAGAAGGCATTGACGTTCGCGTTGTCAGCATGCCGTGTATGGAGCTCTTCGAGGCACAGTCCGCAGAGTACAAGGAAAGCGTTCTTCCGAAGACAGTTCGTGCAAGAGTAGCTGTTGAGGCACTCATCGGATACGGTTGGGATCGTTATGTTGGTCTTGACGGTGCAGTTGTATGCATGAACGGATTCGGTGCATCCGCTCCGTACTCCAAGCTCTTCCCGAAGTATGGCTTTACTGCAGAGAACGTTGCTGCTAAGGTGAAGGAAGTATTGAAGTAAATCTCGGAACAAAAGAATAGATAAGAAAAGGATTATGTGGTTTGTAATGAACTACATAATCCTTATTATTTTATACGGAAAATGTACTTGAAAAACTACAAATACGTGATATAATGCAACTAAAAAATAGTCGCAATATATTATCAGAAGAAGTAATCTGAAGAGTGAGGAAACAATTATGAATACTATGCTTGAATATAAAGGATATCATGCTACAATAGAATATGATGCGGACGATGAGATTTTTGTGGGTAGGGTGTTTGGGATTACAGATTCCTTAAATTTTCATGGGACTTCGATCGAGGAGTTGAAGATGATGTTTGAGCAAAGCATCGAGAATTATTTGGCGTTTTGCAAGGAAGTTGGAAAAGAGCCGGATAAGGAGTTTAAGGGATCATTTAATGTCAGAATTACACCGGAACTTCACAGAAGGGCAACATTAGCGGCAGCAGCAGAGAAGGTAACATTAAATCAATATGTACTGCGTGCTATTGAAGATTATGTCTGTGAGCATTCGCCGTATCAGGCAAAGAAAGCTGAATAAATGATAGGATAGAAAGGACAGAAAAAAATGAAAATACTTGTGACCGGCGGAGCCGGATATATCGGAAGTCATACCTGCCTGGAGCTGTTAAACGCAGGGTATGAGGTAGTAGTGCTTGACAATCTGTACAACTCTAGTGAGGAGTCGTTGAAGCGTGTGGAGAAGCTGACGGGAAAGACACTTCGTTTTTATGAAGTTGACCTGTTGGACGTGGCAGGGATGGAGAAGCTTTTTGAGGCCGAGAAGCCGGAAGCGGTTATCCACTTTGCAGGTCTTAAGGCAGTAGGGGAGTCGTGTAAGATACCGCTGAAGTATTTTACGAATAACCTGAGCGGTACGATAAATCTTCTCAATGTTATGGAGAAGTACGGTGTGAAGAAACTCGTGTTCTCGTCATCGGCAACGGTGTACGGGGTACAGGAGTCGCCCGCATATACAGAGGAAATGACGACTTCGTCGACGGCGGTATCGAGTCCGTACGGCAGAACGAAGCTGATGATAGAGGATATGCTCAAGGATATCTGCAATGCGGACCCGAGCTGGAATGTGGCACTTCTTCGGTACTTTAACCCGATTGGCGCACACGAGAGCGGCGAGATTGGCGAGGATCCGCAGGGTATCCCGAATAATCTGGTGCCGTATGTGGCGAAGGTAGCGATTGGAGAGCTGGCACAGATTAATGTATTCGGTGATGATTATGAGACGCCGGACGGTACCTGTATTCGTGATTATCTGCATGTGGTAGACCTTGCGATCGGACATGAAAAGGCAATCGTGAAGTTGAATGAGAACCCGGGATTGGTTATCTATAACCTCGGAACCGGTAAGGGTTACAGCGTACTTGAGGTGGTTAAGAGCTTTGAAGATGCTTGCGGTAAGGAACTTCCTAAGGTAATGGCACCGCGTCGTGCAGGAGACCTGCCGGAGTATTTCTCTGTACCGGCAAAGGCTGAAAAGGAGCTTGGCTGGAAAGCGGAGCGCGGCATCAAAGAGATGTGCGAAGATACCTGGAGATGGCAGAGTAAGAATCCGAGAGGTTACAGAGACTAAAGCTCCGGAAACTGAAGTTTCTGCTGTTTCTCAAGAATTGTAAGAGATGGTAAAGAAAGAGTAAGAAGATAAGGGTCGTTGCAAACGCAACGGCCCTGTTGTGTTTTGCCAGCTATTTTTGCCGGTGTTTTGTTTACAAAAAATAGGCGTTATGGTATGCTAGAGCTAATGAAATTGGGGGCGTATGTCGAAAAATAAAGTAGACAGAATATGAACAAAAAGGGAGTTTAGAACTGTGCGAAAGAGATTGTTCAGTAAAGATATGCTTTTCCGTCAGGTATTCTTGGTGATTGCAGATGTCCTGACGGTAATTGCTGCGTCCTCCATGGCGTTATGGGTGAGATTTGACTTCTCGGTAGCGAAGATAGAAGAAGTGTATCTGGAATATATCTGGGCAGGAATGGTACCGAATGTGCTGGGCGTTATCGTGGCGTACTGGTTCTTCCATCTGTATCGTAGTGTATGGAAGTATGCCGGTGTGTACGAGCTGCAGCACATTTTATTTGCCGGTGTGACGGCAACGTTGACACAGTTGGCGGGATTTGCGATTGCAGGATTCCGTATGCCGCGAAGCTATTGGTTCCTGTATGCGGGTGCGTTGATTGCGCTTACGACATTTGTGCGTTTCTCTTACCGCATGCTTCGTCGGCTCAGGAGTCAGATGGAGGATAAGCGGACGGGAGAGAATTTATCCCGCGTGATGATTGTCGGTGCCGGCTCGGCAGCAGATATGCTGATCCGCGAGATTATGCAGAGCGAGTACCTGCATAAGAAAATCGAGTGTGTCATTGATGATGACCCGGAGCTGAAGGGAAAGACCATCCGGGGATATATGATTATCGGCGGCAGAGAGAAAATCGTAGAAGCCGCAAGGCAGTACCGGATCGATGAGATTATCATCGCGATGCCGTCTGTTTCGAAGAAAGAGACGGCAGAGATTGCGAAGATATGTAATGAGACCGGCTGTGAGATGAAGCTGGTGCCGGGTATGTACCAGCTGATTAACAGCGAAGTATCGATCAGTAAGCTGAAGCATGTGGAAATCGAAGACCTGCTCGGAAGAGAGCCGGTTAAGGTGGACTTAGAGAAGATTACAGGATACCTGAAGGACCAGGTGGTGCTGGTTACGGGTGGCGGCGGAAGTATCGGCAGCGAGCTGTGCCGTCAGATTGCTGCAGCAGACCCGAAGAAGCTCATCATCGTGGATATCTACGAGAACAACGCATATGACATCCAACAGGAGCTGATAAGGAAATTCCCGAAGCTGAACTTAATTGTGCTGATCGCATCGGTACGGAATACGAACCGTATGAATGCAATCTTCGAGGAGTACCTGCCGAACGTGGTGTTCCATGCAGCAGCGCATAAGCATGTGCCGTTGATGGAAGATAGCCCGAATGAGGCGATAAAGAATAATGTATTTGGAACGCTCAAGACGGTGCAGGCAGCACACCGGTATGGTGTGGAGAAATTCGTCCTGATCTCGACCGACAAGGCGGTGAACCCGACCAACATCATGGGCGCAAGCAAGCGTATCTGTGAGATGATTGTACAAGCGTACAGCAGAAAGTCCGAGACGGACTTTGTGGCGGTAAGATTCGGCAATGTTCTCGGAAGCAACGGCAGTGTTATCCCGCTGTTCAAGCAGCAAATCCGGGAGGGCGGACCGGTAACGGTAACGCATCCGGATATTATACGATATTTCATGACGATACCGGAAGCGGTATCGCTCGTACTGGAAGCAGGCGCGTTCGCCCACGGCGGCGAAATCTTTGTCCTTGATATGGGTGAGCCGGTGAAAATCGTAGACCTTGCGATGAACCTGATCAAGCTGTCCGGTTATACACCGGGTGAGGACATTGAAATCAAGTACACGGGACTTCGTCCGGGTGAGAAGCTCTACGAGGAGCGGCTTATGGCAGAGGAAGGATTGGCGAAGACGGAGAATGACAGAATCTCCATCGCTAAGCCGATTGAGATGGATGACGAGAAGTTCTTCGAGAGTCTGGAGGAGATGAAGACGGAAGTGTACGCGGAGACCGGTGAGGTACGGGAAATGGTACGGAAGATTGTGCCGACGTATAAGAGGGAGAAGAGAAAGACGAAATAATTAGGAAGATAGATTTATGTTATTTTAAGAAGGTGGATTATGGAAAAGATAAGAAGATTCTTTAATAATTTGAGTGAAAAAAGATCCTACCAGATAGTGTTCTTTATTGTGAGCATGTGTGTGGTGCTGGGGATGTACTTAGGGATACGAGCAAAGATATCTGTGGATAAATCTCATGAGTATATGGTTGTTGAGGATAAAAATCTTATTAAGTGTATTGAAGATGTGACAATCAATAAGAAGGAATTATGCATTTCTGGATGGTGTTTTTATAAAAATGTTGACAGTAAAAGTAATAGTGTTCAGGTGTTTTTGCGTAATATCACAGATGAAAGTGATATTGTTTGGATGGATACAGAAAGTGTGATAAGAGAAGATATTAATGATTACTATGACTGTGAGTATGATTATAGTCATACAGGGTTTGCAGGAAGCAGACGGGTAAGCAAGTTGGATTTAGAAGAAAAAACATATGAGATTTTGTTAAAGGTATCGTTTGATGATCCTAAGGGTGAACAAGATAAGTTACGCCGAAATAAATCGGTGACCACCAATTTATTTATCAAAAACGGTAAACTAACAGCGGCATTAGTAGACAAAGGTAGTTTAATTGAAACAGCATCAAAAGAATTAGATGAGGTTATTCAAAGTGGAAAATTGTTGTGGTATGAGGAAAACCAAGAGCTGTATATTTATCAGTATAGAAATAAATTATATTGGATAGCTGGTGAGCAGTTTTTCTTTAGAGATGACAATTTTACACGTATTGCGTTTCAACTTGATACAACAAGGGTTGATAAATTGCCAACATCTCGCGTAAAAGAAGGATATGATTGGGATAGCAGAGGGTTTGTTTTTGAAGAGAATGAAATGTTACAATGGAATACTCAACCTTATCGAGTAGCAAAGTGTGATATACCAAGTGAGTATCCAATCACTTGGTTTTGGACAGGACATTATTACGGAGAAGAATCAATTTGGGAGACGACGCTTAACTTAGATATAGAAATGCTTGTTGATGAAACTTACTAATTTCTGAATTATTTCGTTGTAGTTTAGATGGTTTCAAAGTTGAAAGTTTTCAAAATCTATCGAGTAGTAAGGGAATGAAAGTAAGCCACAGTATTTCCAATAGTATATCAGACAATCCTTGGAGAGGAACTATAAACATTTCTGCATTATATTACGAGGAGATATAAGTGTTATGCGGATGTATAATAGAAACAACTGGGAAAAGCATTGATTTTTTTAGGGTTATTACGGTCTAAGTCAGCTTTAATTATCTAATTGTGTATGAATATGAGGAATGAAAATAACAATCAAGAAAAATAAACAGTGGTTCTTATTTGCTTATTTTGGTTCATTCTGATAATCATATATAGGTGGATAAAGGAGGTTGCTTAGCCGAGTCGTGTATAACACGCTCGGCTATTTGTCGTTGATGGTGAAAAATAAGCGTACATGATAGGAGATACAAGAGGATGGAAATTAAACCTTTTGAGAATAAAATTTGGCTTGCTGCGCCTACGATGCATGGCGATGAAATGAGATATGTTAAGGAAGCTTATGATACCAATTGGATGTCTACAGTCGGTGTTAATATTAATGAAGTAGAAAAGATTGCTGCTGAAAAAGCAGAGATGAAATATGCAGTTGGTCTTTCCTGTTGCACGGCAGCTCTCCACCTTGCAGTGAAGCATGCAGGAGAAACGCTTTTTGGCAGGCCCATCGTTAGTCATGGTGCGTTAGCGGGTAAGCGAGTGTTTTGCTCCGATATGACGTTTGATGCTACGATAAATCCCGTTGTATATGAGGGCGGCATTCCCGTGTTTATTGATACTGAGGCAGGGTCGTGGAATATGGATCCTGTAGCACTTGAAAAAGCTTTTGAGATATATCCCGATGTTAAGTTGGTTGTTTCAGCAGAGCTGTATGGTTTTCCCGGACGCATGGATTTAATCAAGGAAATTTGTGAGAAGCACGGAGCATTACTTGTTGAGGATGCGGCAGAAGCTATGGGTGCGACGATCAACGGTAAGCAGTGTGGTTCCTTTGGTGACTACTCTGCCATCAGCTACAACGGTAACAAAATAATTACCGGTTCTTCAGGCGGCTGCTTGCTCACTAATGATATAGAGGTAGCGAATAAAGCTCGCAAGTGGGCAACACAAGCAAGAGAAAACGCCCCTTGGTATCAGCATGAAGAGGTCGGTTATAACTATCGTATGAGTAACGTTATAGCAGGTATTGTGCGAGGCCAGTATTCCTATTTAGAGGAACATATTGCAAGGAAAAAAGCAATTTATGAACGCTACAAAGAGGGATTCAAAAGTTTGCCTGTCCAGATGAATCCCATTATGAACGGTACAGAACCGAACTATTGGTTGTCTGCTATGGTTATTGACGAAGATGCTATGTGCAAGCAAGTTAGAAGCGATTGTGAAGCTCTTTATATTTCAGAACCGGGCAAGACTTGTCCGACAGAGATTTTAGAAACTCTTGCCAAATATAATGCCGAGGGCAGACCAATCTGGAAGCCGATGCACGCACAGCCGCTTTATCGTCTGCATGGTTTTGTTACCTGTGAGGGAGATGGCAGAGCCAAAACCAATGCCTACATAAAGGACGGCACACTTAGCAAGGCGGGTAAAACACTTGATATTGGTATGGATATTTTCCATCGTGGATTGTGCTTGCCGAGTGATATAGCGATGACACCGGCACAGCAAGATAGTGTGATTGAAATTGTAAAGCACTGTTTTGATTGAGGATTGAGTATGTATGCGAAATATCTAAAGAGAGTAATTGACTTTACGTTTTCTGTGACTGCTTTGATAATTTTTTCACCTGTTCTTTTGATATTGATTTTTGTTGGTGCTATTGCAATGAAAGGAAATCCTTTCTTCTTACAGTCAAGACCGGGAAAGAAAGGCAGGGACGGAAAAGAAAGAATATTTAAGTTAATCAAGTTGCGCACTATGAGTAACGCAAAAGATAAAGATGGCAATCTCCTTCCCGATGATCAACGTCTTGGAAAATATGGGATATGGCTCCGTAGTACGTCACTTGACGAGCTTCCGGAGTTGATCAACATAGTGTTAGGCTCCCTTAGTATATGTGGACCTCGACCTTTTTTGGTCAGAGATGTAGTTTTTATGTCTGATGAACAGCGCAGAAGACACGATGTTCGCCCTGGCTTGACAGGTCTTGCGCAGGTTAATGGACGCAATAATATTACTTGGGAACAGAAAATTGATTTTGATCTCGAATACATAGACAAAGGCATCACATTTATCGGCGATGTAAAAATCATGCTGCAAACTGTTGGCAAGGTTTTGAAGCGTAGTGATACTGTCCGTGAAGGAACGGTGTCAGATATGGATTTTGGTGATTGGCTGATGATGGAAGGTAAGATAGATCAAGAAACTTATGATGTAAAGCAGACAGAAGCAAAGGAAATATTGAGGGTGTAATTAATGCAGATAGAAGGATGGAGATAATATAATCATGCCACTATGCCGACAACAGCCCCACATGAAATACCAGATACTTCGCTGATTGCAGATGGAAGCAGATAGAAAATCAGAGAGGGGACGGGTGCTCCGCTATTAGCAAGGTGGACTACAGCGTTTGATTGTGGCTATGAAACAAATTGGTGGTATGTGATAAAGGATACCCCGTTTGATATCAATACATTTAAGACAAAAAGGCGATATGAAATCAATAAAGGAAACAAAAATTTCCATGTAAAAGAAATAAATCCATCAGAATGGGCTGATAACATTTATGAGGTTGCTACAGCAGCTTATGCTACTTATCCCGAATCATTTAGACCCGATATATCACACGATCAATTTGTTTCTGATGTTATGAATTGGAATTTCTATAAGGTCTATGGTGCTTATTCTGCAGAAGAATCTATTTGCGGATACGCTTGCTTAAAAAAGGTAGGTTCATATATTGTTTTTTGTGTTATGAAGGCAGATCCTAAAGAAGAGAGATTAGGAGTAAATGCTGCAATTATTTGCAAAATTTTAGAAGACCACAATGAATTTTTGATGGCTGGCGGATATATATGTGATGGGGCAAGAAGTATTCAGCATGAGACAGCTTTTCAAGAATACCTCGAGAAGTATTTCGGTTTTAGAAAAGCATATTGTCATTTGAATATCATTTATAATCCGAAGTATAGTAATATAATTAGGATTGCATATAAATTTAGAAAATTGCTTAAAAAACTGGATGTAGTTCCTGTTATCAGAATGGCAAATGCATTGCTTAAGATGGAAGAAATAAACAGAAATGGAGAAAAAGGAAGATAAAAGGAGTAAAGAAATGGCTGGATTAGTTTCAATCATTATGCCTTCCTACAACACAGCGGAGTATATAGCAGAATCAATTCAGTCGGTTCTTTCACAGTCTTATCTAGACTGGGAACTTATAGTTGTAGATGATTGTTCAACTGATAACACGGATGAAGTTATAAAGCCTTATTTAGCAGATGAAAGAATTAAATACATTAAAAACGCTACTAACAGCGGAGCTGCTGTTTCAAGAAATCGTGCACTTTGTGAAGCAAGAGGAAAATGGATTGCTTTTCTCGACAGCGATGATATTTGGATGCCAGATAAACTAGAAAAGCAAGTTAGTTACATGGAGGAAAATGACTATCATTTTTCCTATACGAATTATTCAGAAATTAATGCAGACGGAATAAGAAATGGTGTAACAGTAAGCGGGCCTCGACGAATTACAAAAACGGGCATGTTTAATTATTGTTGGCCGGGATGTTTAACTGTCATGTATGATGCTGAGACTATTGGACCAATTCAAATAGTCGACATTAAGAAAAATAATGATTATGCTATGTGGTTAAAGGTTTGTAAAAAAGTAGATTGTTATTTGCTAAAAGAAGAATTAGCATTGTATAGGAGAGGTCGTCAAGGTTCTATTAGTAGCCATCGTATCAAGAAGTTAATTGGTTGGCATTATAGACTGTACAAAGAGGCAGAAGGACATAATAGTTTGGTCGCTTTGTTTAATACAGGAAGAAATCTATTGTTCGGCTTTTATAAGAAAATGAGGTATGTAAAGAAAGGATAGATATATGGAGTTGTAGCCTTATTAAAATGGAACGTAGGCTAATGTTAATCTGAATGTAGCAATGTATAATTCCAGGCCATACAAAATCAAATAAGCAAAAGTACAAAACTGTGTGGTAAGGGCAAATGATACACATTTTTCGGTTCTTATCCTTGGATATATAGATGCACGATGTGCTTTGGCCCTTGCTGGATACAATATTACACAATGTGTTTTCCATATGATTACGGAAACGTGCTATCCCCAAATGCTACGAAACAGGATATGATGATTAAGATTCATATAAGATTTAATACAAGTATGTGACGAAACGGTTTTCGATGCTTAATTAAAGAGCTTAATATAGCTGAGCGAGTATGAAAGATACCCGGTATCATTCATGAAGGGATTTTTACACACTTTTATCTGCTGTTGAAGGGGAATCTGAAAGAAAATATGGATTGTTTGTACAGTTAGCAAACGTGTATTCGGAGTATATATGGAAAATAATGATGTAGTTGCTGTTGCAGATAGTATTGCATGAGGAGATAAAGAGATGGAACGAGATTCGCTTCTTTATAAAGGAAGAAGAAAATGCCAGGTGTTGGCTCATAAATTAGTTTCAAACGAAATAATGTCAAAATTATACTTCAAGATTGTGCTTCATAAGAAACTGAATTTGAAGAATCCGCAGACTTTTAATGAGAAAATCCAGTGGTTAAAGTTGTATCACTATCCTAAGAATCCATTGGTTGTGAATGGCTCGGACAAGTATGCAGTCAGAGAGTATATAACCGAAAAAGGATATGGGGACAAGCTTGTTCCAGTATATGGTGTATGGGGCAAAGCCAAAGATATTGATTGGGATAAGTTGCCAGAACAGTTTGTCTTAAAATGCAATCATGGGTGCGCTTACAATATCATCGTGTCTGATAAATCTAAACTGGATAAAGTGAAGACGATTAAGCAATTGGATGATTGGCTTAAGGAAGATTTTGGAGCATTTAACATTGAGATTCATTATTCGGCAATTAAGAATCATGTGATTACGTGTGAAGAATTCTTAGGGGAGAGAATTACCGATTACAAATTTTTCTGTTTCAGTGGTAAACCTTACTGTATTTATGTGTCTGCTGATCTTATTCATGATAGACAGGCACAAATTGGGTTTTTCTATTTGGATGGTAAAAAAATGCCGTTGCATAGAGATGATTATACCGATATTCCAAAAGTTACCTTGCCTTCGTTTTATGATGAGATGAAGGAAGCTGCGGAAGTATTATGTAAGGATTTCCTCTTTGTACGGGTTGATTTCTTTGTTGCAAATAACACTTGGTACTTTGCGGAATTGACCTTTACTCCGGGGGCAGGTATGATGCCGTTCAATCCGGAAAGATATGATTTAGAGTGGGGAAATATGTTGCATTTAAGTGATTTAATATAGAATCGGAGAGAGTATGGTTGCTTTGGTGTTTTGTGGAGATTTGAAATATTGTCCATATATAAGTAGATATATCGAAAGACTCGAAAATGCACATGTAGATTACAAAGTGTATTTTTGGAATCGAAGTAAATTCGATTTGCAACTAACGGATCATTATATTTGTTATAACAAAGCTTCTAAGCTTACAAACGACAAGGTTCAGAAACTATTAGATTTCATTGGTTTTCGCAAATGGTTAATTAATGAACTTAAAATTAACCAGCATGAAAAGATTATAGCGCTATCCACCTTGACGGGTGTCCTTTTAGGTAGTTTTCTATATAAAAAGAAAGGGCATTACATCTTTGATATTAGAGACTACAGTTATGAACATATCAAACCCTTTTTTGTGATAGAGAAAAAAGTGATTGAGAATAGTGCTTTTACTGCAATATCCTCTAGAGGGTTTAATGAATTTTTGCCAGAGCATGAATATGTTATTGCCCATAACTTTAATCGTAATGATATCAAAGAAATAGCAAGATTCGAGAAAACTGAGGGTACGATTAATTTTGTTTGGAATGGTGTAGTTAGATATTTTGAGTTTCAACGTTATTACCTAGATGCTCTTAAGAATGATTCACGTTTTACTATAGTGTTTCATGGGGACGGACCTGAATTAGATTTATATAAAAAGTATTGTTTGGAAAACGGCTTCACGAATGTGTTATTTACGGGGGCTTATAACAACGCTGATAAAGCGTTGTTGTTAAAAGAGGCACATATATTAAATAATTGTTATGGTTACACGCAGAATGCAGGTAACAAGTTGAAATATGCAGTATCTAATCGTTTCTATGATGGAATGATCTATCATATTCCTCAGTTGGTAGAACCGGAAGGTTTTAAGACGACATGGGCAACTGAGAGTGGGATTGGCGTGTCCTTTCCTCCAGACAAAGATTTTGCTAAGAAACTATATGACTATTATCAAAATATTGAAAGTAATTTATTTGATGAGGCTTGTAGTAGCGAATTGGAGCATGTTGTTGAAGATGATAATAAATATGTTGAAATGATAGACAGATTTATTATCGACAGAGGTGAATAAGTTATGATGTTCTCAATTATTATTCCAATATATAAGGTGCAAGATTATTTAATAAAATGTGTTGATTCTGTCTGTAGTCAAACATATAAAGATATAGAAATCATATTAGTTGATGACGGAAGTCCAGATAGCTGTCCGTTGATTTGTGATGAATATGCAAAAAAAGATTCCAGAGTAAAGGTGATACATAAGGAAAACGGTGGTCTTTCAGATGCAAGAAATAGTGGTTTTGATGTCGCATCGGGCGAATATATCATATTTGTTGATTCTGACGATTTTATCGAAATAGATGCATGTGAAAAGTTTGCTCGCTTTACAGAAAAAGGGTATGATGTTTTGATTGGAGATGCAATTGTTGAGGGAGGGGTATGTGATTTATCTCATATTGAATTAGACAAACCTGTTAGCGGAACACAATATTATAAAGCCGCATTGTTAAAACAAAAAGCGCCAGTTGTCGCTTGGATCAATGCATATAGACGCGAGTTTTTAAAAGAAAATAATTTGAAGTTTAAGTACGGAATATTGCATGAAGATGTGGAATTTACACCACGAGTATTTCTCGCCGCGCAATCAGTAATCTACACAAACAATTTCTTCTATCATTATATGATTAGGGATAATTCGATTATGCGACAAAAAGATCAACGAAAAAATGCAGTGGATTTATTTACCACTTGTTGTGAACATGAAGTCAGATTTCGGAAAATTGAGGACACACAATTACAAAAACTATTGTTAGACTCATTGGTAAAGTCGTATCTTAGTTTATTTCAAGGGGCTAAACTATATCAATATGGCGATGAATATGTCCATAAAGATTTTTGCTTACGAAATGCGTATACTGTTAAAACAAAATTAAAAAGTGCTTTGTTTAATTTTAGTCCTCAATTATACTGGCACATAAATGCTATGATGAAAAAGGGAGCTTGATTATGCAAACATATGTTGTTTATATATTATTGTTGTTTTTTGTTATGCTCTTTTCGAACTTGGCGCAAAGAGCACAGAAAAAAACGTATTTGTGGTTGCTTATTTTTGCCCTAACTTTTATTGCAGGATGTCGAGCTTTCACGGTTGGAAAGGATACTGAAAGTTATATACAAATATTTGAGTATCTCGAGAATGATATGTGGGATTGGGCACATGGTGAGATTGGTTTTAAATGGTTTTCACGTGTTTTCCTTGATGTATTTAATAATTATACTTTGCTGATATTGTTTTATGCTTTTGTAACTAACGCAATGATTATATTCCGTTTGTGGGATTTTAAAAAATTATCATCATTCCCTTGGATGGTTGTGTGTTATTATATATCGTTTTATTTTATGACGATGAATATAATGCGACATTGTTTTGCAATCGCAATTGTATTTTATGCCACAAGATATATTGAGCAAAAGAGATATTTTAGATTTCTATGTTTTATAGGATTAGCCACATTGTTTCATACATCATCTCTAATAGGAATCGGGTTTGTTGCTTTGGATATATTTCAATGGCGGTTTCTTAATTATAAACAAAAAATTTTCATAGGTATTGCGGGCTTTCTGGCTCCAGTTATAGTTTATTTTATTCTCAGAGCTGTTGCGGGTTATGGGCACTACTTTAATACTACGAACGAAGCAACGTTCGGGCTTATGATAATAGCTAAATTAGCACTATATATATTAGGGTTACTTCTTTTCTATAAGATAATACCCAATAAAGAGGGATGCAAGGATAGTATAGAGCTTGATATATACGATATTAGATGTGTTAAATTGTATTATTTATTAGGGCTTTTACTTACAAGTACGGGATATTTCTTTTTGTATATGGAAAGAATTGGACTTCCATTTTATCTTTTCGAATGTGTATATTGGGGAATGCTTGTTAAAATTACTGATGGGAAAGAAATATTCAGTATTGTGTTAATATTGCTTTTGTTGTATCTATTTACTACAGACCTGATTAGCAACGGGCAAGGAGTGCTACCATATATCTTTGTATGGCAGTCTTGATTAAGAAAGGAAGTGTTTTATGATACCAAAAACAATTCACTATTGCTGGTTCGGAGGTAATCCGCTTCCGGAACTTGCGCAAAAGTGTATTACAAGTTGGAAAAAATATTGCCCCGATTATGAGATCATTGAATGGAATGAATCAAATTTTGATATCAATTGTTGTGCTTATGTTCGTGAAGCTTATGAGGCAAAAAAGTGGGCGTTTGTTTCAGATGTTGCTCGCCTATATGCGCTTGTGAATTATGGTGGCATTTATATGGATACTGATGTTGAGGCGCTGCGTCCGCTGGACGATCTGCTGAATTATGAAGCTGTGTCTGGATTTGAAGCCGCAGATCGAGTTCCGACAGGTCTGATGGCTTGTCAGGAAGGACAACCTCTGTTTGTAGAATTGTTGCATGATTATGATAATGCACATTTTATAAAAGAAGATGGTACATATGATACAACCACCAACATAACAAGAATTACCAATACCTGTCTGAAATACGGATTGCAATTAAATAATATGTTGCAGACAGTGAATGGTTTTACATTACTACCATGTGATTATCTATGCCCCAAAAACGTTGAAACACATGTGCTTACAATCACTGAAAACACATATGTTATTCATCATTTCGATGGTTCCTGGTTATCTGAAGTTGATAGATTAACTGCTGAGTTAAGTAGAAAATATAGAAAGGTTTTGCCAAAACGGGTTGCAGATTTATTTGGTAGATTTGTTGCAAAAAAGCAAATTGAGGGTTTGGGTGTTGCTGTGAAAGAAACTATGCGATGGATTAAGAAGGACAGATAAGATGGACAAGAAACTCAAAATATCTATTATTGTTCCTGTTCATAATGCGACTACAACATTAGAAAGATGCCTTGATAGTATCATTGGTCAATCATATCAAAATGTTGAGTGCATATTGATTGAAAATGGTTCAACGGATGATTCGCTAGTGCGTTGTAATTTCTATGCTGAGAAATATGCCTGTATTAAAGTCGCTGTCAGTGAGGAGGGTGTTTCAAAAGCACGCAATTTAGGTCTGTCGCTGGCTACGGGAGATGTGATTGGCTTTTGTGATGCGGATGACTTTTATGAAACAGAAGCTTTTTCTATTATCGTCGATTGTTTTACTAAAAATCCGCACATTGTGGGAGTTATAAGTGCATTTAATATAGGAAACGAGAATGAAGCAGGGATTCAACGGGAGTACAATGGTATAAATAAAAAATGTGTATATGCACAAGAAGCGATGATTTTAACTTTGGCAGATGATAATGTAATGGGAAGTGTATGGAATAGATTTTATCGTTCTGATGTGGCAAAAAAGATACAGTTTGATACAAGGTTGTCTTATTGTGAAGATACGCATTATAACATCAAGCTCTTGTCAAGTATAGAAAATGCGAAGTTGGCTTATATTCCAAAGCCGCTTTATTGCTATATGATGAACAGGGATAGTGTAACTCACCAACTAGATAGATTATATAATCAAGATGGGGAGTTAAAATATATTTCAGTGTTAAAAAAGATTGTCGGTGAGTGTAATCTTAGCAATAAATGCTTATCTATCACAAAGATGCGGATAACAGTTTTGGCAATAGATTATTTATATTATGGGCAGGCGAACAACTTACAAAGAAGCAAATTAAAAGAAAATATAAAGCAGAATATATGGTATTTTTTTAGAAATATAACAAGTTTTGGATTTTTTCAAAATCTAAAAAGAGTAGGAAAGCTTCTGTTATCTTGGTGGCGCTGATAAACATGGCGATGAGATTGGACCTTAATATTGTCTGCGCATTGAATAATGGGAAGCATCTGATTCTGTTTGAACTATCGAAAAACATATTCAATAATTTCTGTGTTATGAGTTGTACATTCATTGATTAAGGCTGGAGGAAAATAAATGAAAGTGGGAATATTAACTTTTCACAGAGCAGATAATTACGGAGCTGTTTTACAGGCATATGCTTTGTATTCTCAATGTGTGTCGATGAAATGTGATGTTGAAATAATTGACTATTGCTGTAATGCCATTGAGAATTCGTATTTGCCAATAAAACTCCCCCAATTAAGGAAAAACATGTATCGGTGGAGCGTTGATGCAGTGAATTATCTCCGCTATGGGCAAGCTTGGAATGAAAAAAAAGAAAAGTTTCAATTGTTTAGAGAAAAGATTACCATGTCTCCTCCATATACTAGTTCATCTGACAGATGTTTGATTGAAGCAGAATATGACTATATCATTACCGGAAGTGATCAGATATGGAGTGCTGATATATTAGATAATAAACCTGATTATTGGTATTGTTATAAAAAAGAATCTATGTGTCCGGTTAAAGTAATTTCCTATGCAGCAAGTGTAGGTTCGTTGTCGCGTTTTGTGGAGAATTGGTCTGATTTTGAACATGCATTAAGTAAATATGATGCCTTATCAGTAAGGGAGCACGAGGTGCAGGTTTTTTTGGAAGAAAAATTGCATCGAAAAATCTACACAGTGTTAGACCCAACGTTATTAGTGGATAAGCAATTATGGTTAGACTTGATTGATTGTGAAGATATCCAAAATGATAATTGTTTGGTTTATTATGATGTTGCACAGAATGAATTGTCGCGAAAAATCGCAAGAACTATTGCAAGACAAGATAAATATTTGATTGTTAAATTTAATCAAATAAAAAGTCCAACACTAAATACGGAGTATTTGAGCAATGCTGGACCGATTGACTTTTTGAATAGCATATATAATGCTGAGTGTATAGTCACATCATCATTTCATGCGACTATTTTCTCAGTTTTGTTTCACAAAAAATTTATTACAGTACTACATCCAATTACAGGAGAACGAATCCGGTCATTATTATCAATGCTTGGTTTGGAAGATAGAATTATGTACGATTGCGCAAAAAATGTCACGGAGATGATGAATCGACCTATTGATTATGTGTCAGTTGACTTGAAGCTTTCTAAGTTAAGAGAGGAATCTATTGATTATCTTAAAACAGCTTTGGGTTTATGTGAGAATAAAGAGTATGAATTTTAATATTAAAAATTTGATTAAAAACGTGATCTGGGGATTTGGTGGACAGTTGTTAGTCATAATTTTAGGTATCATAGTGCCAAGGATTATGATTGCCAATTATGGCTCAGATGTCAATGGATTATTAGGGACTGTTGGCCAAATATTTGTCTATCTTGCATTGTTGGAAGCCGGAATTGGACAAGCTGCTCAAAACGCATTATATAAGCCCTTGACTGAAAAAAAGCATGACTTATTTTCAAGCATTGCATCATCTGCACAAAAGTATTATAGGAATATAACTAAGTATTATGCTTTGGGCGTAATTGTATTGTCATTTGTTGCTCCAATCATATTTGTATCTGAGGTTAGTCGAATAACCATTTTTTCTGTTGTTCTGCTTGAAGGTGTTTCCGGGGTTTTATCTTTTTATTTTGTTCAGACAAAGATTTTGATTATCGGAATTAGTGGTAAAGGCTATGTTAACAATGGTGTTACGCTGCTTGCAAAATGTGCTGGATATATGGCTAGAATTATTTTGGCGAGTATGGGTATTCCTATCGTATTGTTGCAAGCAACATATTTTATTATTACCATATGTAAGGTATTTTTTTACAATCTTTATTTTAAAAGGAAATTCGAGTGGGTCAACCTTGCAGCGTCATCGAATAATATTGTTTTAAAAGACCGGAATTCATATGTATTAACAGAGATTGCTTGGACACTTTTTTCGTCGACCGACATGGTCATATTGTCCATTTTTGTAAGCACACAGTTATCGAGTGTCTATTCTGTTTACTATATGGTTTTTTCTAATTTAAATGTTTTATTAAGTGCGGTCTATAATAATTTGAATTATATGCTCGGAATTAAATTTCATAAAAATATTGAAGAGTATAAGACCTTACATGATATTTTCACATCAACATTTATGGGTATTATGACAGTGTTGATGTCTGTATCATATGTTTTGATTATCCCATTTATTGAACTCTATACTAATGGGGTCGCTGATATAGAATATATATATCCCTCTTTACCTGTGTTATTCTGTATGGTGCAGTTGATTTCATGGAGTCGTTATTCTAGTGGAAATCTTACGGGAATTGCCGGATATGCAAAGCCAACTGCCGTAGTATCCCTAATCGAAGCACTTACGAATTTGGTATTGTCAATAGTCTTTGTTAATCTGTGGGGGATTGTAGGCGTTTTATTTGCGACTGTTGTTGCGCTTCCAATAAAAGCGATTTGGTGTGTATATATAGCTGACAAACGAGTGATGAGACGTTCGTGTTGGAACACAATCAAGATTTGGATTGCTAATTATTTAGTGTTTGGTTTTGCAATACTATTGAAAGAGTGTGTTTCAATACAAATTGATAATTATGGTACATTTATTTGGTATGGATTTTTGTTTGTCGCATTGTTTGGCATACTTGGCCTAATGAGCAATATAATAGCAAATCGGAAAGGCACTAAAATGTTATTCCAATATATTAGAAAGCGGTGATGTGCACATATGAATCGAATACAGATCACGAAACAAACTTGCGCGGGATGTTCGGCTTGTAGTCAAATTTGTCCAACGAATGCGATTTCTATGGTGGAAGATGAGAGAGGCTTTTTATACCCGGTGATTACGGAGAATAAATGCGTAGACTGTGGATTATGTGAAAAAGTATGTAATTTTAATTCTTTTGCTGATGAAGAATTGGTGCAGACATGTGAGTGTTATGCAGTAAGGCATAAAGATGAGGAGGAAGTAAAAACTTCTAGAAGCGGTGCAGCTTTTATGGCACTAGCGGATTTTGTATTGGATCAAAATGGCATTGTGTTCGGAGCGGAATTTGCCGACCCCAAGACAGTTATTCATAAGTCGGAAAACACTAAAGATGGAGTCAACAATTTCAAGGGAAGCAAGTATGTACAGTCCGACATAGGATGCTGCTTTTCAGAATGTGCTGAGCATTTAAAAAACGGTAAAGTGGTCTTATTTTCCGGTACACCTTGCCAAGTACATGGATTATTGTCGTTCTTAAATAATAAGCAAATTGCGAAAGACAAGTTGATTACAGTGGATATTGTTTGTCATGGTGTGCCGTCTCGGAAGTTATGGCGAGAATATGTTGCTGAAACAGAACGACGCCATAAGGTAGATATTATCAGCGCAAATTTTAGAAACAAAGAACTATTTGGTTGGAAAGATCACAAAGAAAGCTTTGTTTTTTCTGATGCTACAACCAAAGCTACTACGGCGTGGACAACATTGTTTTATAACCATGTTATGTTTCGCGAATCCTGCTATGTATGTCCATACACCACGCCATACAGAGATTCAGACATCACCATCGCTGATTATTGGGGAATTGAAAAAAACGCCTCAGAATTTGACGATGACAAAGGTGTCAATTTGCTCTTGATTCATACAAAAAAAGGACAAGAAGTATTTCATAAAATCAACGAAAAATTGTTCTTTCGCAAAACAGAGCTGTTCACATCCATGCAACCCAATCTTCAGCATTCGTCAGAAAAAGGTACTAATTACGAATGTTTTTGGAGCGATTATAGGCGTTTGAGTACTAGAAAATTTTTTGCAAAATATTTTTTTGTAAATAATTTTGTTTTTTTTAGCCGAAGAGTAATCAATAAAATCAAAAGAGTTGTTCGTAATATTTTGAAGTAAGAAAAAGAATTGTTTTTGGAGGATTTTAAATGAAAACGGTAATGCTTGTCTTTGGGACTCGCCCTGAAGCAATTAAAATGTGTCCTCTTGTTAATGAATTGAAAACAAGAGAAAATATCCAAACAGTAGTATGTGTAACAGGTCAGCATCGTCAGATGCTTGATATGGTTCTCGATACATTCAATGTTGTTCCGGATTATGATCTTTCTATTATGAAAGCAGGTCAAACTTTATTTGATATCACAACGAACATCTTGAATAGAATCGGACCTGTTCTTGATGAAGTAAAACCTGATGTGGTTCTCGTTCACGGCGATACATCCACGACGTTTGTTACTGCACTTGCTTGTTTTTACAAGCAGATTGCAATCGGTCATGTAGAAGCCGGACTTCGTACATACAATATTTACAGTCCTTACCCGGAAGAATTCAATCGTCAAGCGGTGTCGATCATTTCCAAGTACAACTTTGCACCTACTGAACTTTCTAAAGCAAATCTTGTAAAAGAGGGCAAGGATGAGGAAAGTATCTATATCACTGGCAACACTGCGATTGATGCACTGAAAACAACCGTCCGTGTTGATTATTGTCATCCCGAATTGGAGTGGGCGAAAGATAGTCGTCTTATCATGATTACAGCACATCGCCGAGAAAACCTCGGGGAACCTATGCACAATATGTTTAGAGCAATCCGACGTGTTATGAATGAACATCTTGATGTGAAAGCAATCTACCCTATTCATATGAACCCTGTAGTTCGTCAGGCAGCTGACGAGGAATTAAGGGGATGTGATAGAATACATATTATCGAACCGCTTGAAGTTTTGGATTTTCACAATTTTCTTGCCCGCAGTTTTATGATATTAACAGATAGCGGCGGAATTCAAGAGGAAGCTCCGTCTCTGGGTAAGCCGGTTCTTGTTATGCGTGATACGACGGAACGTCCCGAGGGTATTAAAGCAGGAACGCTGAAATTAGTTGGTACGAATGAGCAGGTTATTTATGAGAATTTCAAGCTGCTTCTAGAAGACCAGTTTGCATATGAAACGATGTCAAAGGCGAGCAATCCGTATGGGGATGGCTTGGCGTGTAAGAGAATTGCAGATATTTTAGAAAGCAACTAAGAGAGGATGTAAGATGAGGTGTAAAGTGACAATTTGGGGGGGAGAATATGACTCTTCTCGAGATGCTACTATAAGCATTATTCGTGTATTAGGTTTTTTATTCATTATAACCTGCCATATTATGCAAGGGTATGATTGTGAATTGGCTTGGTGGTTTAATGTCGGCGTGCAGATGTTCCTTTGCCTTTCCGGTTATTTGTACGGACGGAAAATAATAGACAACGAATTGTCATTTTATAGAAAACAATATATTAAAATACTTGTTCCGTACTACATTGTCATAATCCCAGTAATTATCGTACAGCTTTTGTTTGTAAAAAATGAGATATCTTTTGTCCGTGTTGTGAAGGCGTTACTTTGTTATGGCACTTTAAGTGGAGGCGAACATTTGTGGTTTGTTCCGACGATTTTATTTTGCTACTTCTTGACACCGTTGTTTGATAGATTAAACAACCATATATTTAGGAGGAGCTATTCGTTATTATATTGTATTGCCGTGTTTGTTATTCTGAGTATCGTGATTAGATTGTTTGTGCCATACTTCAATGCGGCATGGATTGCCTGCTTTTATCTTGGTCATGTTTTAGGCAAAAATGAAATTACTCAAAGAATTAATTCTGAGGTCTATAAAGGTTTGATTTATTCTGGTGCAGCGTGCTTGATTTCAATTCAAATTGTCATATCATATGTTATGAAATTCGAGTTATCGGGATCTATAAGCGCTTTGTACGATATTATGTGCGACTATGGACACGTTTTCCTCGGTATAACAGTTTTTTTGTTATTGCAAGGGATTCTCAAAGGGCGACAAATCCCTCGCATTATTATGACCCCAGTTTCATTTCTGGATTCTATATCCTATGAGGGATATTTGATACATCAGTTTTTCATATTAGGTGAATTCTCTTTGTTAACGATAATTAACCAACCGATAATTGCGATAATCGCAATAGCTATAATTGTTTTCTTCTTGGGGATTATTGTTAAAGAGATAAGCCAGCCATTAATGAATAGGGTACTGCGTACCAATATTAATATATATTAAAGTTAGGAATAAAGCGTTTATTGATATACTTTAGAGTAAAGATTAATCCCTCGTAAACAAATCACGCGTATAAACTTTGTTTTTAACGTCATCAAGTGATTTATCGTAGCGGTTGGCAATGATACACCCACACATTTTTTTAAATTGTTCAAGGTCATTGACTACAAGAGAGCCAAAGAAAGTGCTTCCGTTTTCAAGGGTTGGTTCGTAAATGACAATGGTAGCGCCTTTTGCTTTTATGCGCTTCATCACACCTTGAATAGAGGATTGACGGAAGTTATCAGAGTTGCTTTTCATAGTAAGGCGATAGACACCAATAGTAACCCTCTTTTCCTTACTTTGATCATAGCTATTAGCATCGCTGTAATTATAGTATTCTGCCATTTGTAATACACGGTCAGCGATGAAATCCTTACGTGTGCGGTTACTCTCTACGATAGCGTGAATCAGGGTTTCCGGAACATTCTGATAGTTTGCAAGGAGCTGTTTTGTATCTTTAGGGAGACAATAGCCGCCGTAGCCGAAGGATGGATTATTATAGTAGTCACCAATACGGGGATCGAGACAGACCCCCTTGATGATAGAGGCGGTGTTGAGACCCTTTACTTCAGCATAAGTATCAAGTTCGTTGAAGTACGACACACGGAGTGCAAGGTATGTGTTGGCAAAGAGTTTGGTGGCTTCTGCTTCAGTATATCCCATAAAGAGAGTGTCTACAGGTTGTTTAATAGCACCTTGCTGAAGAAGGGCAGCGAATGTATGCGCTGCTTTTTTTGTGCCTTCGTCCATACCAACAATGATTCTGCTTGGATAGAGGTTGTCGTAGAGTGCTTTTGATTCACGAAGAAATTCAGGACTGAAAATGATGTTATCTGCGTGGAATAATTTGCGCACATGCTCTGTGTATCCGACAGGAATAGTAGACTTGATAACAATAGTTGGTTTGTTAATACAGTCCGCAGTAACCTCGAGGATGAGTCGAATAACAGTTTCAACAGCGCTACAATCAAAAAAGTTTTGCTTGGGATCATAGTTTGTTGGAGCAGCAACGATAATGTAATCTGCATTTCTATAAGCAATGGCTGCGTCTGTAGTTGCGGTGAGATTGAGTTTGCGAGAACCGTTTTTTGCTTCGGTAAGATATTGTTCTATGTAGTCATCTTGAATTGGACTGATATAGTGGTTCAGCTTTTCGATTTTTTCCGGAATGATATCTACTGCAGTGACATGGTTGTGTTGTGCGAGCAGGACAGCGAGGGATAGACCTACATAACCTGTACCTGCAACTGCAATGCGGTAGTGCGGGTTTGTTGGTATCATGGAAGGCGTCACATTTTCTGATGATATAATTTGTGGTTCTATGAAGACTTCTGTTGGATCAAATTCCAGAATTTCTGCAAGTGCCTGGAGTTGGTCTATGGAAGGGGTGTATTCTTGCGTCTCAAGTTTGCTGAGCATGGAGCGGTTCATGCCGCTGGCAGCAGCTAACTGTGCCTGTGTCATACGAAAGGTCTTACGGCGTGTTACAATGATCTGAGAAAGTAAAGCAAGAGATATCTTTTTCATAATATACTCCTTGTTAGCTGTGTTGTTTTAAATAACATAAAGCGCTTGTTTCTAAATAAATAATATCATACTAAGACTGAATGGTCAATTAAGGGAGAAAATGTTGTCAGTAACAACATTGCGAATAGCATCTTGGCACGGTGCTAAATTTAGGAACTAGGGTACCGGATACCATGACGAAATTGTTAACGGATGTTGGTGCCGTGTGTAATAGAATTGCGGGAGTGTTGGAGAGGGAAGAGCATGGGAATACTAAGAGTGTTTCCGCGGCAGGAAAGAGGGAGTGGCGAATGACAGAAGATAAAATAGTAGAATACTTAAAGAGTTATGGAAAAGAAAGTTTACAGGTACTATTCTCTGTTGTAAGAAAAGCAATTGTTCAAAACTCAGATTTTTTGCTGACAAAGAAAGAAGACGGAGAAGATATTGCAGCGTTGATTGATGAAAGTCTGCAGAGTAGCGGTCAAAAACTCGACTTTGATATTGGTTCGATCTTAACGGAAGAGGAACGTACATTATATGATCAACTGGACGAGATTGAACAGAAGGAAATAAGAAAAGAAGGTGCAGCAGCACTGAAAGTGTCTGAGATACGGGAAATCATGGCGAAAGCATTGACCAGTCCGACGCTGTTTGAAGGAATGTGCCTTTCACTTCGTGCGATGCCGGAGTTTGATTTGGCAGATTTTTGTGCGGAGCTTGGTGCTACTGAGGCTTATGAAAAGTTATGTGCGGATCCGGTATATCAGAGCAGAAAACAGTATTCAGACCTGATATATGCTTATACAAAGGCAGCAGTGAACCTATATGGAGTCCAGCATTTGTCGCAAATATATCAGTTGCTTTGGAAGTATGAACGA
>SVEJ01000042.1 GCA_015057435.1 Lachnospiraceae bacterium
ACTTTCCCTTGTTTTCGCTCATAAGGGCAAAAACAAGGGAAAATACATTAAATATGAGTATGAAACTGCTGAAAAATCCAGTAAAATCAAGGGTTTTCAGAGAGTTAGTTAGATAAATTGGAATTTAATTAATATTCCATCGCCTGTTCTTCACCATTTAACACGCGGATAGCACCTTGTGCAAGTGCAAGTAACTCATCCTCACCAGGATATACAGTAAATGGTGCAATAAATCCAAGCATACCTTTTAATCTTTCGATTGTCTCAGCATTGTATGCGATACCACCTGTGCAGATAATCTGGTCAACTTTACCGCCAAGTACTGCAGCCATTGCACCGGCATCCTTAGCAAGTTGATAGTGGAATGCTTCGTATACGCCCATTGCCTTTTCGTCGCCATCTTCCAAAGCAAGCTTCTTTACATCGCGCATATCGTTGGTTCCGAGGTAACCATTGAATCCGCCGTTACCACAAATCTTCTTATAAATCTCTTTTTCTGTATATTTGCCTGAATAGCAAAGCTTAATCAAATCACCAACTGGAACTGTACCAGCACGTTCTGGAGAAAATGCTCCTTCGCCGTCAAGGATATTGTTAACATCGACAATCTTACCACACTTGTGAGCACCAACTGATACACCACCACCCATGTGGATTACGATTAAGTTAAGCTCATCATAAGACTTGCCGATTTCTTTTGCATAACGCTTAGCAACAGCCTTTTGGTTAAGTGCATGGAAGATACTTCTTCTTGGAAGTTCAGGCATACCGGAATATCTTGCAACCGGCTCTAATTCGTCAACAACAACCGGGTCAACGATGTAAGCCGGAACCCCAACTTCATCACCGATTTCTTTTGCTAAGATACCACCAAGGTTAGAAGCGTGTTGTCCCTGTTTGCCAATCTTAAGATCATTTAATAAATCTTCAGTTACAGCATATGTTCCGCCCGGGATTGGCTTTAATAAACCACCACGACCAACAACAACGTCTAATGTCTTAATGTCGAAATTCTTTTCTTTTAATACAGCTAAGATAACATCTTTACGGAAATCCTTCTGATCAATGATAGAAGCGTATTTTGCAATCTCCTCTGTCGGATGTCTTAATGTTTCTTCGAAAATCTGGTTCTCATCTTCATATACACCAATCTTGGTAGATGTAGAACCCGGATTGATAATTAATATTGTGTAAGCCATTCTTAATTCCTCCTTACTTGTTCATTGCTTCAGCAACAACAGCACCAACAGCGATAGAATTTACCTTTGTTTCGAAATCGTCAGAACGAGATGTCAAGATAACAGGAGCTTTTGTACCTGTTAAAATGTTACCGTTAACAACGTTTGCGTTGTGTACAAGTGCTTTGTATGTAATATTACCTGAATGAATATCCGGGAATAATAAGATGTCAGCATCGCCAACAATCTTACGATCTGTAGCACCTTTGTGTCTTGCGGCTTCAGGATCGATAGCAAGATCGTATGAAAGTGGTCCGTCAACGATACATCCTGTGATCTGACCTTCTTCATTCATCTTTGCAAGTTCAGCAGCCTCAACTGTAACAGGCATCTTAGGATTAACTACTTCAACGGCAGCAAGTGGTGCAACCTTAGGGCACTCAATTCCGCAAGCATGTGCAATCTCAACTGTGTTGCGAATGATATTAGCCTTGGTTTCCAAATCAGGATATGGAATAAATGCAACATCACTAAGGAATAACAAACCGTCATGTCCTTCAATATCAAAAATACATACATGAGATAATGTCTTCTCTGTACGAAGACCAACTTCCTTATCTAATACACTCTTTAAGAATGACTTTGTGTCAATCAAGCCCTTCATGTACATGTCAGCCTTACCGTCATGTACTAACTTTACTGCAGTTAAAGCAGCTTCATAATCATCTTTGACATCAATAATTTCATAATCATCAATGCTCATGTTCATAGAATCTGCAACGGTCTTAATCTTGTCCTTGTCACCAACTAAAATTGCCTCGGCAATTCCTCTTTTTTTTGCTTCTGCAACTGCTTCTAAAACGGCATCGTCCTGAGCAACAGCAACAGCAACCTTCTTTGTGCTGCAAGCAGCAACTTTCGCAAGTAAATCGTCAAAAGTTTTTGTCATGTCTGTACACCTCATTCATAATATATTTTGGTTGTAGGAAACATATCGTTTCCTTATTATAATAATCCACAAACTATACTAGCACTTACAACAGGTTTGGTCAAGGTAAATCCCAATCAAAATCTTTTCGACAAAGAAATGGTAAAAAATAGTAAAAACCCAATATCTTGTATTTTGTTATTTATATATTAATAGAAATTGTGAAAATTGCTTTTCATTTAGCAATAGATATGATATACTAACGTCAAATAGTGTGTGTAAGTGTGTCCATTTGTCGAAAAATGTTTTCTCGGATATATTTATTGCACGACGAAACATGACGATATAATTAAAATATAGATATTTTACGTATGAGGTGATTGGGATGAACGTGAAGAACAGATTAATTGAAAAACTATTAAAGGTAGCAAAGAAACATAAGATACTTACTTATCCGGTACTGGCATTGGTAGCGGTTATTAGTGTGTTCCATTATTTCTTTTCGTGGAGTACAGGTGCCGGCAAACGTGTCGTTGCAATTGTGATGGTTTTAGTTATGTTAGTATCCCAATCTTATTTCTTAACCTCATCGGCAACAGCTCTTGTTGACACAGAAGAGACAATGCAAGAACAAAAAGAATTACAAGAACAAAGTGATGATTTGGTTGAGTCACAAGATGATTCTGATGTGAAAGAAGATGATCTTGTGGAGACAGAGAATAATACTGAAGTTGCGACAGAGGCTGATACGCAGGATGGACCGGTTGATGTTGTAGGAACAACACAGACAAACAATGACGATACAGCAACAGATGAGTCCACAACAGTTGAGATTACAACAGAAGTTGTAGCAGATGGTGAAACAACAGAAGATGCTTCAACAGAAGCATCGGTGTATGTGGATGATACAACACAGCAGGAAGATACAACACAAGAAACGCCGGCTTACGAAGACGAAGAAGTGAAAGATCCTGAGAAAGCAGAAGGAGAAGAAGTAAAGGTTGATGTTATCTTTGTTGCGAACAAACATGATAGTTCGCCGGAGGTTCACCGTACAAAAGCGGTTAAGAATGATGGTGAGAATACATATAAGATAGAAAGTGCGTCATGGGAAGCAGATGCTAATAAGAAATTAGCGGCAAACCATAATGACGGTAATTATCTTCAATATGAAGGTTGGTATACAACGAAGGACTATTCCGTAAAAGTGGATTCTGTGCTTGCTGACAAGTTGTCGTTATCAGAAGCAGGAACAATCTGGTTATATGCGAAAGAAATTATATCGAATTATAAGGTTTCAATTACTTCGCCGGGAACGGTATCATATACAGTTTCCGGAGCGTCACAGGACCCGAATGCTACAGGTGTGTATGCTGTACCGACGAATGGGAATTCCGGAACATTTACAATCGTAAAACCACAGCGAGCAGGTTATAAGATTGTTGGAATTGATGCATCGGCTAGTAGCAATGGTGTATCCGGTGTTGTAAATGGCGAAGATCTTGTTGTGACATTGGCAGGAAAAAGTTATATCCAGAATGTTGCACTTGCATGGGAAGCAGAGGATTATGATATTCAGTATGAAACCGCAGATGGATTGGTTACACAGACTGTAACATATGACGGTCAAGAAAGCTCAGATCTTATCTATTCGGATAAGAATGTTACGGTAGCACCTAAGGATGGTTATGTGTTTGCGGGATGGGAAACGAATGGCGGAACGATTCGAATTACGAAAGAAGAAGCAGGTTCTATCTTTGTTGCCAGCAAGTCAGCTTTACAATCATATGCTTATTCATGTGCTAAGAATGGTTCACCTGCAGTATTAAAACCATATTATGAATACGCGGGTGTTGAATTACTGAAGAATCAGGTATCGTATGAATATAAGAAACCACAGACAGAACCGGTTGTTATATCGGCAGTTTATAAGAATAACGGCAAGAGTAGTGATACATTCCAGTTTGCGATTGGTAAGATAACAGACGCTAGCGGAGCGGAAGTTAATCCTGCGGATTACGGATTGGATATTAGTGCAGGATCAAAAGCTGTAACAGTAGTGACCGGCGCAGATGGTCCACAAGAAGTGGCAACATTAAAAGTTGAGATCAATATTACTGATTCTGCTGTAACAGAAGATGACAAGAAGACAACAAAGCAGGAATTAACAATCGTGATTAATCCTCGCAATTTGGAACTTGATACATCTGAACTTGCAGAACTTACCAAGGTATATGACGGAACGACTGATTGTGACTACAAAGGCTCAATACCAACGAATGTGGATGGTGTTACAGTTGTAATCAGTTCTAGTAGATTTGATAGTGCTAATGCAGGACAAAGAACAGTTTTCCTTACACGTCCTGATAGCAATTGGTTAAATGGTGATGATGTTAAGAATTATAAGATTAATGTCAATGCCAATGGTGATTTTGAAGTACAAGGTACAATTAAGCAAAGAGAAGTAAATGTTCGTACATCTGCAGTTTTGGCCAATGGCAGAAGTTATGTAAGAGCCGGCGAGGTGAATCCACAGTTCTTAGCAGAAGAGATTGCAACGGATGATGCGAACAAAGGATTGATTACAGCTGATAAGAATCGCTTGAATGAATTGATTACTTTGACAACAGATCCGGAACGTGACGATTCGGGTATGACAACCTCAAGAGATGACACTTATCGTGTGGTGCCGGCAGATACGGCTGATTCCAATTATAAGTTTAATTTCAACTATAGTGATCTAGGCACATTTAAAGTTCGTTTGGAATCTGCAGATTCATTGTTTGATGCAATCGGCAAGACTGAATCCGGATGGTACGGAGAAGGTTCTAAGATTATTCCGAAAGCGGATAGTGGTTATAATCAGATTCGTGGTGCAGCAGGTAGTGAGACTGACGAGATTATCTTAACAGAAGAGAATACAGCCGGTGAGAAGATTACATTCCAATTATATGATTCACTTACAGGTGCGTATTCGGCATTTACGACATTCCCTGTCAAAGTCGATTTGACAAAGCCGGAATTCATAAGCTGTGAGGTAATTGAGAATGGTGTTGACACAGGAGATGGTCTATTCTTCCCATCTGCAGGCGGTCAGGTAAGCTTAGGTCATTACTATAATAAGTCAATTACATTTAGAGTATCATACAAAGATACCGGTTCAGGTGCGAATAAGTTAGTGTATTCATTGTCGGGTAATTTGACAGATGCATCAGACGCAGCAGGACAGGAAGTTTCATTTGTTACACGTAATGACGGAATAGCAGTATTTACATTTACAATTCCTGTTAGAGAGTTGATGGATCAAAAGGGTGGAATTCAGTTCTATGCCAAGGATGCTGCTGAGAACACATCTGAGTTGTTGAATCTGTGCCAGGCAGGAGATGAGTGGATTGTTGAGCAGACAGCACCAAGTATAGATGTAATTATCAAAGCCGGTGGTTCAAGTTCGACAGACGGAATCACGATTACCGGTGAAGATCAGGATACATACTATGGAAAAGTAAAAGCATACTTATCTGCTACAGATAATACATCTCCGATTACAAGTATTACCTGGATTGTGAATGGTAAAGAGTATGTTAAGAATATGACTGGTGACAAGCTACAGGTAAGTGATACGCTTCCTATCAACGCAACATCTTTTGTTGCACAAGAAGACGGAGTCTTTACAGTTTCTGCATATGTTACTGATAAAGCGGGCAATGATTCATTGACAACGACACCGATTACATTCAAGATTGATGATGTACAGCCGGTTGTTACAATCAATGATGGTTATGATTCATATCAAAAAGAAGTAAAATTAGAGTTCAATGCTTATGATGAATTAAGTGGTATTAAGTATATTAATGTAAAAGATTTAACGACCGGAGAGATGATTCAGCATAAGGTTGATAAGGTTGAAAAGAACGAAGACGGATATACAACATCTTATTGTTATATCCAGACAACACAAAAAGGTAGTTACACAATTGAAGTTTCAGATAATGCAGGTAATGTCTTTACGGAAACAATCGTATTAGATAAAGTTTCCAGTGAAGTTCCGCCTTGTCCGAGTGTTACATTTACACCGGAGGCGAACGAAAATGGCTGGATTACAGTAAAAGATGCGAAGGCATTGATTACAAATATTACCAAAACTGAGAATGATGATACACCTGTTGATACGAAGTATAAGCTTTGGTTAGACGGTGAGGATGCAAGAAATATTACAGTAATCGATAAAGATTCTGAGACAGAAGAGATCACATTGAGTGTATTGAATCCTTTGATTGATGAAGAAGGTATCTATACGTTAAGTGTATGGAGTCAGAGTGCAACCGGAGTCTTGTGTGATGAAGCAGAAGAAACACACGGTCATGAATTTATAATCAAGATTGATACAGAGAAACCTGTAATCAGTGAACCAAGCTTCAAGAGCAAAGGAAAGACTTTAACAGTGACATTTGAAGTAACTGATGAAACAAGTGGTGTGAACGCTGAGAACATCAAGGTTATGAATGGTACAAGAGAAGTTGCATTAAAGTCTTTGGAGCCGAATGAAGACGAGACAGGATATATTGGAACTTTTGAAGTGACAACAGTTGGTGATTATTCTATTATCGCAAGTGATAATGCGGGTAATGTAGCTGAAGAACTTGCATTTAGACCAATGAGTCTTCGTGTACATGAGGTACAGGATTTAAGTTATAATGAAGCATTTATCAGTGCATTTGTTAAGAAGGGAACATTTGATGTTTCAAAAGCAACGATTGCATACGGTAAGTTCGGTGATGATATTAAGGATTACAAGCAGGCAGTTACAACAGATGAATTTGATGAGATGGGTAATTTGACAGTCTCTACGAAGTTGACTGATTTAGAACCGGATACGAATTATGTATTTATGGTTGTAGCTACATCTGCACAAGGCGAAGAATTGACCGGTACAGGACAGTTCAAGACACCTGCAAAAGATGCTGCAGGTATTACAATTACAGGTACTGCAAGATATGCAGATACCGGAAAAGAAGGTACAATCACTGTTGGTTTGTTTGATGGTGATGTGTGTGTGGATGCGACTGTAGTTGATACAATCAAAGACACACCAAAAGATGAAAGCTTTACATTTGAAAATGTAGCAGACGGCAATTACAATTTGGTGGCAAAAGATGGTAATTATACACAGACTGTCAAAGTTACAATTAAGGATGGTACATTGCTTTCACCTGATACGAATCACATTGATTTGGTGTTATCCGGATTAAGTACATCGGTAGAGATTACTACAGATGATACACCTCATATTTCAGCCGACTTTAATAATATCTTTAATGATTCTGTGAACTTCACAGATGAAGACAAGGCACTGGTTGAATCAGGACTTGGTTGTGTAGAATTTAAGTTGTATGCGACAGTAAGATATGTGGAAGAAGTAAGTGCGGATGAAAAAGAGGCAATGTATGCCGTACGCAGTGTCAATGGCAAATTAGTTGGTGCATATATTGACTTATCTTTGGTTAAGATTGTAACAGATGAAGATGGTGTAGAGACAAGAACATCAGTCCATACTTTAGGTAACGGTGCGAATGTTTCTGTGACGATTCCGTTAACAGCCTTTTTGATGAAACAGAATGGTAAAGTGGTTGTTGGTATTCATAACAAGGGTTCTGTTGATAATCCATCATATGTAGCACGTGTGTATGATCCGGACTATGATACGAATCCTGCCACTTATACATTTGAAGCCAATAGTTTTTCAACATTTGCATTATTGTATGATCCGTTAAAGCAAGAAGCTACAACAGAAGAAATCAAAGACGGTACGATGGATCCGTCAGATGACGGATCAATTCAGTATCCGGATCGTGAACCTGCAACGGAAGATATTGACGAAGATGACGAAGATGAGCAGCCGAATAAGAAACCGAATAAGAATGAGAAAGAAGATAAAAAAGATTCTGACGGCAAAGGTTCATCGGTTGGTTCATTGAAGAGTTCTGGTTCTGCAAAGACAGGTGATGGTTCTCCGGTAGCATTCATGTTTGGCTTGATGTTAACGGCTTCAGCTGCTTTGGTTCTTCTTCGAAAAAAAGCAAAGTCTGAAATTTAAGAAAAAGTAAATATTTACCTTAATAAAAAAACGTTCCCTGCAAATAATATAAACAAGACAAGCGATTGTCTTAATAAAATATTATTTGGAGGGAACTGTTATGTCTAACAATTCAAGCAAGAAATCAGAAGCAATGAACAGATTTAAGATGGAGTGTGCATCAGAAGTAGGAGTTAACTTAAAGAACGGTTACAATGGTGACTTGACTTCAAGAGAGAATGGTTCTGTTGGTGGTCAGATGACTAAGAAGTTGGTAGAAGCTCAGATGAACCAGATGGCTGGTAAGTAATCATCTAAGTGATTAACAACGAATAAGGATATATAGTTCTTATGTATCCGGGGAAGGTCGTCATTTACTTTTTGAAAAGAAGGTGAATGATGGCCTTTCTTTTTGTTATGTGCTTTGATATTATAAAAATCAAAAAGCACTAGACATGCAAGGGTTACGCGTGGTATAATTGATTGATTTGTGCGGTTCGAGCCGTAATTTGCCGTGTGCAAAAGATAAAAATGCAAAAGAATAAAGGACATATATTTAAGGAGGAATTGTTAAAGATGAGTTTAACAGTGGAAAATTTAGAAAAGAATATGGCAAAGCTTACAATTACAGTGCCTGCAGCTGAGTTTACGGAGGCAATGAAGGATTCTTATAACAAGCAAAAGAATAAGATTTCTATCCCTGGTTTCCGTAAGGGTAAAGTACCTCAGGCATACATTGAGAAGGTTTACGGACCGGAGATGTTTTATGAGGATGCTGCTAACATTTGTATGGAGAATTCGTATCCGGGTGCTTTGGATGAGTGCGGTTTAGATGTTGTTTCTCGTCCGGAAGTAGATGTTGTTCAGATGGAAAAAGGAAAAGACTTTATCTATACTGCAACAGTAGCAGTTAAGCCGGAAGTTACATTAGGTGACTATAAGGGTGTTGAAGTTGAGAAGGTAGATGTAGAAGTGACTGATGAAGATGTACAGGCAGAACTTCTTAACGTTCAAAAGCAGAATGCTCGTAACATTCCTGTAGAAGACAGAGCAGCTAAGATGGATGACGAAGTAACATTAGATTTTGAAGGATTTATTGATGGTGTTCCTTTCGAAGGCGGAAAGGGAGAGAATTATCAGTTAACACTTGGTTCTCACTCATTTATTGATACATTTGAAGATCAGATTGTTGGTAAGAATATCGGAGAAGAGTTTGATGTGAATGTAACATTCCCTGAGAATTACCAGGCTGAAGATCTTGCAGGAAAGCCGGCAGTATTTAAGTGTAAGTTGAATGGAATCAAAGAGACAGAGCTTCCTGAGTTAGATGATGAGTTTGCATCTGAGGTTTCTGAGTTTGAAACATTAGATGAATATAAGGAAGATATTAAGGCTACACTTAAGGTGAAGAAGGAAAAAGCTGCTAAGAATACAAAAGAAGGTCTTGTAATTGATAAGATTATCGAGAATGCAACAATGGATATTCCTGAGCCAATGGTAGAGACAACAAAAGAACAGATGATGAACGAGTTTGCACAGCAGATTAGCTATCAGGGACTTTCAATTGAGCAGTACTTCCAGTTTACAGGCATGACAAAAGAGAAATTCATGGAGACAGCTACTCCTGAAGCAGAGAGAAGAATTAAGTCTCGTCTTGTATTAGAAGCGATTGCAAAGGCAGAGGATATTCAGGTTTCTGACGAAGAGTTAGACGAAGAGTTGAAGAAGATGGCAGAGATGTATCAGATGGATGTTGAGCAGTTGACAGGCTTAGTAGGCGATTCTGAGAAGGATGCAATCAAGAAAGATATTGCAGTACAGAAGGCAGTTGACCTTGTGGTAGAGGCAGCAGTTGAGAAATAATTGAACATATGAGGGCTGTCAGATAGACAGCCCTATCTTTCATATTAGATATTTAGGAGGATGAGATATGAGTTTAGTACCTTATGTCATTGAACAGACAAGTCGTGGCGAACGATCTTATGATATTTATTCAAGATTGTTGAAAGAGCGTATTATTTTCTTAGGAGAAGAAGTGAATGATGTGACTGCAAGTCTTGTAATCGCACAGCTTTTATTCTTGGAATCAGAAGATCCTACAAAGGATATTCATATGTATATTAATAGTCCGGGCGGTTCGGTGTCAGCTGGATTTGGTATCTATGATACAATGAATTATATTAAGTGTGATGTATCAACAATCTGTGTTGGTATGGCAGCTAGTATGGGAGCGTTTTTACTTGCAGGTGGTGCACCTGGTAAGCGTATGGCGTTACCAAATGCTGAGATTATGATTCATCAGCCTATGGGCGGTATGCCGGGTGGTAGTCAGGCAAGTGATATGGAGATTACAACCAGACATATCTTGAATACAAAGCAGAAGTTGAATGCAATTTTGGCTGAGAAGACAGGCAAGCCAATTGATATTATCGAAAAAGATACAGATCGTGATAATTGGTTGAGTGCAGCCGCAGCAAAAGAATATGGTTTGATTGATGTTGTAATCGAGAATCGAGACGCATTAAAATAATCATGTAGTAATCAACAAATGATAATAAAACATTAAGAGATAAGAAAATGAGGTGTAGCAATGGCAGGTCGTGGTGAAGATAGAAAACCTTTACGTTGTTCATTTTGTAATAAGACACAGGATCAGGTTAGAAAGTTGATTGCTGGACAGAATGTATATATTTGTGATGAGTGTATTGAGGTTTGTTCGGAGATAATTGAGGATGAATTAGAGGATTATGAAGAATCATCGGATATTAATCTATTAAAACCGAAGGAAATTAAAGAGTTTTTGGATCAGTATGTAATTGGTCAGGAAGATGCAAAAAAAGTTCTTTCTGTAGCTGTGTATAATCATTATAAGAGAATTCTTGCAGACAAAGATTTTGATGTAGAATTGCAAAAAAGTAATATTATCATGGTTGGACCAACGGGTTCCGGTAAAACATACCTTGCACAGACGCTTGCAAAGCTGTTAAATGTTCCGTTTGCAATTGCAGATGCAACAGCACTTACAGAAGCAGGTTATGTGGGTGAGGATGTTGAGAATATTCTTTTAAAGATTATTCAGGCTGCTGATTATGATGTTGAAAGAGCCGAACATGGTATTATCTATATCGATGAGATAGATAAGATTACGAAGAAATCAGAGAACGTTTCTATTACCAGAGATGTGTCGGGTGAAGGTGTTCAGCAAGCACTCCTTAAGATTATTGAGGGAACGGTTGCATCGGTTCCTCCGCAAGGTGGAAGAAAGCATCCGCATCAGGAATTTATTCAAATTGATACCACGAACATTTTGTTTATCTGTGGTGGTGCATTTGATGGTATGGAAAAGATTATCGAGAATCGAATCGGTAAGAAGTCGATTGGATTTGGTGCTGAATTAGCAGAGAAGAATGATAAGAATATCGGAGAGTTATTAAAACAAGTATCTCCTGCAGACTATGTAAAATACGGTTTAATTCCGGAATTTATAGGTCGTGTACCTGTTACTGTTACTTTGGATTTGTTAGATGAAGATGCATTAATGCGTATCTTAACAGAGCCAAAGAGTGCAATTTGTAAGCAGTATAAGAAATTGTTTGAATTAGACGGTGTGGAATTAGAGTTTGAAGAGGAAGCATTACGTGCGATTGCAAAAGAGACAATGGAACGTAAGACCGGTGCGAGAGGACTTCGCTCTATTATTGAAAAGTCTGTCAATGATTTGATGTATGAAATCCCATCAAATGAAGAAATTTCTAAGTGTGTAATCACGAAGGAGACAGTAGAGGGTACCGGTGAACCGGAGATTGTGTATTCGGATTCTCCAAGACCACGCAAGTCTTTTGTGAAACGTCATCCAAAGAAGAATAGTGGTGAAATCGCGTAAGCATTTTCCATTTATTATGAATTGAACATTACATTAAGAATGGAACTTGTATACTTACAAGTTCCATTTGTTATATAGCATTCGTAATTATACAATGCACTAAGATTAGAAATGAGGAATGAATATGGCACAAGAAAATGATACAGGACGTATATATCCGTTATTGGTGCTTCGTGACATGGTATTGATGCCGGGTACTACTGTTCATTTTGATATACAAAAAGAAATTTCAATTAAGGCAGTGAATGCTGCGTTACAGAGCAATAGACCGATTTTTGTTGTGACTGCGAAATGCGTTACAAAAAACGATGAAGTAAAGCAAGATCAGTTATATCATGTCGGTACATTGGCAACTGTTCGTCAGATATTAAAATTACCGAAAGGTCAGGTTCGCATTCTGCTTGCAGGTGAAAAGCGTGGAAAGCTTATGCAAGTAATTAAAGGCAACCATTATCCATGCGCGAATGTAGAGTTGTGCGAAGATATTGATACATTATCAGCAACTGATAAGACGGCAAGAAAACGTATTATAAAAGATTTGTTGACAAAATGCGTCAGAAATCATATGGGAAATGATGTCGTAGTTGCATCTGTCAAAAAAATGAGAGATCTTTCTTCTTTGGTTGATATGTCGACAGAGGCGATTATGTTACCATTTTCAGCAAAGCAATCTATTTTAGAAGAGCTTGATTTGGAAAAAAGAGTAGATTTATTGATTTCGACATTGATTAACGAATTAGATATTGTAAAGATTCGTGATGAAATTGCGGAAAAACTCAAGGATTGTGTGAATCAGAATCAGAAGGAATATGTGTTACGTGAGCAGATGAAACTGATAAAACAAGAGTTGGGTGAGGAAAATGTTGAGGATGAAGGTACACATTACACGAACACATTGGACAAGGTGAACCCACCACAGGAAGTAAGAGAGAAGTTAGAAAAAGAAATTAAGAGATTTCGAAGTCTTTCTTATTCATCTTCGGAAAGTGCAGTATTACGTAATTATATCGAAACATTGTTGGAGTATCCATGGAATGAAGAGAATGAAGATAATTATGATTTGAATACTGCAATTGATATTTTGGAAAAAGATCATTATGGCTTAGAGAAGATTAAAGAGCGCATTATCGATTATCTTGCGGTACGCATATTGAGTAATCGAAAAGATGCACCGATTCTTTGTCTTGTCGGTCCTCCGGGAACCGGAAAAACCTCAATTGCGATGTCAATCGCGCGAGCGCTGAATAAGGAATATGCAAGAATTGCATTAGGGGGTGTTCGTGACGAGGCCGAGATTCGCGGACATCGAAAGACATATATTGGTGCAATGCCCGGAAGAATTATGCAGGCCATCACAGGTACGAAGGTTCATAATCCGCTCATTTTGTTAGATGAAGTTGATAAGACAAGCAGTGACCACAAGGGTGATGTTTCTTCTGCATTATTAGAAGTATTAGATGGTGAGCAGAATACAAAGTTTGTTGACAGATATTTTGAGGTTCCTGTTGACCTTAGTGAAGTGTTGTTCGTTGCGACAGCGAATGATGCAAGTGCAATTCCTGATCCGCTTAGAGACAGAATGGAAATTATAGAAGTTAACAGTTATACCGAGAATGAGAAGCTTCATATTGCCAAATTATATCTTGTAAAAAAGCAATTAAAAAAGAATGGATTGCTTGCAAAACAATTCAAGATTACAGATGAAGCACTTCTTACAATTATTCGCCACTATACAAAAGAGGCCGGTGTTCGTAAATTAGAACAGACAATAGAACGATTGATGCAAAAAGCGGCCAGAGGAATTTTAACAAAGGAATATGCATCACTTCGTGTAACACCTAAGAAGTTACCGGAGTTATTAGGTGTTGAAAAATATCGTGTGGATGAGGCTGATTTTGAGGACAGGGTTGGCGTTGTAACCGGTCTTGCCTGGACAAAAGTCGGAGGCGATACACTGAAGGTAGAAGTGAATATCCTAGATGGAAAAGGTGGATTGACGCTTACCGGTAATCTTGGGGATGTCATGAAGGAATCTGCACAGATTGCACTTTCATTTGTTCGTACATTACCTGATGTGAAGAAATTACCGGAAGAATATTTTGAGAAGCATCAGATTCATGTTCATGTTCCGGAGGGTGCTACACCAAAAGACGGACCATCTGCAGGTATCACGATGGCGCTTGCTATGTATTCTGCGTTGATGAACAGACCGGTGCTTGGAAAATTGGCAATGACAGGAGAAATTACTCTGAAAGGTAAAGTTCTTCCGATTGGCGGCTTGAAAGAGAAATTATTAGCTGCAAAAAATGCAGGTATGACAAAGGTGTGTGTACCGGAAGGAAATCGAAAACATATAGAAGAGTTAGAGGAAGAGATTACAGGAGGTTTGGAGATTGTCTATGTTTCTTCTATGGATGAAGTCATAGCACAAGGTATTATTAAACGCTCCTTTGTACTCAAGGGAAAATCGAATTAGAAAGAGGTGAATGATGTGGTAATCAAAAATGCTGAGTTAGAAACCGTGTGTGGTGTTACAAGTAAACTCCCTATTAATCAGGCAGTAGAAATTGCTTTTGCAGGGAAGTCAAATGTTGGTAAATCATCTCTAATCAATGGCTTGTTGAATAGAAAAGCATTGGCCAGAACATCTTCACAACCAGGTAAGACACAGACTATTAATTTCTATAAAATCAATGATGATTTTTATTTTGTTGATTTGCCGGGATATGGATATGCAAAGGTATCTGCATCTGAAAGAGAAAAATGGGGGAAGATGATTGAAAGATATCTTAATACATCTAAGCAGCTAAAGCTTGTGTTTTTGTTGGTGGATATTCGGCATGAGCCATCGGCAAATGATAAGATGATGTATGATTGGGTTGTACACAGTGGTTTTCAACCTGTTATTATTGCAACGAAAGCAGATAAGATTAAGCGTTCTCAGTTGCAAAAGAATCTCAAAATCATTCGTACAAAATTAGAAATGGGAAAAGAAGATTTGATTTTTCCGTTTTCTGCATTATCTAAGCAAGGTAAAGATGAAATATGGGATTATATTGAGCGTGTGATAGCGGATGCACAGCAATAGAAAAAAGGAACAAGCGGTTTGCTTGTTCCTTTTTATGTATCCTGCCATACTTGTGTAATCAGATATTGATAAATCTCTTCGTTTTTCTCTCTCCATGAATCACAGATATGGATTGCTTGTTCCTGTGTCGGGACAGTGATTTTAATCTCTAACAGAGTCTGATTCTTTTCCTTAATGCTACATTGTGCGATGTATTCATTGTTGGAAGGGTAGTAGTCAGATGATATTGCCGATTCATTTCGCAATTCGATTTTCTGTTCCTTTAGATAATTCAGAATATCCATTTTGATTGCATCTGATATTTTGAATTCGAATAATTCAATTGCTTCTTTTCCTTGTTCAGTAATTTCAAATAAGGAGTGATTTCTCTCGACGGTTGGTTTAATAAAGTCTTGTTCGATTAGTTCGTTCTGCGCAATCTGCAAGTTAAAATAATTGGTATAACCTTTGTCCAAAATAAATTGTGAAATCTGAGAACCGGTTAGTGGAAAATCAACGCGGTCGAGCATGTATAAAATCATTAATTTGTATAGAACGAGTGCTTCACTTGTCATATTGGCCCCCTATTAAGTATTAAAAACAGATATCATTCTATGCGTGTATGTGAGACTTTACAGCTTCACTTACAACATCGGCAACTCTTTCATCAAAAGCTTCCGGCATAATGAACTCGTCACATAATTCTTCGTCTGATACAAGAGATGCGATAGCTTCAGCAGCTGCAAGTTTCATTTCTTCGGTAATAATAGAAGCGCGTCCCTCAAGTGCACCTTTGAATATTCCCGGAAATGCAATAACATTATTAACCTGATTCGGGAAGTCAGAACGGCCGGTTCCTACAATTCGTGCGCCGGCTTCTTTGGCGATGTCCGGCATGATTTCGGGTGTTGGATTGGCCATAGCAAATAAGATAGAATCCTTATTCATGGAACGGACCATATCGGCAGATACGATTCCGGGAGCGGAAACACCGACAAAGATGTCTGCTCCAACCAATGCATCAGCCAATGAGCCTGTTTTATTATCAAGGTTGGTTACTTTAACCATCTCTTGTTGCATCCAATTAAGTCCTTCGTATTCTTTGTGGAGAATTCCGTTTTTATCACACATTGTAACATTCGTGAATCCATATGTAAGTAAAAGCTTGGTGATAGCAATACCGGCAGAACCGGCTCCATTTACAACAACCTTACAGTTTTCTTTTTGCTTGCCTGTTAGACGAAGTCCGTTGATGATGCCGGACAATACAACAATAGCAGTACCATGCTGATCATCATGAAAAACAGGAATATCCAATGCGTCATTTAATCTTTTTTCGATTTCGAAACAGCGAGGAGCAGAGATATCTTCAAGATTGATCCCTCCAAATGCCGGAGCAATACGAATTACAGTGTCTACGATTTCATCCGTGTCCTGTGTATCAAGACAGATTGGAACAGCATTTACATTACCAAATGATTTGAATAAAACAACTTTTCCTTCCATTACCGGCATAGCAGCCAAAGCACCAATGTTTCCTAACCCGAGTACAGCACTTCCGTCAGAAATTACGGCAACAGTATTGCCTTTTTGGGTATACTTGTATGCATCATTAGGATTCTCAGCTATCTTACGACAAGGTTCAGCAACGCCCGGTGTATAAGCCAAAGACAAATCTTCTCTTGATTTTACTTGGCATTTGGGCTCTGTGCTAATCTTACCTGCCCATGTTTCGTGTGCTTTTAAAGATTGTTCATATACGTTCATAATCTATATTATATATCCTTTCTGTTTTCAACTTTGAATTGGCAATTGTAGCATGTACAAATGCCGATTGACGTTGCATATAATCTTATCATTTACGACAATGATGTGCAAGGCTTGTAGAGAAAAAAGAAGAAATTACATAGAGAAAAGCGACGTGTTATTCAATTGAGCAGGGTTTACATTCTGTTAAAATATGTTATAATCGTTCATAGTTATCAATACGTTTTCTTAAAATACCCAACATTAAGAATTGAATAGGAATGATATAAGAGAGGAACTTATATGGATTATGAGAATATGTCTTTGCAGGAATTAAAAGATGCTGCAAAGGAATTAGGAATCAAAGGCGTTAGTACTATGAAAAAAAGTGAGCTTGCCCAGTTATTAACCGCAGTAAAGGGAAAGCAGGCAGTGGTTAAAGAAAAACAGCAGGCAACTCCACTTGAAGAAAAAAAAGTTGCAAACGAATCTGATGTACAAAGAAAGAAACAAGCTAGTGAACCGGCTGAAGAAAAGAAACAGGATACACCGGTTACGAAACCAAGAGCCGATGTGATTGATTATAGTTTAGACAGCGGAAAAGAAGCCAATGGTATATTAGAGGTTTTGCCGGAAGGATATGGATTTATCCGATGCGAAAACTATCTGCCGGGAGAGAATGATATATATGTATCACCGGCACAGATTAAGCGTTTTAATCTAAAAACAGGTGACATCGTAGTAGGTAATCAAAAAATAAAAACAGAAAAAGAAAAATTTGCTGCATTGCTATATATCAGATCTGTTAACGGATATACAGTGGAAGATACTGTAAAGAGAAAGAATTTTGAAGATTTAACACCAATTTTTCCGGATAAGAGAATTAAGTTGGAGAATGAATATTCTCACGGTGTTTCTATGCGAATTATGGATTTGTTGGCACCAATCGGAAAAGGGCAGCGTGGTATGATTGTTGCACCGCCAAAAGCAGGTAAGACAACATTATTGAAACAGATTGCAAAAAGTATCAGTAGGCAATATCGTGATATGCATCTGATTGTATTGTTGATTGATGAACGTCCGGAAGAGGTTACGGATATTAGAGAGTCTATTGAAGGACCGAACGTAGAAGTAATCTATTCTACATTTGATGAGTTACCGGAACATCATAAGCGTGTATCAGAGATGGTATTAGAACGAGCAAAACGTCTCGTTGAACATAAAGAAGATGTCGTAATCTTATTAGATTCTATTACAAGACTTGCAAGAGCATATAACCTGACTGTTCCGCCAAGCGGAAGAACATTAACAGGTGGTTTGGACCCGGCAGCGCTTCATATGCCGAAGAAATTCTTCGGTGCGGCACGTAATATGCGAGAAGGTGGTTCACTTACTGTACTTGCTACTGCGCTAGTAGAAACCGGTTCGAAGATGGATGATGTTGTATTTGAAGAATTCAAGGGAACAGGCAACATGGAACTTGTTTTGGACCGAAAGCTTCAGGAAAAGAGAATTTTCCCTGCAATTGATATTGCCAAGTCAGGAACACGTAGAGATGATTTGTTGTTAACACCATTAGAAAAGGAAGCAGTAGATGCGATGGCAAGAGAAATTTCGGGTAACAGACCGGAAGAAACGATTGCGGAAGTATTAAAACTTTTTGTGAAGACAAAAGACAACAAAGAGTTCTTGGAATTGATAAAACGCTCCCTTTTAAGAAAATAGTCGTTTTATTAAGAAAAATAATAAAAATGCTTGCATTCCCATATGCGTTATGTTAATATGTAGAAGTTGTGTGACTAGGAGATTTAGGAATAGTTACATAGAAATTCAGGCGGGTTGGAATCTGCCAATATATTTTGAGAGGTGTAAGAAGATGAGAGAAGGAATTCATCCAAATTATTATCAGGCAAAGGTTGTTTGTAACTGTGGTAACGAGTTTGTAACTGGTTCTACAAAGGAAGAGATTCACGTAGAAATCTGTTCTAAGTGTCATTCTTTCTATACAGGTCAGCAAAAGGCTGCACAGGCTCGTGGACGTATCGATAAGTTCAATCGTAAATACGGCGTTAATCAGGCTAACTAAGAACATGATGGGGTTGAGATTGAATAAGTCTCAACCCTTTGTGCATTATGAATCTTTGTAAATGATACACAAAAGGTTGAATCTGGAAATACAACCCGTAGATATGTGATGATATAGATAAGAGGTATAGATTATGGAAGAAAGATTACCAAAGGGAAGCATTGGCGGTCAAGCAGTTATTGAAGGCGTTATGATGAAAGGCAAGGAAAGCTATTCTGTAGCAGTCCGTAAGCCTGATAAGAAGATAGAAGTAAAGTTACAACAATATCAATCATTTGGCGATAAGCATGCGTGGGCAAGAGTACCATTTATTCGAGGCGTAGTGAACTTTGCAGAATCTATGGTGATTGGTATGAAGACGCTTAGCTATTCATCTTCATTTTATGAGGAAGAAGAGCAAGAGACAAAAGCAGACCGATTGATTAAAGATGTATTCAAGGAAAAAGCAGAAAGTGTAATTATGGGTATTACGTTGTTTTTATCTGTGATTATTGCGATTGCTTTATTTATGATGCTTCCGGCTGCACTTGGTGAGTTTATCGGCAAATGGGTGGATAACCGCTTATTGTTATCTTTAATTGAAGGAATTATCAGACTTATAATCTTTATTATATATGTTGCTTTGATTTCTCAGATGGAAGATATCAAGCGTGTGTTTATGTATCATGGTGCAGAGCATAAGACAATTAATTGCTATGAATCAGGAGAAGAATTGACACCGGAGAATGTTGCAAAGCATTCGAGATATCATAAGCGTTGCGGAACAAGCTTTTTGTTCATTGTCATGGTTGTAAGTATTATTATTTTTATGTTTATTACAGCGGACCAGATGTGGTTGCGTTTCTTGTTGCGTTTACTTTTGATACCTGCTGTGGCAGGAATTTCATATGAGTTTATCCGCTTGGCAGGAAGAACAGATAATGTTGTTATGAATGTATTAAGCAAACCGGGCATGTGGATCCAGAGATTAACGACAAAGGAACCACAGGAGGAAATGATTCAAGTTGCGATTATTTCCGTTGAGTCAGTGCTATACGGTATGCCTTATGTTAATGCGGTAAATGAAGCACAAGGAATTGGTATTAACGATGATGAAGCTGATGAAGAACAGAATATAGATGATGTTGCACAAGCAGATGGTTTGAATGAAAGTTATGAAGAAGCATATGACGAATTCATATCGGAAGAAGTACAGGAAGAAATCGAAGAAGCAATTGAGATGCTTGAGGAATCTTCTGCTGTGAACGAAGTTGTTGAAGAAGCGGTTATTGATGTAACAGAACAAGTTGAAGATACAACAGAAATAGTAACCGAAAAAGAAGAAGAGAACGAGGCAGTAGAAGAAGCTACGGCTGAAAAAGAACTTGCGAAAGTAAATGCGACCAAAGAGGAAGAAGTTGCAAAAGAAACGAAAGATGCAAAGGATGACATTGCAGATGAAGTGGCGGATGCAAAGGATGCTACTTCAATCGATGATGTTGAAGATGTAATTGAAATCAACCCTGACGAGGTATAAAAAATGGCAACTATTCAGGAATTACTGAATATTGGGAAAGAAAAATTAGAAAATAGCGGTAATGAATACGCGAAGTATGAACGCAAGGTATTGTTAGAAGAGGTTCTTGGTTGCAACTATATGTTTATGCTGATGAATGCAGATGAAGAGGTTGCACCTGAGAAAGAAGCTGAATATCTTCGTTTGATTGATGAGCGTTGTAAGCATTATCCATTACAGTATTTGCTTGGTGTTGCACATTTTATGGATTATACATTTATCGTGAATGAGAGTGTGTTGATTCCAAGAAATGATACAGAGATATTGGTGGAAACTGCCGGTGAGATATTGCATGATGTTTTGCAAGGAAAGGACTTTGCGCAATTCAAGGTATTGGATCTGTGTTGTGGTTCCGGATGTATCGGTATTTCGTTAAAACTTTATCATAAGGATATTGATTTGACACTGTCTGATGTTTCTATGGATGCACTTGAGGTTACTAAGAAGAATATAGCGCGTCATGAAATTGAAGCGAAGGTGATTTGCTACAACTTATTATCCGGTATTAACGAAAAGCAGGATATGATTGTCAGCAATCCCCCATACATTGAAAGCAGAGTGATTGAGACACTGATGCCGGAAGTAAGGGAGCACGAGCCGATGCTTGCGTTGGATGGTGGTGAAGATGGTCTTGATTTTTATAATCAGATTATTGAAGAAGCTCCGGAGTATCTGAATGACGGCGGATGGTTGTTATTCGAGATTGGCCACAATCAAGGTGTCGCTGTATCGCAGAAAATGACAGAGTTAGGATTTTACGATGTGCAAGTGAAGAAGGACTATGCAGGACTTGATCGCGTAGTGTATGGACATTTGTAGCGGTGAGAATCGCTTTCAATAATATAAAGTAAAAAGAGAGGAATTCGATATGTTTGATAAGTTAGAAGATATATTGGCACGCTATGAGTCGGTGTTAGAACAGTTAAGTGATCCGGATGTGTTAAATGATCAGGCAAAATATACAGCATTGATGAAGGAGCAAAGTGATCTTGCACCGTTAGCTGACAAGTACAAAGAGTATATTGCTGCAAAGCAGGCAATTGAAGATAGTTTGGCAATGTTAGAGGAAGAAAAAGATGAAGAGATGCGTGAACTAGCAAAGGAGGAATTAAATGAATCCAAAGAAGCAGTAGAGCGTATCGAACAGGAACTTAAGATTCTCTTACTTCCAAAAGACCCTAACGATGACAAGAACGTAGTAGTTGAGCTTCGTGCCGGAGCAGGCGGAGATGAGTCAGCGTTATTTGCTGCAGAAGTATTCCGTATGTTCCAAAAGTATGCAGACAAGATGCGCTGGAAGACAGAATTAATCAGTGTGAATGAGAATGGAATCGGTGGTTTCAAAGAGTGTTCCTTCATGATTAACGGTAAAGGTGCATTTTCACGTTTGAAGTACGAAAGTGGTGTACACCGTGTACAGCGTGTACCTGAGACAGAGTCAGGTGGACGTATTCATACATCTACTATCACAGTGGCAATTATGCCTGAGGCTGAGGAAGTAGATTTTGAGTTAGATATGAACGATTGTAGATTTGATGTGTTCCGTGCTTCCGGTAACGGTGGACAGTGCGTTAATACAACAGACTCTGCGGTTCGTTTGACTCATATTCCAACAGGTATCGTTATCTCATGTCAGGATGAAAAGTCACAGCTGAAGAACAAGGATAAAGCCATTAAGGTTCTTCGTGCAAAGCTTTATGACTTAGAGTTACAAAAAGCACACGATGCAGAAGCAGAGCTTCGTAAGAGCCAGGTTGGTACCGGTGACCGTTCCGAGAAGATTCGTACTTATAACTTCCCACAGGGACGTGTGACAGACCACAGAATAAAGCTTACTCTTCACAAGCTTGACCAGGTCATGAACGGTGATTTGGATGAAATTATCGATAGCTTAATTGCGGCAGACCAGGCTGCGAAATTGGCGAAGATGAATGAATAGCTATGCGTGCGACAGATAGACAAAATCGAGAGTGCAAGTTTACTTGCGACTCTCGATTTTTGTTATCTGGCATAGGCATACAAACGACAGCGAGAAGAAGCGTAGCGGATTCGAGCTGAATGAGTTTGGATGCGCACGCATAGCGTAGAAGGAGGTGTATGGATTGTTTACAGGACAATACACCTTTTTGTTTTATTCTATAAGAGGGCAAACGACACCGAGTCGGAGCGAAGCGGAGAGGAGGTGAACGTTTGACCGCACTCGTTCGTAGAGTGTAAACGATGCTTGTGGACACGAAGTGTCCGCAAGAGCATTCGCTGTTTGTGATAGTGTTATAAGAGGGCAGACGAACACCGACCCGAAACGAAGTGAAGGGGAGGTGAACGTTCGCGCTACTTAGTAGGCATATAAACGACACCGAGTCGAAGCGAAGCTGTCGGAAATCTTCTTGTGGAAATCAGTAGGGTGATATATAATTAGCGATATAAATATTTGGTTATTAATCAAGGAGATAATGCGTATGAGAAGACGAATTTTTGAAATTATCGAAAAATCAGAAGTGGATGACAGATTAAGTAGTTTATATGACTATTTTATGATCATGATTATTCTAATTAGCTTGTTCCCACTGGCATTTAAACAGAATAATTCTATTTTTATGATGATGGATAAAGTAGCAGTGTTTATTTTCATTGTAGATTATATATTAAGATGGATGACTGCTGACTATAAGTTTGAAAAAAAACGAATTAGTTCTTTCTTGAAATATCCATTTTCATTTATGGCAATCGTGGACCTATTGTCAATTTTGCCGTCATTGACCATCGTTAATAGTGGATTTAAAGCATTTAGAATATTGAGAATGATCCGTGCAATGAAAGTATTGCGTATATTTAAGATTGTGCGCTATTCGAAAAGTTTTGAAATCATAGGTAATGTAATTAGAAGATCAAAAGAATCCTTGATTGCGGTATGTATATTAGCTATTGGATACATATTGATTTCTGCATTGGTTATTTTTAATGTTGAACCGGAATCATTTGATAACTTTTTTGATGCCATTTATTGGGCTACGGTTTCATTAACAACAGTAGGTTATGGCGATATTTATCCGGTTACTACATTTGGTCGAGTTATAACAATGATATCATCAATTTTTGGAATTGCAATTGTTGCTTTGCCGGCAGGTATTATTACTGCGGGATATATGAGTGAGGTAGACAAACAGGATGAAGAATAACAAGAATATTTCACAAAAATATTCTTCTTATTTTTTTTACCATTCCTATACAATGAAGTTGTTCATACTTTTCGCGGGGAAGGAGGATAAATGACCCAAAGACAGATGAACAAACCATAGTTACTTCTTGAAATAAGGCTACCGCAATCCCACTGGCTTTAGACGGTGGGTTAAGGTAGCCAAAAGCTGAGAATTATTGTATGCTAATGATATGGGAACATGGAAATCTAAAAACAGACACAAATATTTATTAC
>SVEJ01000002.1 GCA_015057435.1 Lachnospiraceae bacterium
AGGAATCCTTTCCGAATCGCAACTAGCTTCTTAACTCTACAAAACAATACTGTTTTATTTGCTGTCAAGAGACAGCTTATTGAAGTGCGCCATTTTTTGGCTGTCCTCTACTTTCTTTCACAGTATTGTTCCTCCTAATTATTCATGATAAACATCTTTCTTATTAGTAATCACATCATAGTCTAGAACATAATGGTAAAACTTATGTTTAAAACATAAACTAAACTCTTCTGTCGGACTAGTTGCATCAGATTCAGATTCATAAGAATGTGACTTTATTTCTTTTAATCGTAAATATACAGTGTTTCCAGGTTCTACCTTACAAGTAGTGACATCTGTATTCCAAGATATTTGGTCTGTACTATACGATTCAATATCAAAGCTCAAATAATAATTAATAATCGTATTATCGAATTCATAATCTATGGCATCAAGATTTGTGAAATCACCATAATCATTCTGATTGGTAATACTAATTTCCATAGTTTTTTCTTGTGTGTCAAATGGTTTTGTAACAGCAACATCAACAGATGTATGATTATTCATAGCACATACTGCAAAAGCATTCGTTTTCTTTGTGTATACTGTCTTACCATTTATTTTTTTGTATGTTCTAAACTTATACTTGTATGTCTTTCCTTTTTTTACATTTTTATCAGTAAAATAATACATTTTCTTTTTCTTGCTTTTGATTTTTATTTTTTTATAAGAAACGTATTTCTTACCAACTTTTTTGAACACCTCAATACCGTCCGGTTTCAAAGAGTTCGTACCAAGTACATCAACTCCGATAACCGAACTCACAGGGCCTATCGGAATTTTAATTTGATTTGGAGAAGTTTTTACCAGTCCATAAATACCTTCATGCCAATCTTCATGCTCATCAAATCTCGGTTTTGCTAATTTGGTTTGCACTTGATCAGACCAACCACTATACTTATTCTTTTCTTTAGAATTCTTATAATAATACGCACAAATATAATAATTATATGTTTGATTTTCTTTAACCTTCTTATCAACAAAGGACGTTTTATTCTTGTCTAATGAAGCAATTAATTCTTTTTTCCATGTGCTTTCATTACCACAAGTAAATCTATAAATTTTATATCCTTTCACACCTTTTTGTTTCTTCCATGTCAATTTGATTTTATTCGTACTTTGTACTTGAGTATTAATTTCTTTCGCTGCATATGTGTTAATCGAAATACTTCCTGCAGCAACTAAGATCAAGCATATTGTAAATAATAGTTGTTTTATGTTTTTCATCGTATCATCCTCCATTTTCAAAACATTATTTCATTATACTACATATATTTTTATTTACAACAATCTTAAGGAATTCTTCAAAAAAAAGAGAACCCCTCGTAACTAAGAGATTCTCTTATAATCTTTATTCAAATCTTACTTTGATTGAGTTTGCATGTGCAGTCAACTGCTCACTTGTTGCAAAATCAATGATATCCTGATGTACCGGTTCTAAAGCTTCCTTAGAATAATAAATGATACTAGATTTCTTTATAAAGTCATCTACACTAAGTGGAGAGAAAAACTTTGCAGTTCCATTGGTTGGAAGTACATGGTTTGGACCTGCAAAATAATCTCCAAGCGGTTCCGAACTATACTCACCAATAAAGATTGCACCTGCATTTTGAATGCGCATCATGACTTCAAACGGATTCTTTGTCACAATTTCTAAATGCTCACTTGCAATATCATTTGCTGCAGCAATCGCATCTTCCATACTCTGCGCAACAAGAATATATCCATAGTTATCAATTGATTTTTGCATAATCTCGCTTCTGCTTAATTCTGCGATAAATTTATCAACCTCAACAGACACCTTCTCGGCTAGCTCTTTAGAAGTCGTTACAAGAATAGCTGAAGCTAACTCATCATGTTCTGCCTGTGATAATAAATCAGCAGCAACGAAACGTGGATTCGCAGTCTCATCAGCTAACACCAAAATCTCTGACGGACCTGCAATCGAGTCAATACTAACATAGCCATATACGGCACGTTTTGCCAACGCAACAAAAATGTTACCAGGACCAACAATCTTATCTACCTTTGGTACTGACTCTGTACCGTATGCAAGGGCAGCAATCGCCTGTGCACCACCTGCTTTGTAGATTGCATCCACACCTGCTTCGTTGGCTGCAACCAATGTTGTTGGATACACTTTCCCTTCTGCATTACAAGGTGTTGTCATAATAATGTTTTTTACACCTGCAACCTTGGCAGGAACAATATTCATTAATACTGATGATGGATATACAGCCTTACCGCCCGGTACATATACACCAACCGAATTCATGGCTGTTACCTTTTGTCCTAACATCGTACCATCTTCCGTTGTATCAAACCAGCTATACTGCTTTTGTTTTTCATGATATGTACGGATATTTACCAATGCTTTACGAATCACCTCTAACAAGTGTTCATCAACCTGGCTATAAGCTTCCTCGATTTCTTCCGTTGTTACTTTGATATTTTTCTCATTAATATCTGCCTTATCGAATTTCTTTGTATACTCAAATAATGCTTTATTACCGTTCGTCTTCACGTTATCAACGATTTCTTGTACGGTATCCGCATACTCTGTATAGTTATTAGGACTTCTCTTTAATAAGTCATCCAACAAATTCTTTTTTGTTTCTGACGTTAATTCTACAATACGCATGTTATTGCTCCTTTCAAATTGCTCTAATTAATCTTCTCTAAACTAGTCTTCATAAAGCAGTTTCTTCAAGTCTTTTACAATCTTCATAATACGCTCTTGTTCCATCTTAAGACTAACTTTATTCACAACCATTCTGCATGATAACGGACAGATTTCCTCAAGTACACCTAATCCATTCTCTTTTAAAGTTGTTCCTGTCTCAACAATATCTACAATCACATCTGACAAATCAACAATCGGAGCAAGTTCAACGGAGCCATTTAATTTTACAATCTCAACCGTCTGGTTTTTCTTTGTCTTAAAATAATTCTTGGCAATATTCGGATACTTACTTGCAACACGAATAATCTCATTCTTTTGTAAAATCTCTTTTGCAGATTCAGGACCACATACACACATTCTGCATTTGCCGAATCCCAAATCTAAGACTTCGTAGATATTATCTCTTTCTTCCTCCATAATCGTATCTTTTCCCACGACACCGATATCAGCTGCTCCATATTCTACATATGTCGGAACATCTCCTGCTTTTGCTAAAAAGAAACGAAGCTTTAACTCTTCATTTACAAAAATAAGCTTTCTGGTATCCGGATCTTTCATCTCCTCGCAGGTAATTCCGATTTGTTCAAGATAGCCTAAGGTTTTCTTGGCAAGTCTTCCCTTAGCTAACGCAAATGTTAAATATCTCATATCAATTCCTCACTCATATATCAAAACAAATTATATTTTAATCTTAATCCATGCAATTATATCTTCTACGCATCTACGACATCTCAATATCTTCTACCAATGCATGTGCAACCTCATCTGACACAAAATCATAGATATCAAGTGTTGTATCGGAAGTTAGATAAAACATACCCGAAAAATGATTCTTTTTACCATATTCTGCATAGTCAGCTATATCTTTCTTCTTTGATTTGCGAATCAATTCAACCTTACGATCTGTTTTTCTCAAATGATTTGCAATACGAATCGCAGTCTCTTGCTGTTCAATATTATATAAAATTATGTTATCGGAATTGTCAATTGCTACATCAATTTTCTGTCTGGAAATTGCCATCATTAAATCATCAATATAAAACGCAAATCCAATTGCCGGTGCATCCTTACCATACTGCTTCAACAAGTTATTATAACGACCACCTTTTACAACAGCATCTCCTGTTCCGTATGTATATCCTCTAAATACAATTCCGGTATAATATTCATATCTGCTCAGTAACGAAAAATCAAAGCTGATATATTGTTCATATCCTGAATACGATAGCGCTTTATATACTTTTTCCAAACGCTCGATTGCATCAATAGATATCTTATTAGAAACAAGTGTTTTTGCTGTGTCAAGCATTTCAATTCCACCGAATAATTGATCAAAGCTTAATAATACATTCTTTATATCATCTGATAAATCCAATTCTTTAATTAGAATTTCCAAGCCAAAGAAATTACGATTATGAATCAAGCCGCGAATCTCGTCTACGATCTGATCATCTAAATGTGTACCTTCTAAAATACCCTTAAAGAAATCCACCTCTCCAATTTCAATCTGAAACTCTGTAAGACCTGCAGCAAGAAAACAATCAATCACCGTAGCAATTACTTCTGCATCCGCTGCTGATGAATCATCATTAATCAACTCTGCACCAAGCTGCGTAATTTCATTCAACTTGCCCTGGTGATTCACTGTATTCATAAATGTCTTTCCCTGATAACAAAGACGAATCGGCAATTCTTCATCGTTATAATATTTTGCTACACATCTGGCAATACTTGGTGTCATATCCGGACGAAGTACCAACGTATTATTCTCACGGTCAAAAAACTTATACATCTCATTAGATGTTGCTGAACCTTTATCCTGATTAAAAATGTCAAAAAATTCAAAAGTTGGTGTCTCTATATCATTGTAACTGTATAATGACAATGCATGATGCATCTTAGCAAGGACCTTTAGTTTTTTCTTACATTCATTGTCATAGATATCCCTAACACCTTCAGGGGTATGTAACAGTTTTTCCATCATTGTTATTCTCCTTTGCCATCTCAAACTCAAATTACTTTATCGAATTAAAGTGATAATTCGATAATTCAATAAATCATGCACATTATAATGAACTATTTACATTCTGTCAATATCCATTTTGTATTGCATTTCGTTATTTTATAATAATTCGCTTCGCTTTACAATACGGTCCGTATACTTTCTTTCCGTTTATTTTCTTATAAGCACGAACTTTAATATAGTACTTCTTTTTCTTTTTCAACTTCTTTTTAATATAGGTTGTTTTCTTATTTTTAGTAATAGTTTTAATAACTTTATACTTACCCTTTGTTCCGACACGCATAACAATCTGATATCCGGTTACCTTCTTATCACGCTTCCATGAAATCTTTATATTTCTTTTACCGGATTTTTTAAGTTTCAAACCTTTGACTTTCTTTGGTTTTGTAACTTTTTTGTTATCACCTTGCACGGTTTCTTCTTTTGAAGGTTCGTTCGCACCGGATTGTACACTTTCTTTATCACTCTCGATTACAGTCCATTTTGCATATAGCGTAAAACAATCCTTATCGTTCTTTTCGATTGTTTCTTTTTTCTTCGTACATTCTTTATCTATAAACCAACCGTTAAATGTATATCCTTCACGCACAGCAGGTTTTAAGACAATTTCCTTTCCTGCAATATATTCTGATGGATTATTATGTGTTGCGATAGCATCCTTTGAATCATTCAGCACATATGTTATAGAACGAATATGCTTTACCTTATTGAGAAATGCATCATTTTTCGCATCTACTTCCACTGCAGACCAGTCATCGCCATAAAAGAATACATCCCGAATCGGCACACCACTTAAGATATTCGCACCAATAAATTCAATAAACGGTGGCAATGTAAGTTGTTCAATACCTGAACAACCTGCAAAAGCATATTGTCCTATTTTTAACAAAGAATCAGGTAACGTGACTTTCCTTACGGCAGGACAATCTCTAAAAATAGAAGTCCCAAGCTCTGTAATTCCCCCTTCTACGATAATTTCTTTGACATAGATTCCATAGTCTTTCCATTCCGGAAATTTTGTAGAATGAAATTGGTCTGTTGCACCTGTACCTGACAATGTCAAAACACCTTTCTTTGTCAAAGTAAATGTTACATCTTTTCCGCAACGTCCTTCTAACAAAATACCATTCGCATCTTTTGTCAATTCATTTATAATCTCATCATCAATACGGACAGGTTGCTCTTTTCCGTCTTTCACATTCCAATTCATGAAACGAATCTGGTTCGCATTCCCTTCCATTGTGTTATCATAGCACACGACATAATCCAAATCTTTTGGAATCGTAATGTCCATATCAAATGGTAACGAATCATAGGTGTTTTCTGTTGTCATGGCATTTCCCTTCGGACATGCTTTGATATCATATGTAAATGTACCCTGATTGGTTACAACAACCAACTTACGCTCTTGATTCGTATCATTGGTAACACTTAAATGCGTACCATTTTCATCTTTCCATACAGAACCAACGTAAAGCGAATCTATCATATGCATGTTCTCAAACTTCACGGTATCCGTTACATCCGGATATAACAAACCATATTTTGCAGCACAACCATACTGAATATTTTTGAAATATACGTTATCAGAAATTGAACCATCTTTGACTGCATGGGCGTATATTGTATAGCCTCCACCATTTACTGTACAGTTTTCAAACGAAACATCACTCGCATCGTTATATTCCAATTGCAACATAAGACATGCGTTAACCGTCGCCTGACTACCTTCCATATTAACCGGCGGTAATTCAAATCTACAGTAAGAAATATGTACATTTTTCACAGGTGTATCGTTATATCCATAGATTTGAATGCAATCTACGTGTGCAACACCTTCTGAATACATCTGCGACATATCACTAAACATACAGTGATTCACATTCACATTTTGAAATGGTACGAGCCCATCTTTGTAAGAACCACCAAACTTACACCATTCAAATGTTGCATTACTTCCGCTAAAATGCTGTAATGTACAATGCTCAAATGTAAATGTCAGATTATTGGCACTTCTAAAACCACCGACTCCGCTAAACTTACAGTTTTTAAATATGACATGCACTTTATTTTCCAGTTTGTCCGCATTATATATTCGCAATGTATAATTAGAAAAATCTATATTTTCAAACACAATCGTTCCGGTTACAGTCTTATTTCTGTAATAAAAATCAAGAATCCTGTAATCACCACTATTCGTAAAGAGAATTTCCACATCTTGATTTGTCTTTTCATACTTCGCGTTCATCGTACAATAAGCTTCTTCATACGATTGTAAAGTTCCGCGATATCCCGTGTTATATTTATCCGGCATGACATTGTTATCCTGCTCTTGTTTTGTAATCAACATGCCCGCAGAATTTGCATGTACAGTAAACGATGCTTGTAAGCTCCATAATAATAAAACAACCCAAAACATAACTTTCATTCTCTTCATAGACCCTTCCTCCTTCACACTCATTTATTCATAAAAAATGCTCTTACTATGACAGAACATAATAAGAACATTTCTTAACTATTGATACTTCGCAATATGACTTGCAATCAAGTCCTTATCTTCAAAATAATTGATTCGCATTGCATCTTTCACTTTGTCTAATGTTTCCTGAGCAACACGCTCTGCTTCTTCGCTACCCTTCTTTAATACATCATAAACGTAGGCAATATCCTTTTGATATTCTTTTCTACGATTACGAATTGGCTCTAGCTCTTCCTGAATCACACTGTTAAGGAAACGTTTTACTTTCACGTCACCAAGCCCACCTCTTGTGTAATGTGCCTTTAACTCATCAAGATTTGCATAATCAGGTAAATAGCGTTCAAAATGCTCAGGCTTACTAAATGCATCAAGATATGTGAAGACAGTATTGCCCTCTAACTTACCCGGATCTGTAATCTTAATATGATCAGGATCCGTAAACATACTCATAACTTTCTTCTGAATTTCTTCCGGTTCTTCTGACAGATAAATACAATTGCCAAGAGACTTACTCATCTTTGCCTTACCATCAATACCAGGAAGTCTCAAACATGCTTCATTATCCGGTAATAGAATTGTAGGCTCAGTAAGCGCCTCACCATATACGGTATTGAACTTATGCACAATCTCTCTTGTCTGCTCTACCATTGGTTTTTGATCTTCACCGGCAGGTACAGTTGTTGCCTGAAAAGCTGTAATGTCTGCAGCCTGACTGATTGGATATGTATAAAATCCAACAGGGATTCCTCTTCCTTCTCCGTCATTCTCACTATATCCTCGCATTTTAATCTCAGACTTGATTGTCGGATTACGCTCTAATCTTGCAGTTGTTACCAAGTTCATATAATAAAAGCAAAGTTCCGTAAGCTGTGGAATCTGTGACTGAATAAAAATTGTCGACTTAGACGGATCAAGTCCGCATGCAAGGTAATCAAGTGCAACTTCTATAATATTCTCACGAATCTTATCCGGATTATCTGCATTATCTGTAAGTGCCTGTGCATCAGCAATCATAATATATATCTTGTCATACTCACCGGAGTTCTGTAACTCTACTCTTCTTTTTAATGAACCTACATAATGTCCTACATGTAGTCTTCCTGTTGGTCTGTCTCCGGTTAAAATTATCTTCTTTGCCATGATTCATCTCCTTGTTACTGCATTTTCTTTATCACTCGTTGTTTCATTATAAACGAAAGTGCTTATCTAGTCAAAATATATTATTTTAACAATCTCTTTAACAACGTTATTGCTTTTTGTTTTTCGTGTATCATTCCTAATATGTAAACATTCTCATCATTATAATCATAACAAATATAATGATGACGAACATAAAAGCACAAATAATGTGTATCAATCCCGAAACGTTCACCGATTGAAATCCCTATCTCTGGCATAATTTTCAGTTCATCAATTACTGCTTTTATATCGCTTTCAACCTTATGTGCCACGTCTTTATCAAATTCCGTTTTCAAATATTTTTTTAATTGAGTTAATTGAGAACGAAACTCCTCTGTATAATAAACTTTTCGCAATCCTATACCTCCCAACCAACTTCTTCTTCTGATAACCACCCGTTCTTATCTGCCTTCTCACGGACAGTATCTAGATGCTGAACAAGATTTTTGGCTGCTTTATATTCTTCCGCTGTTAAATCAGTGGTAATATCAAATGGTATACGTTGTTCTTTCACTGCTTTTTTTGCATAAATTGTAAAAAAAGTATTCAAATTCATTCCTATACTCTCACACATTGCTTCTACTTCTTTTTTTAATTGTTCATCCAATCTTAGTGTTATTTGTTGCATGGTATACACCTCCTGCTTATTATTATATCCATATTACTCCAAATGATATCATTCTGCAATCAAAATGATGTATTTATTGCAATTAAAATAAATTATACAAATTAATAGAGCGGTCACGATTGCTTCCGCTCTACTAAATCAGTATTAATTCCTTCCAGATAATGCACCAATGCACCACCCTCCGGTTTTATAAAATATTTCGGATCTAATTCTTCATACTTAAAATTCTTTGCATGCTTATCCCGTTCAATACGTTCCACATATTCCTTCAACACACGAAACGGCAGATAATAGTATTCATTCCGTGCTGTAAAATAGATAAGTAGAAAACTAACACCACCCTGTTCTTCAAAGCGCTGCATAAAGTTCAACTGGTGCTCATGAATATTACGCATAGGAAAAGTATCCGTGTTACATTCCTTTGCATCAAAACAAATCGGAATCCCTTGAACAACGCCAATATAATCAACCGTAGAATCTTTTTCAAAATAAGCAAGCGTAATCTGTCTCGTAGACTGATTAATCTCTACCGGTGTAATTGGTGTCGGAATCTTTTGCACAAGTGCGAGATTCTTTTCTGTATATATATCATTTGTCATGTTAATGAGTTCTTCGAAGGTGGAACCTCTAAGCCCTCTGGAATTCCATGTTCCCATCTATTTCTCCTAAACAATAATCTATGCTATGTGATTATTTTCTTCCTTCTTCCCTATAATAAACAGGAGTATACCAACCCCTATCAACAACAGACATGGGAACAAAAGACCGAGGTTGTAGTAATTAACTTCTATATCCGTAATAACATTACTCGGATTTCCTTCCTCGTAATAAACACATATCGCATCTCCTACTTTCATCTTAGATGCATCTTCACTAAAGGAAGTAGTGTAATCAACACCATCCACTGTATATTTTACATAAGCCCTATAGGTCACTCTTGCTTTTGTACCATTAACTTCAGAAACATATGTCACATAACCTGTTGTTGTCTCTGCACTGTCAACAAATGTTTTGTATTTCATTCTTATTCCAACAAGAAACAAGCACATAAATACTGCAATAGCAATTGTTACAATACCCATATTTTTTTTATTTTCAATGCTAGACATAATCCTTCTCCCCCTTGCTAATAAAGATAATTAACTTTTTGTGACCTCATTTGCTTTCTCCTTTATTAATTGACATATGCAAGCTACGTATGATACACAAAAACTCATCTGATAAAGTTGCACGTATTGTTTGATTTTCTATCTGCTTTGCAACTTCTAATCCACTCGGAAATGTTATTTCATATGCATGCAACAACTGATGTTTTAACCCGAATTCTTTCTTTGTTATCGCATTCACACTTTTTAATCCATATTTGCCATCACCAATGATTGGATGACCAACCGAACGCAAATGGGCTCTAATCTGATGTGTTTTTCCTGTAACTAGTTTTACTTTTAATAGTGTAAAATCAAGATTGCCAAAGCGTCCATAATCTATCGGTTCATATTGTGTTTCAATAAATGCAGGTTTTTCTACTCCATTTTTTGTAGTTTCATCTATCGTTTGATACACAACAACCTGGTTATGACTTGCTTTCTTTGTCAAAAATCCTTTGATGGTACTTGCTTTTTCCACCTTTCCGGATACAATCGTCAAGTAATATTTGTCAAGTGTTCTGTCTTTTAAAATCCTCGACAACATCTGTGAGCCTTTCAAGGACATACCTGCTAATATTATACCACTCGTATTACGATCCAGCCTATTACATACAGAAGGTACAAATAACGTATCCGCATTATTCTTGGTGTGATAATAATCCACAATCCGTTCGTTCAATGAATAGTCATCCGGCTGCGCTTTTTGTGAAAGAACACCTGCCGGTTTATTCAAGATGATAATATCTTCGTCTTCATATAAAATCGGTATACCGGCTAACGAATCCCTAACAGGCGGTTTCGATTGTAGAATTGATTGCTGTTTAACAGTAAAGGTCGGTACTTTACCATCTTTCCGAAAATTCATAATTGCTTCATCGGACATGAATATTTGAATTGTATCTGTCGCATTTAAGACTTCATTACCTGTCGCTTTTCCTTTATTGAGTTTGATATTCTTCTTACGAAGCATCTTATAGATAAAACTTTGTGGTGCCCCATCAAGATATTTTCCTAAAAACTTATTGAGGCGCTGTCCTTCATTGGCTTCATTAATAATAATCTCTTGCATACAATCCTCTATTTCTTTTCGTTCTTCTTCTCAGGTAACTGTGCCAAAATTATAGCTATAAACATAAGTACACAGCCAAGCATTTCTAACATCGAAATCTTTTCTTTTAATATAATCATTCCTGACAACAGTGCAAAAACCGACTCCAAACTCATTATCATGGAAGCAACTGTAGGTTCTGTGTACTTTTGCGCAACAATCTGTAATGTATAAGCTACGCCACATGATAACACTCCTGCATAGAGAATCGGAATCGCACATTGTAAAATCAAATCCAAATCAATTGTTTCTGTTAAAAGCATTCCGGGTAAAGAAATCAAACCGCAAACAAATAGCTGAATGCAAGATATTACAACACCATCAATCTTTTGCGATACCTTATCTACAAACGTAATGTGAAATGTAAATGCTACAGAACAAAGTAGTACAAGCATATCACCTTTATTCACCGTAAAATCCTCGCCGACACACAGTAGGTACAAACCAACAATTGCTAATATGACACCAAACCATACAATCGCATGGATTTTTTTTCCGAGCAAAAGACCTAACAATGGAACCAGAATAATATATAATGCGGTTATAAATCCTGCTTTTCCTGCAGTTGTATATACCATACCCATTTGTTGTAATGTTGTACCTGCGAACAGACAGATTCCGCAAACTGCACCACACAACAAGGTATACTTCCAAGAAACATTTTTTCGAACCGAATTCTCCACATCTGTTTTATTCTTCAAAAATCTTGAACGAAAGAACAAAAAAACAAGAAGTGTAACTCCTCCTACAATGCTACGAATCCCATTAAATGTTAATGGTCCTATATATTCCATTCCGGTACGTTGTGCAACAAATGCACAGCCCCAGATAAACGCTGTAAGCAACAGCAATATATTCCCTTTCATATTCTGCGTCATGCTCTATCCTACTTTCTTTCGAATTATGATATAAGATGATTAAAACATCCAATTATGCGGAAACAACTTGCTTGCAAAATAAACTGCTTTCATCGGCAATCCATATATCGATAATTCTTTTCCTTCTTTTGCATCACGTAAGGCTTGTCTTACCACAGGTGCAGCTTCTACCGTTACAAACTGTTTTAACAATTTGGGTTCTTTTCCCACATTGGAAATTGCCAAAAACTCTGTATCAACCGGACCCGGACAAACAACCGTTACAATAATATTACGGGCATTTAATTCCTTTCTTAATGCCCGCGAAAAACTCAAAACCATTGACTTAGTTGCTGCATATACCGCAAACTCTCGTTGTGGTAAAAACGCTGAAGCAGAGGCAATCTGAATAATATTGCTTTTATCTTTCATATATGGTAATACGGTATGCGTTATAGCAATTAAGCCCTTACAATTCACATCGACCATATTCAAAGCATCACTTGTTGCAATTTCATCAAATCTTCCTGCTTTACCAACACCGGCAGCATTAACAAGTAGACGTACTTGTGGACACTCTGTTGTTAAAGCCGCTTGTAACACTGCCAAATCTAATTCTTTCGTAATATCTAGTGAAAAGATCCTTATCGGAATATTCTTCATCTTATCACTTAATTCTCTTAACTTCTCTTCCCTTCTGGCAATTACCCAGATTTCATCTACTGATTTCAAACATGTATCTAATTGTAATACAAATTCTTGTCCCATCCCCGATGAAGCACCGGTTACAATCGCAATTGTTTTATTCATATGTTCACCTTTTACATCCATCTCCAGCCCGGTAGATATTTGTTTTTAATCGTTCCGCGGTTTGCTTTTCCAAAGCCAAGCGGATACTCCAAAACACATATTAAACACAAGCCATCTTTTATATTATCTTCTGTCTCTGATAATTCTATCGTCTCACCTTTCAAATATCTTATCACTCTGTCATCATCTGCTTGTAAACGAATGACATTCGGATATGTATGCGCTTTCAAAAACATTGCCAATGATTGACTTGGTTCAAAGCGATTTTTCTTCATCTCCCCCATATATAATCCACAACGAAGTATACGTAACCCTTTGACATACGGCATTTCTTTCGGAATATAAAAAACACGTTCTTTTTGTACATCAATTCTCGACATATCAAACGGATAATCAATGGATTCTATAAATGCCTTTGCGTCAGGACTTAGTTTTTCTTTCGAAAATACATATTCTGAAGATGCAATACACTTCATGTTGTCATTCGTTATGCGCTTTTTCACCATTGCAACAAAATGGCCTTCACCATTAATTCGATGTGGCCATAATCTTCTGCATTTCCTTAATTCCTCATTACCGGTATTGCCCCATTCAGGATGCCCCTCATCAAAACCTTCTACCATCGGTAATTCTTCAATATATAACGAATCATCTAATGATAACAGATATTCAACGGATTGCTCATTCTCTTCTTTTGAAAAAGTACACGTAGAATAGATAATTGTTCCGCCTGGCTTTAGCATTGTTACAGCTTCTTTTAATATAGATCGTTGCAAACCTACAAACAAATCAACACCATTACTTTCCCATGCTTTTGTCATATTAGATTGCTTACGAAACATTCCTTCTCCGGAACACGGTGCATCAATCAATATTTTATCAAAAAATGCAGGAAAACGTTTTGCTAATTCATTCGGTGGTTCACTCGTAACCAATGCATTTCCCACACCAAACACTTCGATATTCTTTAATAACGCCTTTGCTCTGGAATTACTAATATCATTCGTAACAAGCAATCCCGTTCCGTTTAACTTTGCAGCTAGTTCCGTTGATTTACCTCCGGGTGCTGCGCACAAATCAAGAACCACATCCCCAGTTTCAATCGGTAATAGACTTGCTGTTGTCATAGCAGAGGGTTCCTGAATATAATATAAACCGGCAAAGTAAAAAGGATGTTTCGCCGGTTTTTCGTTTTTTTCATAGTAAAATCCATTCGAACACCAAGGTACCGGTTTTAATTCATATGGTGAAATTGCAAGAAAGTCATCGACAGAAATTTTAGAAGTATTAACACGTAATCCTTGAAATGCTTCACACTCAAAAGAGGCCAGATAATTTTCATAATCCGGCCCTAACATAGATTTCATTTTTTCTTCAAATGCTATTGGTAATTCCATATTATCCTCCACATATATACTAAAAAGCGGTTGCTTCGTGTTTCACACTTTAGCACTCGACAAGTTTTAGTATAGACTCTGTGCTTTATAGCCTTCAGAAATAATATCAAGCTGTTTAGAAAAGCGCTCTAATTGTTCAAAATCCTCTGATTGATACACTTTATAAAACTCATCTTGAATCTTTAATACTTCTCGTTTGCTGGCTACTTTATACAGATTCTGAATATTAATTAGAATATCCGAGACAATTGTAGCCTTAATCTGGAAAATATTCTGCGCATCCATAATCTCATCACGCACAGCACCCATCTCCTGATCAAGAACAATAATCGCATCTGATGCCTTTAACAGTTTTTCTTTAATATGGGATGGCATATTACCCTTATACTTATATTGTAAAGAGTGTTCAATTGTAGCCCAGAAATTCATCGCTAATGTACGAATCTGAATCTCTGCCTGAATACGTTTTGTACCATCTAATGTATAGACATCATAATAGATAATCATATGATAACTACGATATCCACTTTCTTTCATGTTGTTGATATAATCTTTTTCCGTAACAACTTCCATATCTGTACGCTTATGTATGATTTCAACAACTTTTTCAATATCCTCTACAAACTGGCACATAATTCGAATACCTGCCATATCTGATATACGATCATCTATCTCTTCAATTGCTATATTTTTCTTTTGCATCTTATCCAAAATACTGGATATCTTTTTCACACGACCGGTTACTTGCTCAATCGGTGAATATAACCCTGCGTTTCGATACTCTTCAATAATATGATTGAATTTTACAACCAACTCATCAACCGCTAATCTATATGGGTCAAGTATCTCTCGCCAAAGCTGAATTTCCATATGCTGTCACCTCATCCTTTTATTCATTATATTGATTTTGTTTACCCTGTAATTACAGATATATCGTATCTATAATCGCTTCTCCACCACTTATACATACTTACGCGTTATTATAACATAAAACGGCAGAAAATAAAACAATCACTCCGAATTTATTTTCGACAAAAAAGGATATGGATTCAAGGTATTTTCATTACCATTTTTATCTTTTATATAAATTCCAAAATGCAGATGAACAGGAAACTTTCCTTTTGTTCCTTCTTCACCTTCACCACTATTTCCCATAAAGCCTAAAAACTCGCCGGCTTTCACATCTTTCCCCACATACAATCCCGGAACATAAGAATCAAAATGTGCATAATAGTAATAAATTCCACTATTCGCAAGAATTCCGATTCGATATCCGCCAAGATATAACCAGCCAATATTTTGAATTACACCATCTGTCGCACTTACAATCGGTATGACACCTGTCTTATTTCTCTTATACATGATATCCAAACCTTCGTGCTTACCATTTATTCTGGAATTTCCATAATCATCTTCCATTGTAATTTCATTACAATACTGTTGCATAACAGGAAAACATTTTATATCATCTTCAATCATACGTTCTGTCTTATCTTGATATTTTCTTTTCTCATTTTCCTTCATTCCGGTTTTTATAATATTGGATTGAAGAACAATAATCCCACATGATTCAAATAACACAATAACAAGTATGATACAGACACGAATTCGCGATTTTCTCATAAAAAAACCCCCCATTTAATATATGAGAGGTTTTTAAATAAAGAACAATAAAATCAACGTAATTCATGTTCTATACGTCTAATAATATAATTAGCTTTTTCATAAACAGAAAGTACATCATACGCATCACAATAGGAACCATTGGCATACAATATCTTTCCTGCAATCATTGTCATCAAAACATTATCATTACTACCGCTATATACCAGATTATTGACAAGATGATTCATCGGCTGCATATTCGGCTTCAACAAATCAATCAAAATCAAATCCGCCTGCTTTCCGGGCGCAATACAATCACAATCATCCAAATGTAAAAGCTTGGCACCATTATAAACAGCCATAGTTAACACTTGTTCCGGTGAAACAGCCGCTGCATCATTGTATTTGACTTTTTGTAAAGCGGAAACAAGATACATTTCTTTAAAAAAGTTCAAACTATTATTACTAGCCGGTCCGTCCGTTCCGATTGCAACAGAAATTCCCCGCGAAAGATAATCTTTAATTGGGGCAATCCCGCTTGCTAACTTTAAGTTAGAAGAAGGATTGGTCACAACAAAGATTCCTTTTTGCTGCATGATATCCATATCTTCTTCGTTTGTGTATAGCAAATGATGTCCTGCACCACCATATTCAAACATAGAGAGCTGATTCATCAACTGAATCGGCGTAACACCGTGTCGTTCAACACACGCTTTAACCTCATCCATTGTTTCACTATTATGCATATAAACCGGCGCTTTCAAGGATTGACTTAACTGTGCAATCCCTTCTAATAGTTCTTTGCAACAACTATACTCTGAATGAAATCCTAATCGATAATCTACTAACGGATGCGATTGATAAAATATTTTGTAATCGCTTTCTAACGTATGTAACGCATCTTTTACACCGGACGGTTCTCCGAACACTGTACCAGATAACACAACTCGAAATCCCATATCTTTACAAGCTTTTGCAATCATGTGCGGATAAAAATACATTTCGAAGCTCGTTGTAATACCACTTTTTATATATTCTAGAATTGCTAATTGCATTAACGTATAGATATCTTCTTCTAAAAGCTTTGCTTCAGCAGGAAATATCATCGTATTAAGCCATTGATGTAACGGTAAATCATCCGCAAAAGAACGCAAAAATGTCATCGGTCCGTGTGCGTGACAATTCTTAAATCCCGGCATTAACAAATTACCCATACAATCAATTTGCTGATCAAACGACTCTGTAACATCTGTTAAAGTTCCTTTGATAACTTGTTCGATTCGATCATTCAGAATCCAAACTTCACCCTCAAACCAATCAAATCCATTTTCCATTGCTAAAATCTTAGCATGATACAAACGTATTCGCATACTATCCCTCCTTATGCAGAGATATCTTTACATCATGGATATTGCTCGTTTTACTAATGCCTGGAATTTCGGAGCAACGGCATCTGCCGCAGCCTTTACCTCTTCATGGCATAGCGGAGTTTCATTGATTCCTGCCGCAAGGTTAGAAATAAATGAAATACCACAAATCTTCATCTTCATATGATTTGCTACTATCGCTTCAACTACGGTACTCATACCAACAGCTGATGCTCCAAGCATTTTACACATACGAATCTCAGCAGGTGTTTCATAACTTGGACCTGTAAGCTGAAGATAAACTCCTTCTTTCATCGTTATATCAAGTTCTGAACTTGCTTTCAAAATAACTTCTTGTAAATCCTTATCATATACTTCACTCATATCAGGAAATCTTGTTCCGAGTTCATCCTCATTTTTACCTAACAACGGATTGGGTACAAAACACGCAATATGATCAGTAATTAACATCAAATCACCACATTGAAAACCATTACCCATTCCTCCGGCTGCATTTGTCAAAAATAAAGTCGTAGCGCCCATTGCACGCATCAAACGAATTGGAAGAACAACTTCCTCCATCGAATAACCCTCATAATAATGTACACGACCTTGCATGATTACAACCGGCGTTTTTTCAATATAGCCAAATACAAATCTTCCCTTGTGTCCTGCCACTGTAGACTGCGGAAATCCATCAATTTCCGAATAATCAATACTTTTAACAATCTCAATCTGTTCAGCAAGCTCACCTAACCCTGATCCAAGAATCAAAGCAACTCTTGGAACAAAATCTGTCTTTTCTCTAACACAAGCCAAACATTGATTCACCCTTTCCAATACAACGCCCATTCGTATATACCCCCACAGTATTATTTTCTGTTTTCGTTATCATAAAAATATACAACAACCGGATCTCCAACATTAAAATTCTTGTATAATGTCTCCGCTAAGCTATACGGAAGATTCACACAGCCATGCGAGCCGTTATAGTAGTAAATACTACCACCATACACGCTTCTCCAACCTGCCGCATCATGTAATCCATATCCTCCGTTAAACTGCATCCAAAACGTAACCGGAGACTCATACTCGTATTCCATAGTTGTCTTTTCAACCTTAACTTTTTTACCCTTTTTCTTCTTTGTAACAGTCTTAGTAACCGGTTTTTGTTGTCCACGAAGAACAGTAGGACTTAATTTGTCCTGAATTTTGTATAATCCGAGACAAGTACCGTTACCATTTGCCTCACAACCAGAAACACAATCACCTTCGGCAATCTTTTTACCGTCTTTGTATGCAACTACTTTCTGCTCAGAAAGATTAACTTCAATATATGTGTCTCCAATATCATTTTCACCTTGTAACGAATAACCCTTTGATTTAAAAACTGCTTCAACAGTAGTTGCTTTTTTCTCTTGTAATGCTTTGTACAACGCATTACTTGTTGCATCCTGATCCAACTCATAACCAAATGCCGTACCGCTAATCTTCACTTGTCTTCCATCCCCATAGGTAGACGTAAAGTTACGTTCTTTGCCCATTGTGTCATATTCTGAAGCCAAATCCTTCACATACTGTTGTACTTTTGACTTAGAAACCTCATATGAGTCTCCTTTTTTCTCTAAAACAACATCATACAACTCTATTCCCGGTTCTAAAGTCAAATCATCCATCTGGATATTAATTACACCACCAACAAATTCTTTCTTTTCATTAAACTCTTTTGTAAGAGCCTCATCATTGCTATAAATCTTAGGTAAGTCATAACAACCGGCTTCTTTCAAATTAACATGCGCAAGCACTTGCGAAAGACTATCATCTACAACTTTTTTGAAATCATCAACCTTAATCGTTGTACCTAACTCTTCAGGAACAATTGCAAAACTACCATCCAAAATTCCAATATAAGCATCTTTTGGTGCTGTCATCATCTTCTTATCTAACATTTTCATGTCTTTGTATAAACCATTCAATGCATCCGCATTCCAAGATGCATCTGCACCAATACTAAACTCATGATGTTTCATAAAGTTCATAAACCACAGATACGCTTTCTGATTTGCAAAACACTGATCAAACTCATCACGAAGTTTGATTACCATTTCAATATCGCCACCTGCAATTTCAACACCTTTTCCATCAATCGTTTCAAGTGTTAGCTTATAGTTTTTATTAAAATCATCTAATGCTTTTTTTGCACCCGCACGATCCATATTAGAAACATCCACGCCATTGATTGCTACGCTTGGATAAAAATAATTAGAAAAATATACAAATCCAACTGCGTATGCTGCAACAATCAAAAATACAAATATACCAAAAACAACGCCAAATACCTTTTTGCCGCCTTTCTTTTTGGTAACATTTTTCACTTCATATGGTGTATCAAATGTAGACTCTTCTTTTATATTATCTGATAGATTTTTCTTGTCTTTCGTATCATCTTTCTTGTCTTCTACGATTTCTTTCTTTTCAACGGATGTTTCTTTCTTATCTTCCACAACATCCTTCTTATTATCAGATGTCTCTTTCTTATCTTCTGCGACATCCTTCTTGTTATCAGATGTCTCCTTCTTATCTTCTACGACGTCCTTCTTTTCAGCGGATGGCTCTTTCTTGTCTTCCACAACATCCTTCTTGTTATCAGATGTCTCCTTCTTATCTTCTACGACGTCCTTCTTTTCGTCGGAAGCTTCCTTCTTGTCTTCTACGACGTCCTTCTTTTCGGCAGATGTCTCTTCCTTCACATCTAACGCAGTATCCTTTGTGATAGTTTCCTTTTTTGCATCAATTTTATTCAATGCTGTTCTGATTTCTTCAAATTCAACCAATTCAATCACACCGGTGTCCAACTTTTCATTCGTTTCTTGAGATAGATTTCTTTTCTTATCGTCCATTTCTGCACTCCTAAAATATTACTTTTTATCAGGTGAATTATTCATTTGTATGTAGTATAACCATTACCAATTCCGGAAGATTGTTCACTCGGAATTTGAATGTATGATTTCCTAACCCACCGCTTAATATCATATATTTATCATTGATTTGGAATAATCCTTTGTCGTATTTCGGAAAGAAATGAATCATCGGAGATAGAGCACCTCCTAAAAAAGGAATTCTTATCATTCCGCCGTGTACATGACCGGAAAAAGTCAAATCCGCTCCCCACAAAGCATAGTCCTCAAAGTAGTCCGGGTTATGCGCTAAAAATATATGAAATTCATTCTGATTACATTTGCCAAATATTGATGTAAGATAATCTGCTTGCATCGGTGTTTTTTTAAATCTTTTATACAATTGCGGAGTTAAGTTCAAGCCATGTATCAAAAGACATTGTTCATGCCTGCTGATAACTTCCGTATCGTCAAACAAAAGATGTACATTCTTTGAGATTCGAGACATAAACCGCTCCCACATATCACCGTAGGTTTCTTCATATAAGCTGACTCTAAGCTCATGATTACCCATACTGTAATATACTTGTGCTATCTCGCACAATCGATTCACAAAATCAACAGCCATCTCTATATCACTATTCGGCTTTCCAATTATCATATCACCTGTTATTACTATAATATCCGGATTCTGGGATTTTATTACTTGAAACAACGTTTCATTATGCGGGCCAAAATTTGCATTATGCAAATCAGACAAATGTGCAATCTTATACCCTTCAAACTCTGACGGACAATTCGCAGATTCAATATGATACGTGGATACTGTAAGTTTACGATTTTCAAAATAACTAATAACTAGTATAATCGCTAAACAAACAATCATTAGTATACTAAGAATTCCTAATATATTCAAGCACAAATTCATTGGTAACTCCTTATATTTAAAATACGTTCATAAAATGACAAAATATCTTATAAAGTGTATCACAATACTTCTGTTTTTCAACCTTTTTTACTGCAATAATATCTACACTACCAAGTAAAGTATCATTTTGATAATATTCTACTTTTCCAACCACTTCTCCTTTGTCAATCGGAGCATTTTGTTTTTCTATTACAATCTCCTTTCGAATATCTTTATCAGATGCATTACCAATAAAAACATATCGAAACGATTCTTTTGCTTTTACAGTCATTGTTTCAGTTGTACCTTCATCAACGGGCAACTGATTCGAACCATCTAAAACCTTATTATCGCTATAAACAGAACAATTAGCAAATCCAAAATCTAACAACTTTGCCGCATCCGCATAACGAATATCCTTGCTTTTAGATCCCATTACAACAGCAATCAATGTCATTTCATTTCTTGTTGCCGTAGCAGACATTGAAAAACCTGCATCTGAAGTATAACCTGTTTTTAGACCATTCGCACCTTCATATTTTTTCAAAAATTTATTGGTGTTGGCAAGGCCGAATTCAGATTCACCTTTGTTTGTCTTGTGAACAATCGTATCCATCCAAATCGTCGTATAATCTAATACATCAGGATGATTTATAACCAATTCTCTTGAAAGAATTGCAATATCTTTTGCACTCATAACATGACCTTCTGCCTCAAGTCCACAAGCATTTTCAAAATTCGTCTGTTCCATTCCAAGTTCTTTGGCTCTGTCATTCATCATTTTTACAAAAGCCTCTTCACTTCCTGCTATTGCCTCACCCATGGCAACTGCAGCATCATTTGCAGAAGAAACAATCATGCATTTTAAAATATCTTCTACTGTCTGCTGTTCATTTGGTTCAAGATAAACCTGACTACCTCCCATACTTGCTGCATGTTCCGAAACAGTTACAATACTATCTAAGGCTAGCTGTCCGGATTCTAATGCTTCAAATGCCAAAAGCATTGTCATCAATTTTGTAACCGATGCCGGACGCCTTGCAGTCTCTCCATCTTTCTCAAATAGAATCTGTCCGCTATTTAATTCCATTAACAACGCAGACGGTGATTCAATTTCTACTACCGCCTGCGTCTTTTCTTTTCCATTATCTTTTTGTGCCATTGCAACATTACACGGAGTAAGTAAAAGAACAAAAGTTATTGTCATAATAAAACCAAATATTTTTTTCAATACTATATACCTGTCGTTTTTATAATAATATATTATAAAATCGAGTCAGATATGCATGATGAATCAGGATGATATATCATATCTCATTTTTTGTAATCACTTCATATATAATCTGATTATTAAATACATTCTCAAGAGAAAGTGTATACGCATGAACAAAACGCTTATATGCTGCATTTATCTTCTCTTCATCATTTCCATAAAGAATTGCCACTTCATCCTCTTCTTTAATCAAATCGCCAAGATGTGCTAAAAGCTTAATACCAACTGTCAAATCAATTACACTATCTTTTGTTTCACGTCCACCACCGAGAACAAGTGATGTCATTCCTATTTCTTGATTATTACAAGCTATAAGATATGCTTTCTTACAATCTGTTGCCTGCATGTCAAAAATAGATGTATTTGCATCAAACAGATCTTTTCCCTTAATTACTTTCGAATATGTGGCCTTATCAAATTTCTCCATATCATCTAAATAAACCACATCACCATGTTGTGCACGAACAAATTCTTTTAATTTGTCATATGCCTTGCCACTTGCAATCGCATCATCAACAAGTCGCATTGCATCATCGTAGCATTCAGCCTTCTTAGCAGCTAATACCATATATGCTGCTAAAACCTTAGAAACTTCCATCAATCGTTTCTCACCTTTTCCTTGCAAGCATAGCACAGCTTCTTCCACTTCCAAAATATTACCAACCATATTGCCAAGCGGCTCATTCATATCTGTTATAACTGCAGTTGTGTCTTTACCCGCAAGCGTTCCTATTGCAACCATCGTCTTTGCTAAAAGCCTTGCATCTTCTAATGTTTTCATAAATGCGCCCGAACCGACTTTTACATCCAATACAATTGCATCAGCACCTGCTGCCAACTTTTTACTCATGATGCTAGCTGCAATCAATGACACATTATCTACAGTTGCAGTTACATCTCGTAGCGCATATATCTTCTTATCAGCCGGAGCAAGATTGGCAGTCTGTCCAACAATTGCAAGTCCTGTCTCATTCACTTGCTTAATAAAATCTTCTTCAGAAATACTTGTACAAAAACCCGGAATTCCTTCTAATTTATCAATTGTTCCACCGGTATGACCAAGACCTCTTCCGCTCATCTTTGCAACCGGAACACCAAGACTTGCCAAAATCGGACCAACGATAAGACTTGTCTTATCACCAACACCACCAGTGGAATGTTTGTCTACCTTAATTCCATTAATCTTAGACAAATCCAATCGGTCTCCACTATCTGCCATCGCCATTGTAAGCATTGTTGTCTCTTCATGATTCATTCCCTGAAAGAATACTGCCATCAAAAATGCAGACATCTGATAATCCGGAATCTCTCCATTCGTGTAACCATCTACCATATATACAATCTCATCTTTATCAAGAATGTATCCATCACGTTTTTTCATAATGATATCGTATGTGTTCATATTGCGTACCTCCCTTTAAATCAGGTATTATATATCGCTATTTTTATTATATACCCCATATACAAAACTATTTATTCAGATTATCTAATAAACTATTTCCAACTTGCAGTTGTATAACATTAAAATTATCTGCTATTGTTGCGCCAATGTCAGCAAACGTATCTAATACACCAAGATTAACCCCTTGTGTCATACCCTTATGATACATTAAAATCGGAATATATTCTCTTGTATGATCTGTACCTTGAAATGTCGGATCACAACCATGATCTGCATTGATAATCAACAAGTCATCTTCTCGCATCTGTTCAAGGATTTTGGTAAGTTCTTTATCAAATTCTTCAAGACCTTTTGCATATCCTTCTATATCTCTTCTATGTCCCCATGTAGAATCAAACTCCACAAGATTCGTAAAGATCAAACCTTCCTCCTGTGTTTTCATGTATTCCAAGGTCTTATCCATACCGTCCATATTATCTTTCGTATGAACCGCTTCCCCGATTCCCACACCGCAGAAAATGTCTTCAATCTTACCTACAGCAGTTACCTGATGACCTGCATTTTTCAGATAACAAAGCAAACTCTCTTCCGAAGGTTTCAAAGAAAAATCTCTTCGATTCGATGTTCTTACATATTGTTTTCCAATCTCGGCACAATCGTCCTTTACAAATGGTCTTGCGATTACTCTTGCAACTGCATGTTCATCTTTCAAAATCGCTCTTGCAGTTTCACACATGTTATATAACGCATCTAATGAAATTACATCCTCATGAGCTGCAATCTGAAACACAGAATCTGCTGATGTATATACAATCGGACAGCCTGTACGCATATGTTCATCACCTAATTCATTAATAATCTGCGTACCACTGGCAACACAGTTTCCAAGTACCCCTTCACAACCAGTACGTTTCATAAATTCATCTATTATATCTTTTGGAAAACCATCCGGATACGTAGGAAATGCCTGTTTCGTTTCAATTCCTATCATCTCCCAGTGGCCAATTGTCGTATCTTTTCCATTCGATAATTCTTTCGATTTACCATAAGCACCAACCGGTATTGTGGAAGTCTTAGGTAAAGTGGTATCCGTAATCGCAAACAAACCAAGTTTTTCGAGATTTGGTACATCCAACTTCCCACGTGATTTCATGATATTCCCTAGTGTATCCGCTCCCACATCACCAAATCGGTCAGCATCAGGAAGCGCCCCAATTCCTACGCTATCTAAAATAATCCATATAACCCTTTTAAACATATATCTTCCTCCTTACAACAAGAAACTTTGAATTCCTTTTGACAATCTAGGGGTATGTCGTGTCCAAGTCTTAATTGTTTCCTGCTTCATAAATTCAATAAAACCACTTATCTCCTCTGATTTATCAAAAATAGCAAGACTCATATAATAGGACTCTTTATCCTCTTCATATATAATCGTTGGCGGATAATCATGAATCATCAAATAATAATTAAGTAAGGTTCTACCTACCCTTCCGTTTCCATCAACAAATGCATGAATAGCCTCGAAATTTAAATGAAAATATGCAGCGACGGTAAGTACATCCAACTTATCATTCTCTATAATTTCCTTACATAAGAACGCTATCTCTTCAGCTACATCTTCAACTGGTACACCAATATCTTCTCCAACAACATAATCATGTTTCTTGTATTCACCAGGGCGTTCACCTTTTTGATATCTTGTTTCGTCATAACATCCATTCATAAGAATTGCGTGAATTTGCTTAATTAATGTTGGAGTAATCGGCTCTTTTTTTATTATCTTTTCTCTTAAAAATTCGTAACATTCCTTTTGGTTATTCAATTCAAACAGGGTGCGTAAATCACCGGTATAATTAATCACACGTCCATTTTCAAATATTTCTCTCGTATTATGAATTGTAGTGTTTGGGTTTTCAATTACATTGGAATGATATGCAAATAAAACTCTAAAATTATCTAAGACCGTATCAAAATCTTGTATTGTATTGATATCTTTTGATTGCCATTTCTGTAATACTTCTTCGTAATTCAAGATTCATCCTCCTTGTCTTCTTAGCATACAAAAATATTAATTATTATACCACATTCCATATTAATTCGGGAAAAAATATAATTCAGTATAGACAAAAAACCAACAACACATATCATATGCATTGTTGGTTTTAAAATTCGTTATCTATAACTAATATATAGCATTCTTTTTTTTATTCATCCTACAACAAATCTGCCATCTCAAATAGTAATCTTTCTGATTTCTCCCATCCGAGACAAGGATCAGTAATAGATTTACCGTAACAGCCTGCACCAATCGCCTGATTACCATCTTCTATGTAAGATTCAATCATAACACCCTTTACAATACTCTTAACCTCATTGCTATGACGCATACTGTGAAGAATTTCTTTTACGATACGTGGCTGTTGCTCCCATTTCTTACCTGAATTGTTATGGTTCGCATCAACAATAACTGCTGGGTTTTTCAATGTATCAAACTTCTGATATGCCTCATATAACAAAATCAAATCTTCATAATGATAATTCGGCATAGATACACCATGTCTGTCAAGTGAACCTCTTAAAATACAGTGTGTAAGCGGATTACCATCTGATTTTACTTCCCATCCGGCAGTCATAAATGTGTGTTTTGACTGACCTGCAATACAAGAGTTCATCATAACAGAATAGTCACCGGATGTAGGATTTTTCATTCCAACCGGAACATCAATACCGGATGCTGTTAGTCGATGTGACTGATTCTCTACAGAACGTGCACCGATTGCTACATACGACAAAATGTCCGACATATATGGCCAGTTATCAGAATAAAGCATCTCATCTGCCGCGGTTAACCCAGTCTGTGCAATTGAATCTATGTGCATCTTACGAATTGCTTTCAAGCCTTCAATGAAGTTTGGTTTTTCTTCCGGATTTGGCTGATGTAGCATACCTTTGTATCCGGAACCATTGGTTCTCGGCTTATTCGTGTAGATTCTCGGAATAATAATAATCTTATCTTTGACCTGTTCCTGTACTTTTGCAAGGCGGCTGATATAATCGATCACTGCATCTTCATTGTCTGCCGAACATGGTCCAATAATTGCAATAAATTTGTCTGATTCGCTTCTAAAGACTTTTGCAATCTCATCGTCTCTTTCTTTTTTTAATGCAACAAGCTTTTCACTCATTGGGAATAATTCTTTAATTTCGTCTGCTGATGGAACCTGTGATATATAATGTAATCCCATATGCCAACCTCCTTTGTAAATTTTCAACATTGAACAGTTTAGCACGTTGAAGTAAAGAAGTCAATAAATGTATGAAAAATTCATAAAATATTATTCAAGCATATATTGATAGATAAGTTTTTTCAAAATATATGAATATGTAATTTTCACCCTGTTTTCCTTGCTGTACAACGGTAAAACCTTATATTTTTCATCATTAACAAGTATTGTTATTTCACCTAATGTTTCTCCTTTTTTAATCGGTGCTTTTAACGTAACCGGTAGCTTAACATCAAATTGCACATGATCTTTCTCGCTTAATAACAAAGCAACTGATTCATTCACATATGGTGTAATACTTTCATTTTCAATACTATCTAATACTTCTATCTTTTGAAATGTTGTTCCTTTTTTTAATATTTCTTTATTTGCATAGTTTTGCATCCCATAATCCATCATTTTCGTTGTATCTTTCCATTTATATGTCTTGTTTGGTGGCCACCCACATGCTAATACAACACTTACAAATGTCTTATCATCTCTTTTCGCCGCTCCTACAAAGCAATAGCCTGCATCATTCGTAAAACCTGTTTTGATTCCAATTGCACCATCATAACTATCAAGAAACCTGTCTTTATTATTCACTGTAAAATGCTTTCCTGTCGTTTGTTCATGAAACGAATATGTTCTTGTCTGAATAATATCCAAAAACTGTTGATTGGTAATAGCATAGCTTGCAATCAGAGCAAGGTCATAAGCTGTTGTATAATGTTCTTTCGCATCTAAGCCATTGGGGGTTACAAAATTCGTATCATACGCCCCTAGTTCTTTCGCCTTCTCATTCATCATTACAGCAAATCCTTCTACACTACCTCCAACATGTTCGGCTATCGCTACCGCAGTATCATTATGCGATTCTAACATTAATGAATATAGTAAATCTTTTAATATGTATTGTTCGTTTGTCTTGATATTCAACTGAACATCCGGCATACTTGCAGCATGTTCCGAAACAGTTACCACATCTTCTAAATTGGCATTTTCAAGAACAACAAGCAATGTCATAATCTTAGTTGTACTAGCCATTGGTACTTTTTCATAGCCTTGCTTTTCAAACAAAACTCTTCTGTTATCTGCATCCATCAAAAGTGCATACTTTGCATAGATATCTGTTCCTTCTAACGTCTGCTTCTTCGCATCCGCATCAACCTGAATTGTTTCCTCCCCAATGGAATATATATGATGAGCAGTCCGTTCTTTTTCTTTATCACATCCTGCAAGCAGAAATGCTATGATGAAACATATGATTCCCATAATTATCATCCCTGTTTTTTTACAATTAAAAAATGACATATTCCCACACTTGTACCTTATCGATACAAGTATATGAATATGTCACACATTTTATAATCAAAATCATTAATCTTTTACAGGAGCAAATGTAAGCTGTGCTTCCTCTAATGCCTGTTGCTTGAAATCTTCTATCTTATCAGGTGTAATAATCGGTAACTCATCTGTTGACTGAACACCAAAACTTCTAAGGAAATCATCTGTTGTTCCAAACAGAATCGGTCTACCAATTGCATCCAATCGTCCAACCTCTTTGATCAGATTATACTCAACAAGCTTATTCACAGCGTGCACACACGATACACCACGAATCGCTTCGATTTCTTGTCTCGTAATAGGTTGCTTATAAGCAACTATTGATAGCGTCTCTAACAATACATCTGTTAAAACATGTTTCTTTGGAATATTCACAACTTTAATCAGCGTGTCATAATAATCCGCTTTTGTACACATCTGAAATGCGTCTTCGATTTCAATAATTCGAATTCCGCGGTCCACACTATCATACTTATCCATCATGTTATGTACAATCTTAACTAATGTATCGACATCTAATTCTAATGCCTGCGCAAGACGTTCGCGGTCAACTGCTTCACCAACTGAAAATAATACTGCTTCAATTTTACCCTCTATCATATTGATATCTTGTTCCATCTGCTGTACCTCTATTATTCATTATCTGTTATTTCTTCACTTTCATCTGTCTTATCAACATTTGCTTCAAGTTCATCTAACGAATCAATTACAATTTCTCCGAATATTTCATCCTGTCGGATTGTAATTGCACCAACCTTCATTAATTCTAAAATCGACATAAATGTAATAATAATGTTCATTCTGGTCGGTTGTGATTCTAGTAACGTACGGAAATTAATACCTTTTAATCCGCGAACCTCCTCACGAATCTGTACCATACGGTCTTCAATATTAATTTCCTCTTTTTCAATAGTTCCGAATTTTGAACGAATTGGGTCGATCTTATCTACCTGCTTTCGCATAATCGACTTAAAAATCTCATTCAGCATATTCAGTGTCATGCCATCCACTAAAGTAGCCGGATCAATCTCTTCTTTGTATGCTGCAACTTCTTTCGGGATTGTAGGCTTTTTGTAGAGATTATGGGATGCATCTAATTCCATATCCTTTAACTCTAACGCTGCATACTTGTACATCTTGTATTCTAACAAACGTCTGACAAGCTCTGCTCTTGGATCATCTTCTTCCTCTTCTTCCACTTCTTCTTTCGGAAGTAGCATCTTAGACTTAATCTGTAAAAGCGTGCCGGCCATCACAAGGAATTCACTCATAACATCCATGTCTTGTTCCTGCATCTGTTCTACGTATTCCAAATACTGCTCCGTAATTGTAACAATCGGAATATCATAGATATCTACTTTATTCTTTTCGATTAAATGTAGCAACAAGTCTAGCGGACCTTCAAAAACCTGTAGCTTATAAGCAATTCCCATCATATCGTTCTCCAAAATAATAAATGAGCTGTCTACAAAACGTAAAACAACTCATTTATTATATACGAAAGCTAACAAAAACGCAAATCAAACTAAATGATAATAAACACCATTCCGCCATTGCTGTCATTAATGATTTTCTCCATGGTGTCCTGAAGTCGGATTTGTGAATCATCATTAATCTTATTAGATTTTGATAACAATCCTTCCTCAACCATCTGTTCAACTGTTTTACCGAAAATATTAATTTTCCACAATGATTCCGGTGCCGTCTTTAACTGTTCTTTCATATTCGCAAGAAAGTCTGTTGCCTGTTCCTGCGTTCCGACAATCGGAGCAATCTCAGTTGATACATTGGCCTTTATAAAATGCAAAGACGGTGCATTTGCCTTAATCTTAATCCCATATTTATTACCATGTTTAATTAATTCCGGTTCTTCTAATGTAATGTTTTCTTTGGATGGCATTACCAAACCATACCCTTTCATCTGTACACACTCCATTGCATCCGCAACATGTTCATACGCTTTTCGTTTATCTGCCACATCTTTAATAATTTTTAAAAAGTCGTACTCATTTTCAACTGTAACACCAAACAGATTAGAAAGCATTTCATAATAATATTTATCCGGAATATGAATATGAATACTCGCAATACCCTGTTTCATATCCATCTTAGTCACATTTGCTTCTGATATATATTCACTTTCACATAATGGCAACTGGTACATATTTTTCATACCATCACACATGAATAATATTTCTTTTGCATAAGCAATCACTGCCTGCTTTATCGGATGCTCATATTCTAATGTTTCTGCCCATTTTGGAATATAAAAATGAATCTGATTAAGCGGAAACTCAAGCAATATATTTTTCATAATCTCAACAATATCACCTGCACGCAACTGATCACAATTGACAGGTAATACCTTAACACCATACTGCGCAGTTAAATCCTGTGCCAAATCCTGTACTTCACGGCTTCCCGGACGGGTACTGTTTAAAATCACAATAAATGGTTTTCCAAGTGTTTTCATCTCAGTAACAAGCTGCTTTTCAACCGGATAAAACTGTTCACGTTGAAGTTCACCATAAGAACCATCTCCTGTCACAATCACACCAATTGTTGCATGATCTGTCATAACTTTCTTCGTACCTACATGCGCTGCTTTTGCAAACGGTATTTCATAATCATACCACGGTGTTTTTACAAGTCTTTCTTTTTCTTCTTCAAGATGGCCTGTAGCACCTTCCACCATATATCCGACACAATCAACCAAGCGTACGTTAATTTCTGTTTCTTTACTAATTTGAAGTTTCACAGCCTGCTTGGGAATAAATTTGGGTTCTGTTGTTGTAATCATTCTTCCGGAACCGCTTTGCGGTAATTCATCAATCGTTCTGCTTTTTTCAGCATTTTCTTCCATTTCCGGCAACACAAGCGTTTCCATAAATCGTTTAATAAAAGTCGATTTTCCCGTTCTTACAGGACCAACGACACCTATGTACATATCACCGCCTGTTCGTTCCTTTATATCCTGATACACATCAAATTGCTCTTTCATATAATCCTCCTTCAAACATCATGTATGATATTATCGTCCTAGAAAGAATATATGCTGTCATTAATATAGATATGACATAAATAACAAAAAAGAAGCCGTCATATGACGACTTCCTTTGTATTGTAATTATATTATCTATTATTCTGCAACTTCATCTTTCTTAACAGGCTTTACAAATACCATAGAAAGAATCAATGCAACGATATAAAGTGCTATTGTAACAAGCAATACAGTCTGGTAACCTGTTGGGTTAACCATAACTTCTTTTCCATGATCCATAACAACATTACCTGCATTATCTAATAATGGAACTTCCTCACCGAATTTGTTAACAATCCAGTTAGCCATCTGATTACCTGTAAGACCGGCAAATGCCCAAGCTGACAATGTAATACCATGGATTGCACTAATATTACTCATTCCGTAATGATCAGAAAGCAATGTAGGTACGTTAGAGAAACCACCACCGTAACCTGCATTAACAACGAAAATAAGTGCAAGTACAAGCACAACTAACAATGTGTTTCCATTACCATTGGCAATACCCTTTGTTGCAATAACAATTCCTGTAAATGCAATTGAAAGAATGAAAATAATCTTATAAATTGTATTTCTATCCTTCATAGAGTCTGCCCATGCAGAAAGACCAAGACGTCCACCGGCATTAAATACAGCAGAAACTGTTGAAACAATACCTACAGCACTAACCAAACCGATACACTTTACAATCATCTTCTCCTGAGAAATTAATGCCAAACCACATGTAATATTGATGTAGAACATTAACCAAATACCAAGGTAATTCATGAAAGGTCTGGTTTTAATAACAGATGCAATCATCGCAAAAGCACTCTGACCGTTCTTTTCACTTGAAGGCTCATGCCATCCGTCCGGTTTCTTAAGTAATAAGTGTCCGATGAACATCATTACAAAGTAAACAACTGCAAGAATCCAGAACATCTTATAGATTCCGCCTTCTCCTAAACCGCTTAACATCCATTGCATAATCGGACTTGCAATCGCCTTAGCAGCACCAAATCCGGCAACTGCCAAACCTGTAGCAAGACCTTTTCTATCTGAAAACCAAAGCATCAATGTCTTAACCGGTGAAAGGTAACCTGTACCTAAACCAATACCCATTATTAGACCATAACAAATATAGATACCGACTAATGCCAATGTGCTTCCCTGATGAAGGCCACCATAATAAATGAAGAAACCTGTACCGGCCATACCACCTGCAAAACAAAGCGTTGCAAGCAAAGATGATTTATGTATATCTTTTTCTACAACATTACCTAAGAACGCTGCTGACATTCCTAAGAAAAAGATAGCAAAACTAAATGCCCACTCTGTCTCACCTTTTGTACGTCCAATATACTCAGCAATTTCCTGACTAAAAATGGACCAACAATAAACTGTACCGATACTACAATGAAGTAATAATGCTGGGATTGCTGCGCGGAACCACTTATTCGTACGCCAGCCACCAGACTTCTTTGCGTTTTCACTCATGATGAAAATCCTCCCGTCCTTTGTTATATTATTTCTCTTCCAAATTTCCACCTTACCATGGCAGAAATCAAACGTATGTAGTATACACCTTTTAATAAGAAGATTCAAGAATAAAATGAAAGAATTTTAAAGGAAACTTTACTTTTTTTATGTTTTTTATTGCATTTAACGTTTATTTCATAGTAAACTGATATTGTATACATAATATGAATAATAAAAGGAGAATAATTATGCAAATGCATTCCCCAAAAGAAATAATCGATATTAATATGAGCGGTGCTGTGAACAAGGCCAATCTTCGACTTAGCAAAATGATGGTCCTTGGTATTCTTGCAGGTATGTTCATTGCACTTGGTGGTGTTACAAGTCAATCTGCATCCCACGCAATTTTGAACGTAAGTATTGCCAAACTTGCAGCGGGAGCTGTTTTCCCAATCGGTCTTTTAATGATTGTATTAGTGGGCGGAGAATTGTTTACCGGTAACTGCCTTATGATTATGGCAACTATGGATAAACAGATCCGTTTTAAAAGATTCATGAGAAACCTTATCGGTGTATTTTTTGCTAACATTATTGGTGCACTCTTTATTGCCATCTTGGTATTTTTTAGTGGCAATCTTGATATGAGCGGAGGTGCACTTGGCGGATATGCAATCAATGTTGCAGTTGAAAAAGTATCACATACAGTTGTCCGAGGAATTGCATCCGGATTTCTTTGTAATCTATTTGTATGTATGGCCGTTTTAAAAGGTGCTGCTGCCAAAGAAGTAGCCGGTAAAATTCAGGCTACCTGGTTTCCAATCTTTGCATTCGTAATCTGCGGTTTTGAACATATCGTTGCGAATATGTATTTTATTCCAATCGGACTTATGGCAAAGACCAATCCTCTTTATGTAGAGCAAGCTGAAGCTATATATGGGGTGACAGCCGAGAAACTTGCAACCTTAACATATGCTAATATGTGGGGTAATTTCATTCCTGTTACGATTGGTAATATATTAGGCGGTGTTTTCATTGGAATACTACTCTATTTTGTAAATGTACATGCTGACAAAATGCCTGAAAGCAAACATAATTTATAATCTACAAGTTGATTTCATACATTATACATATGACGGAACAGTTATTCTCGTGATAATTGTTCCTCTTTTTGTATGCATATCTATTATTTCTTCACACACTTTTAATCTCATTTGTGTTAATTAAAACACATCACAAATTCTCACATAATATGCACTTTCGTATAATTATTTCATATACTAAGTATATGTATAAAGAGCTTATATAAGAAAGAGGTCTACTATGGATTCATATAACATAACGAATAACGAACAGGATAACGTTGATGTAGGATATTTGCAAATCAACGCACTCTCTATTACAAACCAGATTCCGATTCCAAATGCAACTATTCAGATTGCAAGCTCCGGTAATCCGAACATCACATTAGAAGAATTGACAACAAATGCTGATGGTCAAACAGACAACATTACTCTCCCTGCACCTCCTGTAGAGTATTCTCTAAATCCGAGTGACAACCAACCATACAGTGAGTATAACTTAAAAATCTCTGCTCCCGGTTATGAAGATGCAATCATATCAGGTGTTCAGATTCTTTCCGGTGAAAATGGTATTCAAAATATCCGCATGACACCTTCTACCGACCCACAGGCATATAATCCGACTGTCATCGGCGGGCATACTTTATGGGAATTCTATCCGCCTAAGATTGCGGAAGCCGAAATTAAGCCTGTAACAGAATCCGGTGAAATTGTATTAAGCCGTGTCGTTGTTCCTGAATATATTATTGTTCATGACGGAACGCCAAGTGACACAACGGCTATGGACTACTATGTTCCTTATAGAGATTACATTAAAAATGTTGCCTCCTGCGAAATATACGCCACATGGCCGGAAGCAACGATATACGCAAATGTGTTAGCAATTATGTCATTTACACTAAATCGTGTATTTACCGAATGGTATCGAGGAAAAGGTTATGATTTTACTATAACAAGTTCTACAGCGTTCGATCATAAATGGATGCCGCAAAAAACCGTATATCAAAATATCTCTCAGATTGTAGACAGCATTTTTGCCAATTATCTGTCAAGACCAAATGTATTACAACCAATTCTTACACAATATTGTGATGGAAAACGTGTTAGTTGTCCGAATTGGATGACACAATGGGGTTCCAAATACCTTGGAGACCAAGGATATACTGCTATTGAGATTCTTAGAAATTATTATGGTGATGATATCTATATTAATGAAGCGGAAGTCATTTCCGGCATACCTGCATCTTGGCCGGGATATGATCTATCTGTAGGCTCGAACGGCCCAAAAGTACGGATGATTCAGGAACAGTTAAACCGCATTGCACAAAACTACCCTTCCATTCCCAAGATTGCTGTAGACGGAAGCTTTGGTGAAGCAACAAAAGCATCTGTGCAACGTTTCCAGCAGATTTTTAATCTACCTGCTACTGGAATTGTGGATTATCCGACTTGGTATAAGATTTCACAGATATATGTCGGAGTAAGCAGAATTGCAGAATTAAATTAAGTCAATTGCATTTTACATGAAATACGATTATATTTTTCTGTATGCTATATGCCCTATGACAATCTTATTGACAAACATTATTTGATACACTATCCTAACACAAGAATATAGAACATAAGATAAAGGAGATTTACTATGTATAAAGTAAGATTTGATATTGTATTATTTACAATTATTTGGGTATTTCTTGTGGTTTTAGTAAACTTTTTTCTTCCACCATACGAAAGAACCATTTATGAAGAAATGGACACTCCAAGCACATATGAAGGGTATCCCGTTAACGAATATGTCGACGTTGTAACAACATGGTCAGAAATCGAAACTGCTATCGAAAACTATGATACCTTTTCCATTCAGGTGGATACTGATAAAATTCAACCAACTAACTACTTTGGTGATATGACATCATCAGGAGTAAGTTTTAGCAAATCTAATGCATTTTTAGTGCATGCACAAGGAGTGATTGGTAAATCCTACTCTGACCGCTTATATGTAGTAGAATTGGCAGATGGCAATCGTGTCGTAGTACAGATGTATCCTAGAGTCTTAGACTTATCCGCAGAAAGAATCACATTACCAATTGCTGAATACAAATCTTTAAGCAAATCTATGGAAACGTTAGAAGCAATTGACGAAAAGTACGATTTGACAACCACTGACGCTACATCTTCCATTATCAATGCAACCGGTTCCCATTTTTGCAACGAAGAAGTGGTAAGAGAAAAACGCGATTTTATATATATCATGAATATGGCAATTATTGCAGCGGGATTTGTCCTATATACCATTATCAGTACAATTCTAATGGTTGTTGCTAGAAAAAAAGTGAATTCGACTATGATTACAAAATAGTTATTCACCCATAATCATCTAAGAATATTCTTAATAAATTGATATCTAAAAAAATCTCGGTTCACTATGAGCCGAGATTTTTTTCGTACATATATTTTTACGTTTTTATTAACCGTTGTTTAAATTAATCTTACTCCACAACTACCTTACGGAAGTTTTTCTTACCACGTTTCAACACGAAGTCTTCTGCAAAATCAGTCTTCTCATAAGCAGTAAATGGATCTGCAACCTTGTCACCATTGACAGTGACACCGCCCTGCTGAACGCCACGTCTCGCTTCTGCCTTAGAGGTTACAAGCTCTGCCTTTACCATCAAATCAAGGATACCAATCTTACCTTCCTCGTTGAAGTCAGCACCTGTAAGAGTGGTTGTAGGCATATTAGCTGCATTACCGCCTGTAAATAAAGCTCTGGCACTCTCTTGTGCCTTAGCTGCTTCCTCTTCACCGTGAACAAGCTTTGTAAGCTCGTATGCAAGAATTTCCTTAGCCTGATTCAACTGGCTACCTTCCCAAGCATCCATTTTCTCAATCTCTTCCAATGGTAAGAATGTAAGCATACGGATACATTTTAATACATCTGCATCATCCACATTTCTCCAGTACTGATAGAAATCAAATGGAGAAGTCTTATTAGGATCTAACCATACAGCACCTGACTGTGTCTTACCCATCTTCTTACCTTCTGAATTCAACAATAATGTAATTGTCATAGCGTAAGCATCCTTACCAAGCTTACGACGAATCAACTCTGTACCACCAAGCATGTTGCTCCACTGGTCATCTCCACCAAACTGCATATTACAGCCATACTTCTGGTATAATGCATAGAAATCATAACTCTGCATAATCATGTAGTTAAACTCTAAGAAAGATAATCCCTTTTCCATTCTCTGCTTGTAGCACTCTGCACGAAGCATATTATTAACAGAAAAGCATGCACCTACCTCACGAAGTACCTCTACATAGTTCAAATCCAATAACCAATCAGCGTTGTTCACCATCATAGCTTTTCCTTCCGAAAAGTCGATAAACTTGCTCATTTGCTCCTTAAAGCAATCACAGTTATGCTGAATGGTCTCCGGTGTCATCATCTGTCTCATATCTGTACGACCGGATGGATCACCAATCATAGCTGTACCACCACCAATTAAAGCAATTGGCTTGTTACCAGCCATCTGAAGACGCTTCATCAAGCAAAGTGCCATGAAGTGTCCAACGTGTAAACTGTCAGCAGTTGGATCAAAACCGATATAGAAAACTGCCTTACCGGTATTGACTAACTCCTTAATCTCATCTTCATCTGTTACCTGTGCAATTAATCCTCTTGCAACTAACTCGTCATAAATTGTCATTATATGTTCCTCGCTTTCTTAAATAACAAGGCTCCCGTCCTAACTATAGGACGAGAGCCATAATTCCCGTGTTACCACCTAAATTCACAACAGAATAACTTCTATTCCATTGCCTCATTGGATATGATATCGGATATCAACCGGTATAGCCTACTGAAACATTCCATATCACAGAATAAATGTACAGGAATCCGTTCGGTATACAGCTCAAAGAGGTATTCATAACAAGTCTTCCATGGGCCTCTCATCGACCGGCACCTTTCTGTATGGGATTGCTCATTACTACTTGGTCTTATCAACGCTTCAACTAACGTATAGTATATGCAAGATATCTTCATTTGTCAAATAAATTCTACTACAAACAAAAAAGCTTGCAAACATTACATTTGCAAGCTTTAAGCAGCCTGTAGGGGAATCGAACCCCTGAATTATTTTATATGTTTATTTTTTCTTGTTGTTATGTGCTTATTCTGATGTCTATATTTGTTTGAATAACGTACAAATAACGTACAAAATAAAATTGAAATCATGCGTAATTTTAATTATGCATGATGAAATTATGACGTAAAGGGTAGCACGTATTTACGTGCGTAGGGGAAATGGTCTTATTTCCCCTGATGAAAGGAAGTGGTTTTATGAGTTTTGATTGGCGTGATATTTTATTGATTGTTTTTGCTATTTCTGTTTGTTGGTTCTTTTATACTATATATACATATTGTTAATTGGACTTGACTATGTATCATTTCTTGCTCAAGGGGGTGTCTAGTTGTTACTTACTGATGATAAGAATTATAATTATGCTTATTTGAAAAGACTTGGAAATTCTTATAAATTAATTCGTTGCAATGAAGTAAAAAAGAAAGGTGTTGAAACTGTTAATATATCAACTGAAATTGATTCTTGTTTTAGAAAGGTTGGGTATAGATATGATAAATATTTTAGTGTTGTTTCTTCTGCTGATTTTGCTTGTGATAATGATGTATTTTTAAATTATAAGGAAAGTGATGAAGAAACTAAACTTTCTAATAATATTTCGCGTGCTAGAAATAAGATTTTGGAATATGTTTTGTGTAATGATTTTAATTTTTTTGTTACTCTTACACTTGATTCTAAAAAATATGATAGAACAAATTTAAAACAGTTTAATTCTGATTTTAATTCTTTTATTCGTAATTATAATGCACGCAAAGATGCTAATATTAAATTTTTGTTAATTCCTGAAACGCATCTTGATGGTTGTTGGCATATGCATGGTTTTATCATGGGTTTGCCTTTTGATAGGTTGGAAAAGTTAGAGTTGCATGGTTCACGTAATCTGCCTATTAAGATTGTCGAAAAATTGAAAAGCGGTCATGAATTATTTTCATTTTCTGCTTATGAAAAAAAATTTGGTTATAATCTTTTTGAGCCTATATGTAGTAAAAAAGCAAGTGCTTTGTATATGTCTAAGTATTTAACGAAAGACATATCTCGAAATGTTACTTCTTTGGGTAATCATTTATATTATTGTTCTAAAGGTTTGAATAAAGCAGAAATTGTAAAACAAGGTCAATTTTTAGATTCTGAATTTGTTTTCGATTTTTCTAATGATTTTGGTAGTCAATCATTTTTTGATGAATTAAGTGATAATGAATTACAAGAATTGAAAAATAAAATCGGAAGTGTTCCTATTAGTATTGATGATTATAAACGCGGTTATAAAATGAAAAATGGTTGGCGTCAATATTGTGATACTGATACAGGTGAAATAATATCTAATGAATATAGAAAGGTGGTTGATTTATTTGATTAGAATGTTATGTAAAATATTATATTTTTTTGAAAGTGTTTTACGTGCTATGCGTAGCGGTTTGAATTTACTACGTAGATAAAAAAATTGCCTGATCCAAAAACGTAAGTGATTGGTTCAGGCATATTTTTTTATAGATTTGTTAATATTGATGCACCGGTTGCTATTGCTATTATTTTTATTATAATTGGTATTATTATGATTACTGTAATTAGTTGTACGCAAAATTTTATATCGTTTATACATTCGTATATCTTGTTTATCTTGTTTTCAAGGTCTATTTGTTGTATGTATATTTTTTTGATTTCTTTCAGTTGTATTAGTTCTTTTTGCTCTTGGCTTATGTTTTCTATATCTATGTCAATATGTGGCAATGTTTCTATTTTTTCATTTCTCTTTTTGTTTTCTCTCCATTTATTAAATGATATATATGCTATTACTATTATTGTAATGATTGTTATATATATAAACATGAAAAAATCCATATTATTCCCCCTTGTCTTTTGTATATGTTAATATGTCGCATGGTTCACATTCTAACAGATTACATAATTGATTTATTGTTGTTATGTTTACATTTTCATTTTTAATTAATTTAGATACTGTTAGTGCGTGTATTCCGTTATTCCTTAACCAATTTTTGTTATATCCTTTATCTTTTAATATTTCGAATAGTTTTTCGTATGTTATCATTTTACTCCCCCTTTGTCAAATATAGACAAAAATTTATTGTACACTTTCGTGTACATTTGTTAATTTTTCCGATATTGTACACTTTCGTGTACTATGCTATATTATTAAATGTATTAATCATTGATATATCGGTTATATCACAAAAGTGTTATTTTGTCATTATTTGATTATGTTGGCGTGGGGGCTCGCCCCCACTCCCCCTTCGCGATATATGGTCTGACGATTTGCATATATATGTTGGTCGTGGTTGTTCGATTCAGCCTATCGCGATTATTGCTATAAGCAATTTTTAAAATGCATTTTACCGATTAAGACTCGGTCAAGTCTTAAATTTATGAAAAGGGGTTTTTTTTATGGATAAAGATAATTTTATTGTAGTCGGTATTGAATACAGACAAAGTAAGCAAGGCAAGCCGTATAGAATGCTACACTTGTCTCAGGCGTTTTCTGATGCAAAATATGGTGTCGGTTCTCGTACTTCTGTGGAATATGTTTCTTTGCAAAACTGTCCGGAAGAGTTACGTGTCGGTAATGTTGTAGCTTTGTCTTATGGTCGCTCATTTGATGGGCGTGCTTATGTTAATGGCGTACGCATCATATCGGCAGACGTGCCTACGATTGATGTTAAAAAATAATATTATGAAAGGTTAAAAAGGTGAGTGTTATGGAATCAGGTGCAAGTGCATTATCTATTGATAGCGGTCTTGAAATGGGTACTAAGTTGCTCGGATGGGTTATGGATACGATTAGTGGCAATGAAATCCTTGCTACTGTGTTAGTAGTTGGTTTGCTTATTCCTGCAGGTATTGGCATTTTTAAGTATGTCAAGTCAGCGGTTAAACACTAAAAATATTGATTTTTTGGGGGGTGCAAGGTTCTGTGTATTCCTTGCACCCTTTTTTTTGTTAGGTGGTGTTTTATATGAAAAAATACATATTTTCTTTTATTTTAATATTTGCTTTTGTTTTTTCTTTTGGTTTTGATGTTTCTGCTACTAGCACTACAGAAGAAAACAATGCTGATAGTGGTACTGTCGAACAATATGCCACTTGTGGTTCTGTACGTATTGTGCAGAGTCGTAATGAAGGTGGTTATACTTATGATTGGTCTATTGCGGCTGACTTTGTTTGTAATGATTATGGTGCTTTATATATTGTTAAAAGGAAAAGAGATGATGTTACTGTGGATGATATGGTTTTTCCCGGTTATCAGTTTCATGTTATCTGTTTTTCTAAACCCGGTACTCCATCTGGCTATAAGGGAAGTGCTACTTATGAAAGTGTAATTTCTACTGTTACAACTTATAACGGTATTGAAAGTAAGCCGAGTGTTGGTTCTGAAACGGGTAGCTTTTTTTATTCTGCAGACGGTAAAGTTGTTGCGGCTCGCACTTGTTGTGTATTAGATTTGATTGATGTTGATGGTATTCCTATTTTTGATGAGGATGATACCGATGCAATAAATGCTTACAAAAATAGCGGTGATGTAAGTGGTGCTACAAATAGCGATACATTTGTTGAAAAGTATGATGATGCTATACCTTTACCACATAATTTTCGTATTGTAAGCGGTAATAAGCAACCTGTTAGTGGTGTTGATGTTTACCCTAACAGATTCAATAAAGATATTGTTTTAGCATGGGAGCAAAGTGATGTTGTTGATGGTTTAGTTTCTGATATTCAGGTTTCATTTACTACTATTGAAAAAGAAGATGCTAACAGTATGAATACACGTGAATCTACTTCTTCATATTATGATGTTGTAAAAGATATTTCTTATAATGGTACGCCGTCTATGACTATTAAAATAGGATATCAACAACTTAATACCTTGCGTGATAAAGATGGATTGCTTTTATCAAAGGTTACGTTCCGTATTCGTAATCGTGTTGGAAAAAAGACATCCAATTGGGTTCGCGTTACTCTTGACTTGAAAACAGGTAAAGCAACTGCGACGGAAGAAAATTATGATGATGAAACTGATACGGGCGGTGATGAATACAATGATAATACTGTTAGTCCGCCTGATGATTCAAGTGGTAACGTTTCTATTGATGGAATAATGAATTATATCCGTGGTGGCTTTGGTTTGTTAGGTGATACAGGAATTATTGCTTTAATGTCTCAATGTTTTTTGTATCTTCCGGGTAATGTTTGGTCAATTATTTATTTTTATTTGTCTATGGTTGTTGCTATTGCATTGTTTGCCGTTTTTGTAAAGGTGGTGTTTTAATGTCAACACTTGCTCAATTATTTTCTACAGTTAATGAAATGTTTAATATTTCTTTTAATTTGTTAGGTTATTATGTAACTTGGGGTAATATTTTTACGTTTACTGTGTTAGTTGCGGTTTGCGGTTTTATACTTTGCAAAATGTTATTTTTTTATTAGAAAGGATGATGTATATGGATTTTACTGTTTTTCAATACATTACTGAATTTCCTACTGTTATTGATGCACAATTTTGGGCTGATATGTCTATTCGTGCTTATAATTTAGGCTTAACACTTGTGTGGTTTATGATTTTCTGGTTTATGTATGACGTTCTTGTTGCTACTTTTAATAAGTTTTATAGGAAGGGTAGGGAATGATATGGATGTTTTTGAATGGCTTATGAATAATGGTTCTGTTTTAGACGGTGTTGTTATTTGTAAATTTATTATGATAACTATTATTTTGAATTTTTTTGGTATCGTTACTTATTGGTTGCCGCGTATGAAATAAAGGGGGTTTATTATGTTAGTTTTTATTATTTTTGTAGTTTTGATGTTGTTTCCTTTTTGTAGATTTTTGCTTTTTAATACTCCGCGTATTCTTTTCGGATTGATTCCTGATACTTATAAGTATATTAGGTTTAAAAGATGGCGTGAATGTAATTCTTTTGGAAAAATTATTTGTTATACAGGTTTATTCGGTCAGGGTAAGACAAAAGAGTGTGTTAGGTATATCACAAATCAGTATAAACAATATAATGGTCTGATGGTTTATGATTTTGAATCTAAGAAATGGGTACAACAACGTATTGTAGTGTATTCTAATGTTGAATTAACTATCCCTTATGTAAAACTTGTTTCAATGCAACAGTTGGTAGATTGTCAAAATTCAGAAGTTGGTACAGTTAATTTATTTTTGATTGATGAAGCTAGTGTTGTTTTCAATTCTCGTGAATTTAAGAATAACTTTTCTACTCCGGCTCTTAATACAATTTTAACTTCTCGGCATCATAAAATAGGCGTTTATTTAACCGCTCAACGATTTTCACATATTGATGCGTTATTGCGTCAGGTTACTACTTCTGTTTATGAATGTAGCTACTTTAAGCCTTTACGTATTCAGAAAATATCTGTATTTGATGCTTGGGAAGTAGAAAACTGTAATAATTTAACGCTTATGAAACCTGTGGAAGTTCTATATCATTATACAACTGATAAAGATTATTCAAATTATGATACTTACGCAATGGTAGAAAGTGTTTCTAAAGATTGTGTTGATAAGAAGTATATTGATGATTCTGAAATTCTTGCACGTCAGGGTGTTTCTAATTTTGATAGTAATTATATTAGTAAGCCAACGTCTAAGATGAAGAAACGATATAGATAGTAAAAAATAGAAAGTGTTGGCAACTTCACGTTGCCACACTTTCGATTGTAAAGGGGGTTTTCTTTATGCAAAAAGGTTCTGTATATAAGCGTAGCAATGGTTTATATCAGGGTACTATAATGTATAATGGTGTAAAAAAAGTTTTTTATTCTCGTTCACGTTCTGATGTATGCGAAAAAATGAATGATTGGTATTATGAAATGAAATACAGTAATGTTAATAATGATAATATTTTTAATTTTTCTGATTATGTTTATAGGTTTCTATATACTTATAAATACGGCTTTATTAAGCCACAATCATTTGATAGATTAGAGTCTATCTATAAATGTCATATATTAAAATCTGATATTGATGTTCCTATGTATAAATTAAATGACTTAATTATTCAAAAGTATCTTAATGATAAAGTTTCGTTGAATCTTTCGCAATCTTCTCTTAAAAAGATTTATGAGTTGATTGTTTCGGTTCTTTCATATGCTTATAGGCGTAATGATATTAGTGTAGATTATGCTAGTTTGTTAGTTTGTCCGCGTTCCAAAATTGAAACTAAAAAGATTGATACTTATACTTCTGATGATATTAATTTATTAGAGTCTACTATACGTGATTCACTTGTTAGCAAAGACTATAATACATATAGGCTATTTCGTTATAGTCCTGTATTCCTTTTGATGTTGCATACAGGTGTGCGGTGCGGTGAAATTCTCGCTCTAACTTGGTCTTGTGTTGATTTTGATAATAGACTTATTTATATTAATAAGTCTTTGCATCATTGTCTGAATCGTGATTCAGGTGGTACAAAATATATCGATATTATTGGTGATGTTAAAACAGATAACTCAAGGCGTGTTGTTCCGGTTAACGCGGTAGCATTAGAGTGTTTGCAATATTTGCGTTCAATTTCTACGTCAGATTATGTAGTTGATAATGGTAATGGTAATTTTTTGAAATTGCGTTCATTTGAACAGACATTCAAAAGAATATGTGAATATTGTGGCGTAAAACATAAGGGTTTACACGCATTAAGACATACATTTGCGTCTATACTTATCGATTCGAATGTATCTGCTAAAACTGTTTCTATGTTATTAGGTCATTCATCCGTTGTATTTACTCTTAACAAGTACGTTCATGTTGATAATGATGCATTGCGTAGTGGTGTTGATTCAATTACTTATTAACGTATAAATTAACGTATTAATTAACGTACATAAAAAAATAGTGTCTGCAAATACTTGCAAACACTATAATTTTAAAAAACAGCCTGTAGGGGAATCGAACCCCTGTTTCCGCCGTGAGAGGGCGGCGTCTTAACCGCTTGACCAACAGGCCATGTCTTGACGACTTGCTTATAATAACATAAGGTAAGAAAGCCGTCAAGCACTTTTTTTATTTTTTTGACAAATAATATATTTTTTAACATGAAAGTAAGAATATACGCATTAAACCCATCAGCATGTTAGAAATCAAATATACTCAGCTGACTACTCTCAGGCATACCGTCCAAAATCCCTAATGAACTCATCTTCTCAATGGTCGATTTACCAATACCACTCCGTAATCTCAAGTCTTCCTTTGAGATAAACTTAGCATTCGGATCATCCTTACGTAGTTCTTTCACCGCTTCCTTTATCTGTGATGCAGCTTTACCTGCAACACCTTCCACAGAATCAAATGGTGGCATAATCTTGCCATCAATAATCAAACAATTCACATCATCTGCCTGGTAGATATCTAGTGGCCAGAATTCAAAACCTCTTGCATACATTTCCTGTGCCATACGCATCTCACGCATTGCATCATCATCTGCTCCTGTACGCTGTTCTTTCGTCTTGCTGTTTATCTCTTTCATATAATACTCAAGCTTGTCTTTACCCCTACACATTGTTTCATAATTAAATGCTTTTGCACGAATACTAAAATATGCTGTGTAGTATGCAAGCGGATAATTCACCTTAAACCAAGCAATTCGCCAAGCCATCATAACATAAGCAGCCGCATGGGCTTTTGGGAACATGTACTTAATCTGTTTACAAGACCAGATATACCAATCCGGAACATTATGCGCCACCATCTCAGCTTCCATATCAGGCGTCAGACCTTTACCCTTACGGACACTTTCCATAATCTTAAATGCAAGACCGGGCTCTAACTCCATATGTATCAGGTAAACCATAATATCATCTCGACAACAGATGGCTCCGGAAAGTTCTGTCTTCCCTTCTGCAATCAATGTCTGTGCATTATTAAGCCATACATCTGTACCATGAGACAGTCCTGAAATACGAACCAAGTCAGAAAAGTTCTTCGGTTTCGTATCCACAAGCATCTGAATAACAAAATCTGTACCAAACTCTGGTACTCCAAGGGAACCCGTTTTCGTACCGCCAATATCCTCTGTCGTAATACCCAATGCTTCCGGACTATGGAAAATAGACATAACCTTTTTATCATCCAATGCAATCGTTTTCGCATCTACACCTGTTAAATCCTCCAATCGACGAATAATAGTCGGATCATCGTGTCCAAGAATATCAAGTTTTAACAGGTTATGGTCAATGGAATGATACTCAAAATGTGTCGTTATAATATTGGTTTTCATATCATTCGCCGGTTTTTGAATCGGTGTAAATTCATAGATTTCTCTATCGCCCGGCACAACTACGATACCGCCCGGATGCTGTCCTGTCGTTCGTTTTACACCTTCACACCCTTTACCGATACGCTTTAATTCACATCTTCTTTTAACAATGTTACGCTCTTCATAATATTTATATACTAACTGCTCTGCTGTCTTTTCTGCAATTGTTCCAATCGTTCCTGCTCTAAATGCGTGACCTTTACCGAATAATTCTTCCGTATAAGCATGTGCATTGGCCTGATATTCGCCGGAGAAATTAAGATCTATATCCGGCTCTTTATCACCATAGAAACCAAGGAAGGTCTCAAACGGAATATCATGTCCTTCCTTCTTCATTCTTGTTCCGCAATGCGGACAATCCATATCCGGAAGATCACAACCGGATGTACCGGAATAACTTTTCACAAGTTCTGAATCAAAATCTACATAGAAGCATTCCGGACAAATATAATGTGCAGATAACGGATTTACCTCTGTAATACCTGACATTGTTGCAACAAATGATGACCCTACAGAACCTCTTGAACCAACAAGATAACCATGGTCATTCGAATCCCATACAAGTTTTTGCGCAATAATATACATAACCGCATAACCGTTGCCGATAATCGATGTAAGCTCTTTTTCCAAACGAGCAGTTACCTTCTCGGGAAGATTCGGACCATATATTTCGTGTGCTTTGTTATAACAAATTTCTCTTAACGTCTTGTCTGAATCTTCAATGACAGGCGGACATTTATCAGGGCTTACCGGATAAATCTTTTCAATCATCCTTGTAATCAGATTTGTATTATCAATAACAATTTCCTTCGCTTTATCACTGCCAAGATAATCGAATTCTGCAAGCATTTCTTCCGTTGTTCTAAAGAACAATGGAGGTTGTTTGTCAGCATCTTTGAATCCTTTCGAAGCCATCAAAACAGCACGATACAGACTATCCTCAGGGTCAAGGAAATGTACATCACAAGTAGCAACAACCGGTTTGTTGTATGTTTCTCCAAGTTTTACAATGCGACGATTTAGATTTTGTAAATCTTCATCCGTATTCACATTGGTGAATCGCTCTTCCTCTTTCATAAACGCATTGTTGCCAATTGGTTGTATCTCAAGATAATCATAAAATCGAACAATACGATCAATTTCCTCTTCATCTGCATCTTCAACAATCGCATGAAACAACTCTCCGGCCTCACATGCAGATCCAAGAATCAACCCTTCACGATATTTTGATATTAAGCTTTTTGGCATAATCGGACGCATATTAAAATATTCCACATGTGACGCAGAAATCAAACGGTTCAAATTCACGCGGCCAACTTCATTCTTGGCTAATATAATACCATGGTATTTTTTTGATTTCTTGACTACCTCAGGTGATGTTTCTCCTAATGTATTCAAATCATCTACATTATAAATTTCTTTATCTTTTAACATTTTTAAGAAACGTTTAAAAATATCACCTGTTGCATTTGCATCATCTACTGCACGATGATGATTTTCAAGTTTCACACCGAGATGCTTACATACACGATCAAGTGTGTATTTACCAAGTTCCGGACAAAGAATATGTGATAAAGTCATTGTGTCAATAATGGTATTCTCAACTTTTATTCCCATATCCTTCGCATTCTTTTTGATAAATTTTGTATCAAATCCTGCATTATGCGCAACAAGCACACTATCGCCGACAAACGAAAGAAATGCAGGCAACACGACGTCAATCGCATCTGCATTAATTACCATCTCATCTGTTATAGATGTAAGCTTGGTAATATTATAAGGAATCGGAACCTGTGGATTCACAAATTCAGAAAATGATTCCACCACTTCACCATTTACAATCTTAACTGCACCTATTTCAATAATCTTAGATACCTTCGGATTCAGTCCTGTTGTCTCAATATCAAAAACGACAAAACTATCATCTAAGCTTTGTCCTTTCGGTTGAATAACAAAATCCTTCAAATCATCTACAAAATAGCCTTCTACGCCATAGATAATCTTGAACGGATCATCCTTTTTGATACAGTGATTCGCAACAGGAAACGCCTGTGCAACACCATGGTCAGTTATTGCGATTGCAGGGTGTCCCCATGCTTTTGCACGATTGATAATGTCTTTTACTCCAACAACACTATCGTTATCACTGTAGACTGTATGCATATGTAATTCCACACGTTTTTCCATGGAATTATCAGTACGTTTCGAAGTAAAATCCGGAATCGGTTTAATTCCTGAAACGGATATCAAAGTTAATTCATTCGCATTATACTGATCAATATCAGGAACTGCTTTCATCTTATAGAATTGGCCGACCTTCAACTCATCTTTTAATAGTTCCCAATCCTCCGGAGAAAGAAATATTTTTCCGGAAATAGAATCTGTAAAATCAGTAAAATCAAAAAGCACCAATAGCTTGGCACCATTTCTCATCTCCCTGGTTTCCATACCAAAGATTTTACCATGAAGGACACATTCGCCGGTCGCTTCACTCAGGTCAGCTATCGACATCTCTTTGCCTTCTACATTCATTCCGTATATAACTTCCGGATCATGCATCCTGTTCTTACCGTAGCTTGAACGCTTCCAATTATCTTTTGATTTATTATTCGAATCGTCTGCCTTTGTAGCATTATTATTCGAACCTTTTGCATTTTTGCTATCCTTTTTCTCATTCTCAGTAGCTGTATCATTAGATGAAGCAACCGTTTCGACTGCCTGTTCTTCTTCACTTACTTGTTGCTTCATAATATTAGCAATTTCTTGTTGTAAGCGATGTTCTGCCGCCTTACGAATTGTATTCTTTTGCTCCTCTGTATACAAAAATCCAACTTGTATATCAAAATCAAAGCGATCCTTATAAATCGTTTCCAAAAATTTCTTCAAATCTGCCGAACGCGTCTTTGCAACAAAATTATCAACTAACGTAATTGTAATTACATTACCGTCAATAAACCATTCTGCTTTTTTCAAAAAACGAAACAATACAGACGACTCAACAGACAACTCAAATAGGATGCTTTCTTTGTAAGCATCCGTGAGAGTTTTAATATTATATTGTTCAGATAATGTATAATGCTCCATTATCTTAACACGCATCTTGTTTTGAAAAATAAATTCAGCCAGTTCCGCTTCCATTATATATATTTCTTCTTTCGGTAACAAAATACTGCTTTCAATATATACTTGTAATGTCTTCTTAGACTTTATCAAAACAGCATCTGTAACCTGAACCTGCCGAAATAACTCTTGTATATCTGCCGAACATTGAAACCCGGGAAATACATCAAAAAAAGGTTTCGTTTCTGCCATATCTAACTCACTCTTTCCAATTCTTTAACTCTTCTTCTAACACCTGTAACAATTGACTTTCCGGTACTTTTTTAATAATTTCACCTTTTTTAATCAAAAGACCTTCTCCATTACCGCCACAAATTCCAAGATCAGCTTCTTTCGCTTCACCCGGACCATTAACTACACATCCCATAACAGCAACTTTTATATTCATATGTTCATAGTCTGCCACAAGATTTTCAACCTGATTTGCCAAACCAATCAAATCAATGGATGTTCTTCCGCAAGTCGGACAAGATACAACCTCAATACCCCCGGTTCTAAGCCCTAATGTCTTAAGAACCAACTTTGCTGTTACAATTTCGTTAACCGGATCACCGGTTAGGGAAACACGAATCGTATCACCGATTCCTTGATGCAAAATAAGTCCTAATCCGATTGAAGACTTAATATTACCACGCGTTAATGTTCCTGCTTCTGTAATTCCTACATGTAACGGATAATTGGTCTTACTTGCAATTAATTCATGTGCTTTTACACACATCAATACATCTGAAGACTTAATGCTGATTACAATATCATCAAACTGTAAATCTTCTAAAATATGCACTTTATCAAGTGCGCTTTCTACAATTCCTTCAGCTGTAACACCATGATATTTTTCAACAAGTTCCTTTTCTAAGGAACCACTGTTCACACCAACACGAATTGGAACACCATGATACTTTGCCGCATTTACAACTTCACGAATACGATCTTTTCCGCCAATATTACCCGGATTAATTCGAATCTTATCAGCACCATGTTCCATAGCCATAATCGCAAGTTTGTAATCAAAATGAATATCTGCAATAATCGGTATATGAATTTCTTTTTTTATATCAAAAAAAGCTTTTGCTGCTGCTTCATTATTAGCAGTTGAACGAATAATATCACACCCTGCTTTTTCTAACTTAAGAATCTGCTCTACAGTAGCTTTTACATCTTCCGTTTTTGTATTAGTCATAGATTGAATTAAGATGGGATTCCCTCCACCAATCACTCTGTCTCCAATCTTTATAACCTTTGTCTGATTTCTCATATTAATCACTCCTCAGTGGTAAATCTACTTAAATAGATTAAGTATATCCTGAAACATAACTACAACCATCAAACCAATCAATAACAAAAATCCTGCATTGTTAATCCATGCCTCTTTTTCTGCCGGTAATTTCTTTTTAAAGATTGCTTCTACTAAAAGTAACAGTGTTCTTCCGCCATCCAAAGCAGGTAATGGTAATAAGTTCATAACACCCAGATTAGCAGAAAGCATAATACAAATGTTAACCATATTAAGAAGGATATTAATAATCGCTATTGATATATCACCTTCCGCACTTTTCTTAGATTCTTCAATTGTATCGCTCATCATAGATACAATTCCAACCGGTCCGGAAAGATTTTTAATTCCAAGCTTACCGGTCACCAGATACTCAAGACTTAGAAATGTTGTTTTAATATTATATCTAAGCTCATAATAACTATAGCGTATTGTATCAAGTACATTTCCTTTTTCTCTTGCACCTGCATAGATTCCCATAAGATAGCCTGAATCCGTCTTTTCCGGTGTAAATGTAAACTCTTCCTCTGTTCCTTCTCTATTAACCTTCAGTGTAATCGGTTCTCCAGTCTGATTAAATTGTGTATAGACTAAGATTTCTCTAAAATTATATACCTTATTTCCATTATATTCTGTTATTACATCCCCAACCATAACACCAGCTTCTTTTGCGGGACTACTTTCCGAAAAATCAGTAATCTTGGTTGAATCATAGCCAATCACCGCCATCAGAATAAGTGCAAGAACAAATGCAAGAATAAAGTTAAATATAGGACCTGCAACTACTACCGAAATTCTAGCCCATACAGATTTTGTACTAAATGAATTCTCTTCTTCTACATCATCGTCTTCACCAAGCATCATACAATATCCACCCATTGGAATCGCCTTAAGAGAATATTTGGTTTCAGCCTTTGTAAAAGAAAACAAAGAAGGACCCATACCAATTGCAAATTCCTGGACATAGATACCATTTAGTTTTGCGAACAAAAAGTGTCCTAATTCATGAAAAAATATAATTGCACTAAATACCACCAATGCAATCAAAACATTAATTAACGTATTCAAGATATCCACCTACTCTCAATTGTTTCATAAACCCATTGTTCAGTATCAAGAATCTGTTCTACCGTTGGGTTTTCTATCAAATCATGTCGTTGCATGCAAAATTCTATCATATCATAGATTTCCATAAATCTAACACGCTTATTCAAGAACTTTGCAACAGCTAACTCATTGGCTGCATTAAAGACTGTTGGCATACTTCCTCCAACTTTTAATGCATCAAAGGCAAAGCGTAATCCTAAAAATGTGTCCATATCCGGTTTTTCAAATGTGATTTCGCTTAACATAGAAAAATCTAATCTTTTACCATCCAAATAAACTCGATTCGGATAGTATAACGCAAACTGAATCGGTAATCTCATATCAGGCGTCCCAAGTTGTGCCATAACCGCTCCATCTTCAAATTCTACCATAGAATGAATAATGCTTTGCGGTTGTACTACGACTTCAATCTGAGAAGGGTCTACATCAAACAACCACTTTGCTTCAATAACTTCTAATCCTTTATTAACCATAGTTGCCGAATCAATTGTAATTTTACGACCCATAGCCCAATTCGGATGTTTTAACGCCTGTTCAAGCGTTACTAACTCTAAATCCTGCTTCGTCATTCCTCGGAACGGTCCTCCTGATGCCGTCAAAAGAATCTTACTAATCTTATTATCATTTTCTCCATTCAAGCATTGGAATATCGCTGAATGTTCACTGTCAACCGGTAATATGCGAACATTATATTCTTTGGCCAACGGCATAATAATATGACCAGCTGTTACCAATGTTTCTTTGTTGGCCAATCCAATGTCTTTACCTGCTTTAATTGCTGCAATAGTCGGTTGAATTCCAATCATTCCCACTATCGCTGTAACTAATATATCCGAAGACGCAATTGTAGCAACTTCAAGTAATCCTTCCATGCCGGACACAACCTTACATGCAGGTGTTACATCACTAATTGCAATGCGCAGTTCATCCGCTTTTGTTTTGCTCCAAACAGCTACCAATTCCGGATGAAATTCTCGAATCTGTTCTTCCAATAGGGTAATATTACTACCTGCAGAGATAGCAACTAATTCCAAATCATCATTGTGACGAATTACATCCAATGTCTGTGTTCCAATAGAGCCCGTGGAACCCAAAATCGCAACTTTTTTCATGTTTTCCTCCTAGAATAAAGCATATGTAAAATATGTGATAAACCACACAAAAGAGTCCGCAAGCGAACTCTTTTTTAATGTTAAGATAGAACATAAAAAACTTCTACTAAATAATATATGATTGGTGCAGTAAATAATATACTGTCAATCCTGTCTAACATACCGCCATGTCCAACAATCAAATTACTATAGTCTTTGATATCATTATCTCGTTTGATTGCAGACGCTGCCAAATCACCTATAACCGCAGGAATCGCTCCTAACGCTGCAATGATGGAACAATACACACCCGGCAACGGCAAATACTTCGCAAAAACAATTCCGTAAGCAAGACCAATGATACCTGCACCTACAATACCTCCGAAAAATCCTTCAACACTCTTATTCGGACTAACTTTTGGTGAAAACTTATGTTTTCCAATCGCACTTCCTACTAAATATGCAAAAATATCATTAATCCAACTTGAAATAAGAACAAAAAATGATAATGCCAATCCTTGTTCCATGGAACGAATTCGTAAAATATACGAAAGCAATATCGCTCCATACAAAAAACTAAAAATAGCACGCATCATATCAGTATCTTTGTACTTCGGAAATCGAAATACATAAATTGCCAATGTAATTATAACAACAACAATTGATAGTGGCATAACTAACTGTTCTTTTTCAAAATACAAAAATACATACAATAATACAGTAGCAATATAATTAACCCAAGCAAATGAAGATTTCTCTAAGGAATAAACCTTCAATAACTCTCTAACTGCAATCAATGAAGAAAGTGTCAGAATAATTGCTGTTACCACACCTCCGGCAAATAATGCTATGAGTGTAATGATTCCAACAATTGTACCACCTATTAATCGATTTTTCATAAACGTCTATACCCCGCCAAATCGACGTTCCTTTCCATTGTAGTAACGAATAGCAGTTAATAAATCATATTTATTAAAATCAGGCCACAATACGTCCGTAAAATAAAACTCTGTATATGCCAACTGCCAAGGCAAAAAATTAGATAATCGCTCTTCTCCGCTTGTACGAATCAACAAATCAGGATCCGGCAAGCCAACTGTATCCAAATAATTATTAATCAACTCTTCCGTAACATCTTCCGGCAGTATTTTATGATCAAGAACATCTTGAGCAATACCTGCAACAGCTCTTCTAATCTCATCTCTTCCGCCATAGTTAATTGCGATTGTAAACTTTAGCCCGGTCGCATTCTTCGTCGCCTCTTCTAATTCATTGATTCGATCTACCAATTTCTTATCCAAACCGGTCTTATCTCCAATTACACGAACTTGCATATTGTTCTTCGTAGAACGCTCTATACAATCTATGAGATACTTTCCAAGAAGTTTCATTAATGCATCTACTTCTTCCTTTGAACGTTTCCAATTCTCAGTAGAAAATGCGTACACAGTCATATATTCTATTCCCATATTATATGCATCTTCAATAATCTGTTCTACTGTTTTTGAACCTTGTACATGACCATAATTACGCGGCATATTTCTTTTTTTTGCCCATCTGCCATTTCCATCGAGAATGATTGCTACATGTTTTGGTACATTTAATTGTTCATCCTTAATTGCCTGTAAAATCGTTTCCAAATCAGCCTCCAAAATTATACAGTCATAATCTCTTTTGACTTATTCTCAATTGCAGAATCTACTTTATCTACATACTTATCTGTCAATTTCTGAACCTGATCCTCATAATCTTTTGATTCATCTTCTGAAATTTCATTAGCCTTTAGCTGCTTTTTGAAGTAATCATTAGCATCACGACGCACGTTACGAATTGCAACTTTTGTATTCTCACCTTTTTTCTTGATATCTTTTACCAATTCTTTACGACGGTCCTCTGTTAATTCAGGGAAATTCAAAATAATTGACTTTCCGTCATTATTTGGTGTAAGTCCAAGATCAGAACATAGAATAGATTTCTCAATTTCTTTCAATAATGAAGCTTCCCATGGTGTAATCACAATTGTACGAGCTTCCGGAACGCTAATATTACCAACCTGTTGCATCGGTGTTGGTACACCGTAATACTCAACTTTTAACTTATTCAAAATATTAGGATTTGCACGTCCTGCTCTAATATTAGAATACTCGCTCTCTAAGCTTTCTAATGATTTTGTCATTTTTTCTTCGAATTGTTTTAACATCTTTAATCTCCTCCTAGATATGTATTATATGCATTTTATTATTTCATAAATATAGAATTCAAATTATGCTTCGATAAATGTTCCATTAGATTGACCTGTCATAGCTTTTACAATGCTATCTTGATCATTCAACCCAAACAACATCATAGGCATATGATTTTCCATCGCTAATACCGCAGATGCCAAATCAATTACACCTAATTGTTGATCTACAATATCCTTCATCTTCATTGTATCGTATTTCTTTGCATTTGGATTCGTCTTAGGATCACTGTCATATACACCATCAATTGCCTTACCTGACAATATCACGTCCGCTTCAATCTCAATTGCCATCAAAACAGTAGACATATCTGTTGAAAAATACGGATGTCCCGTTCCTCCCGCAAAAAACACAACTTCCTGACGATTAAGTGCTTCAACAGCTAAATCCTTTGTAAACAACTCTGTTACATTGCCACAAACGAATGGTGACATAATTCTTGTTTTCAAACCAACTGTTCGAAACATATCAGCTGCATAGATACAATTCATTACTGTCGCAAGCATACCGATCTGATCTGCTTTTACTCGGTCCATATTTTCAGAAGTTCTTCCTCTCCAAAAATTACCACCACCAATTACAATAGCAACCTGCTTACCGGCATCTACAGCACCTTTCACTTGTCTGGCAACATCTAATACCGTTTTCTCATCAAAACCCTGATGTTTATCACCAGCCAATGCTTCTCCACTTAATTTTAATAAAATTCTGTTCATATCCATTGTACAAATCTCCTATGCAAAAAAGCTCTTAACATCAATATCAGAATAACTTTGTGAACAGAAACCTTCTATCACAGCACCATTATTAATCTGAACTGAACGTGACTTAATATTACCCATAATAACTGCAGTAGAATCAACGATTACAGGTCCTTTTACATCAATATCACCATTAACCGCACCTGCAATTACAGCTGACTCACCTTCAATGCCACCAATAATCATTGTGCCAACTCCAACTTTAACACTTCCATAAGATTTCACATTACCTTCAATTCTTGCACCATTAGCATACAACTCGCCTGCTGTAATATCACCAACAACATTACCGCCAACAACTACTTTACCTTTACAAACAACACTACCTTCAATCGCACCTATAATATCAATAGAGCCGTCTGTTTCTAAGTCACCTTTTAACTTTGTTCCTTTTGTAATATACGTTGTTTCAGTATCTGCTTCATCTACATTAAATACTTTTTCTTCAACCTTTTTCTTTTCTTCTTTTACTTCTTCAACCGAATTAATTGAAATAACATCTTTATCTTTACTCATATCTTCTTCCTCCAAAGATTCTTCTACCGAATCTGAATCATCTACTGTCTCTTTTATCGATTCATTCGATATTTCTTCTACTGTTTCTTCAATAGGTTCTTCTATTTTTTCCTCAACAGACTCTTCGATTAATTCTTCAATCACTTCTTCAGGAGTCAGTTCAACTTCAGTATTCGTAGCTTCTTCGACAGTTTCTTCTATTGTGTCGTCAAACACTCCTTCAATATTCTCCTCAAGTGTATCTTTAACTTCTTCTACCGATTCTTGAACGAACGCTTCCTCTGTCTCTTCAACAACTTCTTCTGCCGATTCTTCAACGAATGCTTCCTCTGTCTCTTCGACAACTTCTTCTGCCGATTCTTCAATAAATGATTTTTCTGTCTCTTCGATATTTTCTTCTATCTGTTCTTCAATCGAATCTTCAACAACTTCTTCCTTTACATCTTCTACCGATTCATCCAAAATCGTAGCTGATACTTCTTCTGAATTCGTATCATTATTGTTTTCATTCTGCACTTCTTCAACCACATCTTGAAGCTGTTGCAACATATCTTCTAACGACTCACTTGGAAGTGTTATTTCTTCATCTGTATCCTCATGCGCATTTTCAGATACCGTGTTATTCGCTTCTAATTGATTCAACAAATCATCAACAGACAACTCCTCAGTGCTTGTAATATCTTGTTCTTCGTCAATCTTATTCGCACTCTCATCAGATGCTATATCAGCGGATTGTTTCATAGCTAATTGATTTAACAATTCTTCCACTGACATATCCATCGTATTCACTTCCATGTCATCATCCAAAAGCATTGTCTGCTCCGGTTCATCACTATATAACTCTTTATCTAATAATTCATCAATCTGATCAAGCATATCCTCCGGTGCAATTCCAAGTTCATCTAAAGGAACTTCATCTGCTATCTGTTCTTGATCCACAGCCTCTACTGTTTCTTCCTCACCAGATATCGGAGTATCCATTATCGTATCAAGAAGCTCTTCTATTGTTTCTTCATTCGTATGTTCATCGGACACATTCTCTTTGGATTCTTCTTGTGTCTCAACTTCTTCTACTTGTTTTTTTGTAGTTTTCTTTCTCGTGCGAGTTGTTTTTGGAGATGCTTTTTCTTTTTGCTTCTTAACTTTCTTTGGTTGTTCTACAAGCTCTTCCTCTTCAATTATCTCATTCTCATCATACATCTCATTACCATCAGGCATCAGTTCATTCATCGCCTGTGTAAAATCTGCTTTAAAATCTTTAAAAAAACTCATATAATCCTCCAAATCTAAATGTATAATTGTTTTTCTATCATAACAATCTGATTTTGTGAATAAATCTGATTAATCTTATTTTCTAACTTTAATACTTTCATAATCAAAACAAAATTCAAGATTACAGAAGAAAACAGCAAAAAAACAGCGGCAAATACAATAAGAGTCTTCAATCTGTTCACTCTCTTTCGCTTAGATGCCTTCTTATTATGCTTTTCATTTGTATTATTAACCGTTGCCATATCCGATATCCTTTCATATAGATTTCATTCCTCAGAAATCTTCACATGATTACGTTTCATTATAGCATAACATCCACCAAATTGAAACCTTAAAAATAGTAAAAAGGAATCGATCAAAAAATCGATTCCTTTCAGTAATTCATTTGACATTAAATATTAAATTAAAACTTAATATTCTCTAACGGTGTAAGATATTGTGCTTTACGGTTTTCCTGTTCAGCAAGATATGATTGATCACCGGAAGCATGTAATTCCTGTAAATATAAATGATGATTTTTCCAAATCTCTTCATTATTCTTACCTAACATTAACATTGCTATACTTGAACATTGGTCAGCCGCACGTTCGAAATATGTTAACATATCCATAAATATCAAACCGGAATTAATTGAACAGATTCCCTGACACAGACGATCTGTATGTCTATTCTTCAATAATAAAACCATATCATCAATAACTTCTTCTAACGGTTCAATTCGACGTGCAGTATATTCATTATCTTGCTCTAATGCTTCAAGTGTCAAACGTAAAATTTCCGTAACTGCATCTCCGATAATTGCCAATTCTTTTCTGGCACTCTTCGAGAATTTCAATTCTGAATCATACATCTTCTTTGCAAGCTCATCAAAATTAGTCGCATAATCACCAATACGCTCAATATCACGAATACATTGCATTAACATACTATGTTGACGTTTGTCATGTTCTGCTTCCAAATTACTTGATAACTGAATCAGATAATTATCTGCAGCATCGGTAAAACGGTCTAATCGCGTTTCATTTTCATTAATTAACTCTGTTTTATTATCTTCATATTTCTTAAATTGCTCTAAACTAAGAACAATATTATCCTTCGCTAAAGAAGCCATATTCGTTGCAAGCTTTGTAACTTCTCCCAATGCAACTGTAGGTGCAATCATAAGTTTGGAATCCAAAGCAGCAAGTTCCGGATAATCATCCTCTTGTTCTTCATCATCCTTGACAAGCGAACATGCAACCTTTACTAAAAGACCTGTAAATGGTAATAATACAATTGCAGTAATCAAATTAAACAGCGTCTGGAAATTAGCAATCACACCACTATCTACAGTACTGCCCCACAAATCAGCAAATCCACCTGCCTGTTTGATAATTGTCATTGCAATCATAAATAAAATCGTTCCGATTGTATTAAATACGATATGAACAATACCTGTACGCTTTGCATCCTTTGATGAACCAATAGAACAAACCAATGCAGTTGTTACACAAGTTCCCAAGTTAATACCCATAATAATCGGATAGATAAGATCAAATGTCATAACACCCGTTGATGACAAAGCCTGCAAAATACCTACCATTGCCGAAGAACTCTGTACAATTACTGTTAAAACTAAGCCTGTAAAAATACCAAGTAAAGGCATATCCGTAAAATACGCCAAAATGTTTGTAAACGCCGGTGATTCTGAAAGCGGTTCTACTGCATCTGTCATTGAGAGTAATCCCATAAATAAAATACCAAAGCCAAGTGCAATTAAACCAATATTCTTACTTGCCTCTTTTTTAACAAACATAATTAAAATAATACCAATAATAAGTGCTAACGGAGCCAAAAAATCCGGTTTAAAAAACGCCAAAATAGAATTTCCTGACGAATCCACATCCATCAAACGAATAATCTGTGCTGTTACAGTTGTACCGATATTAGCACCTAATACAATACTTACTGCTTGTTTCAAATTCAAAATTCCGGCACCAATCAAACCAACCGTTAATACAATCGTTGCCGTTGAACTTTGAATAATCGCTGTTACTAATGTACCTGTTAACAATCCTAAAAATACATTCTGTGTTAATTTTCCTAATACATTCTTCAATGTATTACCTGAGCCCTGTTTTAATCCATCTCCCATGATCTCCATTCCATAAAGGAACATTGCAAGACCACCAAGTAGCTTTACAGCCATCATTAACGCATCCATTTTATTATCTCCCTTAATAAAAAATTGGGGTATCTCACCCAATTCAATATGATACTTTATTTATGTGAAACTGACAAGAAAAATTTTATAAAATTGTCGAAAAAAATATGCAACACATATTGTATATTCTGCCAAATTTTCGATAACAAATATACAGAATATCATAAAAAAACAGAGTATACATATTGTATACTCTGTTTCATATTTGAAAAAGATTACTTATTCATCTGAGCAGCAACTTCTGCAGCGAAATCCTCGTTCTTCTTTTCCATACCTTCACCAACTTCGAAACGAACGAATGTTTTGATAGTAAGATTCTTATTAACTGACTCAAGATACTTAGCAACTGTCTGCTTACCATCTTCTGCCTTTACATAAACCTGATCAAGAAGACTGATTTCTTTTAACTGCTTAGAAATACGACCTTCGATCATGCCACCAAAAATTTTGTTGTCAACAATATTAGCCTTGTCCTGCATAGCCAAATCACTTAATGTAGCCTTAGCAGCGTCAGACAAGAAGTTGAATAAATACTTGTCATTCTTCTTCTCTTCATAGATTGCAAGATCTTCATCAGAGAATAACTTGTCATTTACTGCCTTATCAAACAATGCATTTAAAATTGGCTTTGGAAGTGAAGCAGAATCATTCAAAGAACTATCTACTGTAATGTCTCTCATCTTATCAATTTCTTCCTGAGAAATATCAGCTCTACCAACATACTGTGGATTCATAGCAGCAACCTGCATAGCAACGTTCATCAATGCTTCCTTCTCTGCATCGCCATTGTCACCTGTTGCAGCAACTAAAACACCAATCTTTCCGCCTGCGTGAAGATAAGTAGCTACGCAATCACCGGAAACCTTTGCAAATCTACGAACAGATAACTTCTCTCCGATTGTAGATGTCTTCTCAACTAAAAGATCCTGAAGACCATTCATAGCAAGAAGAGAATCGATATCCTCACCATTCATACCACCATTTAATCCTGAAGCAAGTGCATTATCAGCAATTGTCTGTACAAATTCCTGGAACACTTCATTCTTAGCAACGAAATCCGTCTCTGAGTTAACCTCAACAACAACTGCATCCGAACCATTAGTAGCTACACGTGCAATACCTTCAGCTGCAATTCTGCTAGCTTTTTTCTCCATCTTAGCAGCACCACTTTTTCTTAATACTTCAACAGCTGCTTCCATATTACCATCAGTCTCTGCAAGAGCCTTCTTACAGTCCATCATTCCTGCGCCGGTCATCTCTCTTAACTCTTTTACCATACTTGCTGTAATAGCCATTTTAATTTCCTCCATAATAAAATAATTATTCTTGATTGAGATTATTATATCTAATATCTCAATTATACATTTCTTTAAGAAAAGCCTTAGCCCATTAGGCTAAGGCTTTAAAGTCTTTCAAATGATTCTTTTGAATCTATCTAATTATTCTGCATCTGCCTCTTCAGCAACTTCTTCAGCTACTTCAGCATCTACACCCTGATTAGCTTCGATAACAGCATCAGCCATCTTTGCTACGATTAACTTAACCGCACGAATAGCATCATCGTTACCAGGAATTACATAATCTAACTCTTCAGGATCACAGTTTGTATCTGCAATACCTACTAAAGGAATTCCTAATGAATGTGCTTCCTGAATACAAATTCTTTCCTTACGTGGATCAACAACAAAAATCATATCAGGAGCTCCGCCCATTTCTTTGATACCACCAAGGTTCTTCTGAAGCTTATCCATCTCTTTCTTAATCTGGATAACTTCCTTCTTAGGAAGAACATCAAATGTTCCGTCTTCTTCCATCTGCTCATACTTCTTCAAAGTAGCAATACGAGTCTCGATAGTCTTCCAGTTAGTAAGCATACCACCTAACCATCTCTCATTAACATAGTACATACCACATCTCTCTGCTTCAGACTTAACTGAATCCTGAGCCTGCTTCTTAGTACCAACAAATAAAATCTTGCCACCCTCTGCAGCACATTTCTTAATTGCATCGTAAGCTTCATCTACCTTACCAACTGACTTCTGTAAGTCAATGATGTAGATACCGTTACGCTCAGTATAAATGTACTCAGCCATCTTAGGGTTCCATCTTCTTGTCTGGTGTCCAAAATGCACACCTGCTTCCAATAACTGCTTCATTGAAATAACGCTCATAATTTACCTCCTGGTTTTACCTCCAATAGCTTCCAATTCCGAACAACGACTCTGCAACACGCGTCATGGCTACAAATCCGCACCAATTCGGTAATCCACTATTGTGTATTATTTTTTTACCGTTTGGTATTATAACACAGGAATTCTAATATAACAAGAACTTTTTTACAAAAAAAGGATAAATCTACGCTTAGATTCATCCTTTGTTTAACTTAAGATTATTGAGGATCGGAAATCGCAATCGCAATCTCCTCATACGACATTCCGATTGTCAACGAATGTGTTCCAACACTTATACGGTTTGCATAACCATTCTTAATAAGATAATCATCAAACTCCTCAGCATTTTTTATTAATCCGGCCTCTTCTAACATCTGACATACAGGATAAGAAGACATACCACCTCTGATGGTAATCTGAATCGTCTTCTTTTCTTGTTTGTTATTCTGCGTTGTCGTTTCAGTCGTAACTTCTTGTGTTGTGCTTTTTGCAGTTGTTGTTTCTGTTGTGGATTTTTCAGTTACCTGTTTCTCAGTTGTTTTTTTCTCTGTTGTTTTTTTCTCAGTTGTCTTCTTTTCTGTGTTGTCATCTTTTGATTTTTTTTCTGTTGTTTTTTTATCTTCTTTTTGGGATTCTTCTTTTGTTATATCTTGAATAGTTGATTTATCTTTTTCGTGCTCCGTTGTAGAATCTTTTTTTAATGCATCTTGAACAGATTCTTGTTTTTCAACCATTCCTAATTCTTTTGCCCTTTCAATCACTTCTTTATCTGATATCGTATTCAAATCAGTGGATTGAAATGCTGTTATACTAATAATTGAGGCAAAAATAATACCGATTCCTAAACCTCTTAAAAAGTATTTGAACTTCATTTCTATTCTCCTTGATATAAATCAATGACTAACTTTACTTCTCCGACTCCTAATCCAAGCTGTTTTGCAATTTCCAAAATACTGTTTCCGTTACGGTGCATTTGTAAAATGATATCATTGGAATTTCCGTTTTCTTTAAATTCTTCTTCAAATTCTTTATCAAAATCAAGCTCAGTATCATCTAATTGTGAAAAAACATCATCCACGGAATCTAAATTTACCTCTATGGTTTCTTCTTCTAATGCTTCAGTTTCCAACGGCTTTTCTTCAATTACAGTGGATTCATCTATAGTTTCTGTTTGCTCTATGTCAACTTGTACATTTTCGATATTAGATGCCTGTACTGTCTCCTGTGCCGTCTCTTGCAATGCTTGTTCCATTCTGGAATACTCCAGATTCATCTGATCAGATGGCATATATGTATATGGACGTTCAACCTCTAACTTTCTTGCTTGCTCTAATGCATCTTTTGCCTCTTTGTTTGCATCATTAACAATCCGAACCGTTTTCATAATGTCTTTTTGTTTGTCATCTAACATACTATATAAAAACATCACTTCTTTATGATTCTTCTCAATCTGCTCACATACAGCAACCGCATAATCTCCCAAAGCCATCGTTTTTTCATTAGCCATATTTGCTAATGATTCATTCGTTTCATATAATATATCTTTCGCCTGATTCGCAATCACATCCTCGATTTTACGACGTATAATACGCAGTTCCCTTTCCGAAAAAGCATAATCGTCATCAATCGACATCAAATTGTGCAGATTCTCTTCCTTTGAAGAAATCTTTTCCGTAACGAAAAAACTCGTAATACAGATTATGATTCCAATTATAATCATTATTATTATTGTTATTGTCATGATAAACTCCTATCTTATATCTGAATGTTCACTCTTGGTTGTTTTTCATTGTTATAACCAACAAATGCCATACCATCATTTTCATCTAATTCTTCATCATCGTCACGATTTTTACGTTTGCGTTTGCGCGGATCTTGATATGTACCATTCCCTTTTTCTTTTGCATCATATCGATACTCTGCAAACTCATTCGGATCCTTTGCAATAACAGTTTGACTATTATGCTGTACTTCTTTTGCAACCTCATTGGCAGCAAAGGAATTATTGTTGACCACTCTCTGATTTTCAAATTGTCTGGTATTACCGGCATTTTCCGACTGCGGTAACGTCATCTGCATATGAATTGGACTTATCAAAATAATTCCTCCTTCTTTCGACGCACAATTAGATTGGCATACTTACAACATCTGCTCCTTCTGCACGGAACTGACAACGACTTCTAATATCTTTCACATGGTAAATTCGATTAGAAATACAAATGCAGACTCCAGGGAAAACAGTGTGATTCACAACAATTTTACCACCTGTATTTTCCTCGATTTCTTTCTTCAAAACCATATATTCTGCTGATTCTTTCTCTAATAGCTCGCCGATAGTTTTGAAAGCATCTCCGGATTGTTTTGCCATTACCATCTGATTCGGTAATAGTTTGAATCCTTCTGCCATCTTCTTTTTCATTGTCTCTAAAACCTGTTTATGTTGCAATAATTCATCCTGATGTTCTTTTATCAGTGTTGTTAATTCCTTATAGCGTTCCATCACCTCAGGTTCTACACCAACTTTTAGTGTAGTGGCTGTATTCATCTTATTTCCGAATACACTCGCCTCAATTCTCTTACCGGCTGAAATAGTTCCTCCTATCAAGAAACCTTTTTTGCCGCTTACAATCACTTTATCTCCTGCATTCAAATCAGAATGCAAACTTGAACCCGTATTAATAGTTCCGCCGGCTTTCATGGTGGCACTTTCAATAAACTTAGTAACGATATCATATTTTGCTTCAAGATATCCTTTACTCATGCCTTGTACACCACGTTTTAAAACGATATTACCACCGGAAATAAGCGTTGCACCTTCTACAACACCATTCACTTCAATATCACCTGTTGCTTTAATAGTAAAACCGGAACGTACATTTCCGGTAACAAAAACATTTCCGTTATAATGAATATCACCTGTTGACGTATCTACATCAGCCGGCACATTATATGTATTAGAAACAAAAACCGTATCGCCTTCTAATTTTACATCTCCATCTACTTCTGAATATATTTTTGTCTTATCTTCAGACATACGTATATTTCTTCCATGTTTTAAAACACCGCTCTTCACTTTTGCAGGTAACACAGGATTTCCAAATACATCAATTCCGGCAGTTCCCTGTTTTTCCGGAATTAACTCAGCCAATAAATCACCCGTTTTAACACTTGTAAAGAGATTCAATTCATGAAAGTCAACGCTTCCGTCTTCTAACAACTTCGGCTTTGATGTAGGAGATGTCTCAAACTTATACAAAATGTTTGCATCTATACCCTGGACAACTTGTGTTCCCTTTGCAATCGGAATATCTCGACAAAACTGCTGTCCCATCGTATATGCTTTAATCACTTTTGCAGAAACACCATGCTTAATGTTCATACGTTCTAATTCATTATAAATATCCTTTTCTGTCATATATTTACCATTCATGGATGGCGGATAAAATCGCATAATTGCAAGCATCTTATCATCTGTAACACGAATCTTTGCCATTTCATTCACTTCAGAAATAAGATGAGAGGTGACAAATAAATCCACCTCTTGCGTTGCCATTTCTATTTCTTTATTCAATTGTGGTAAATTATAATCATGAATGCCGCATTTTTCCAAATACTCAGCAAACTCTTGGATAACAATACCTTTACCACCATCTTTCGCAGGATAAATGTGGGCATAAACACCATTTTCACGAATATCTAGTCTAAAAAATGCATTGGTATATTTCATATTCCTTCCTCCTATTGTGTTTAACCCATTAACAACTCGAAATATTTGCCTAGATGTTTCTTCATCTTCTCCAAAGCTTTGGAGTGTAATTGTGATATTCTAGACTCAGAAACCTCTAATACGCCGGCAACTTCCTTTAACGTTAAATCTTCATAATAATATAGTAAGACAACTTTCTTTTCTTTTTCGGTCAGTAATTCTAATGCCTCCATAAGCATCTTCTTCACTTCATCTTTATCCAGCGCCTGTTCCGGCTCCATGTATGTTGTATTCCGAAATTCTCTTACACCACCATCAGAACCTTGTTCCATAAACTCATCCAACGAAGCAATATTGGATACATTAGTTGAACCTTCCCAACTTCTATATTCATCCAAAGAAATACCTAATTCTTCCGCAATATCTTTGTCTTTTATATTCGCACCTTTTTCTTTTTCTAACTTTGCTATTGCCTGTTCAATCTGTTTTTGTTTCTGTCTGACAGATCGAGGAATCCAATCCATCTTACGAATCTGGTCCAAAATGGAACCACGAATTCTCAAACTAGCATACGTTTCAAACTTAATCCCTTTTCCGTAATCAAACTTATCAATTGCATCAATTAAACCAAAAACACCATAACTAACAAGATCATCATATTCAACAGTATACCCAAGATACATATTAAGACGACCTGCTACAAGCTTAACTAACGGAACATATTCAATAATAATCTGCTCTCTTAGTTTGTCTGTTCTATTTTTCGAATATTCATCCCATAATTTTTCTTTTTTTGCATCGTCCATCTTACACACCCCATGTACATCACTTGTCACTTTATCTATTCATTCGCACAAAAAACTAATCTACATCATCCTCATCAAACGAAAATGCAATCGGTTCTTCCTTCTCGTTATCATCAACTACTTCCTCATGTTCAGACTCTTTAACTTGGGTAGTATCATCATTTTCTAAACCTTGTTGTAATATCTCTACTACAATGGTACCTATAAAATAAAAAATAATAATAACAATTAAAACAATAAACAGCGACTGCGTGACAGGTCTTCCCATTTTCATATTCAACAATAATGTAATTAATCCGGCAACGAGTACAATAAATGCTCTCAAATACTGTAATTTCATACATTCTCCTATAATGTAACAAGTAAAGAGCCTTATATTATTTTATCTGCTTTACCTGCGCATCGAATTGTTAATTTCTTAGAATTATTGTCAAAAATAATTGTTCGTCCATAATCTAACCCTGTATCCTCAGCAGCAATCGGAATCGAAAGCGCTGCCAACGTTTCTTTTACGGACTTGATATTTCTTTCACCAATACTTCCTAAATCAGAGGCTCCCGAAAAAACAAACATTGTCGCCCCTCCGGCAATCTTTGCTATCAACGAGCCTTTTTTAACACCTTTTTGTTCCAACATTTTTACCAAATCTTCAATTCCTGTATCTGCAAATTTGGCACGATTCGAATTGTTTTTGATTTCTTTGCTGGACGGTAACATGATGTGTACCATTCCGCACACATCATGTCCGACAGAATACAAAACAATACCAATACAAGACCCAAGGCCTACTGTTGTTATCTTATCAGGTGTCTTACACAGCTTGAGGTCCGCGATACCTACTCTAATCATTTGTTCCATTCTAACACCCGATTCCTAATGACTCAAATATCTTTTGATATGATATTTCATCCGTTACCAACATCATAAATCCATTGATTGGTCGTTCATTATCCAAAAACTTAGAATCAATAACCAACGCCTTGTCACCAATTTGTCCCAACTGGCTAATCGGTAAACTTAACACAGAGCCTGCCATATCAACACAAATCGCAGGTGGTTCTGTTCGAAATTGTATATTCGTAAGTGTTCCTATTGAGTTAATATAAGAACTCATTAAAATATTACCAATTTCTTTCAAAGCAGATTTATCCATATGGTCAAAACCTTCAAAATCATCACCATACGTTTTCGAAAGCATTGTGCCTGCAAGATTCTTTGCCTCTTCAAGTTCTAAGATAAATAACATCATGCCACTCACTTCACCGGAAAAACGCGTAAGTACAGTTGCAACAATCGTATCAGCACCACCAATCATATCTGCTATCCCATCAAAGTCTAACACCTTTACAATCGGTGATTCCATACGAAGATTAGAATTCAACATAACTGATAATGCCGTTGTCGCATTACCTGCACCAATATTTCCCAATTCACGCAGCACATCTAATTTCATACTTGTAAGTTCATCCATAATTATCACCTACACATCCAATTCTTGAATTATTCCCTGAATATTCAATAAGGAAATCAATGTATCGTTGTATTTGCCGACACCAATCAAATTCATCCCTTGTTCATCATAATCAACTTTTTCAATTGCATTTTCTTCTAATGTAACAACTTCACGAACCTCATCAACCAATACACCAATCTTTGCATTATTCTCAGGTTTAACAATAATAATTCTGGTGGAATTAGTATGAGACTTCGGCTCCAAATCAAATCTATTTCTAAGATTCATAACAGGAATAATTTCACCGCGAAGATTAATTACACCTTCGAAAAAATATTGTGCTTTTGGCACTCTCGTAATCTGCTGAAGACGAACAATATTATCAATAAATGAAATATCTATTCCATATTGCTCGTTATCTAATTTTACAACAATATATTGCTTTGCACCGCTTACAACTGTATTTTCATCCATGTCTGACACCTCCTAAACCAAAGAATTCGAATCAATAATCAATGCAACTTCACCATCACCAAGAATTGTTGCACCACTAATCATCTTATGAATATTGATATACTTTCCTAATGGTTTAATAACGATTTCTTGTTGTCCTAAAAGATTATCAATCACAAGACCTGTCTGCTTATCACCCTTCTTTACTATTACAACAACAAGGTTTTCCGGTTCTTCATCGCGTGGTGGACAATCAAGCATCTCATCCAAACGAACTAACGGAATGACGGTTCCTCGTAAATTAATCACTTCTTTTTGCTGTACATACTTGATATCACTTACTAAAATATCTTCAATTGTCACAATTGAATTCAATGGAATAGCATATTTTTCATCACGAACTTCGACCATGAGTGCTTGAATAATAGCAAGAGTAAGTGGTAAACGAATTGTAAACTTAGTACCTTCTCCTAATTTTGTAGAAACTTCTACATCTCCACCTAAACCTTCAATCTTATTCTTAACAACATCTAAGCCTACGCCTCGTCCGGATACATCCGATATCTTTTCTGCAGTAGAAAATGCCGGTCTAAACAGTAACTCAACAGCCTCTTTTTCTGACATCATCTCCGCCTGTTCTTCTGTAATATGACCTTTTTCTATAGCCGATGCTTTTACTTTTTCAACATCAACACCTTTTCCGTCATCTTCAACCTCAATTGTAACATTGTTACCATCTTGATATGCATTAAGCCAAATTGTACCCACTTGCGGTTTACCAAGCTTCAAACGATCAATTGTTGATTCCAATCCATGATCTGCAGAATTACGTAACATATGCATCAATGGATCACCAATTTCATCAATAACCGTTCTGTCAAGTTCTGTTTCTTCACCTGTCATAATCAATTCCATTTCCTTGCCTAATTTCTTAGACAAATCACGAATCATTCTAGGGAATCGATTAACTACACTTTCAATCGGAACCATACGAACCTTCATTACAGACTCATGTAAGTTCGTTGTAACACGTTCAAGGTACTCAATCTGTTCATTAAAGCTTTGCATAGACGTTTTACTATCTTCCTGATTGCTGACAGATACCAATCCGTTCTTTGCGATAATAAGCTCACTAACCAGATTCATTAATACATCCAATTTCTCGATATCTACACGTACAGAACGATTAGCGACCGGTTTACCACCACTCTTAGTCGGTGCTGCCGCTTTCTTCTTTGAATCCTCTTTTTTGTCAGATGGTTTTTCTTTCTCTTCCTGAACAGAACTTACAACTTCTGCATCACTCGGAACAACAAACTCTTCAATTATAACTTCTTTAATTTCCGAAACATTTGCAATAACTTTTTTTACTGCCTCTAATGATTTTGAAGAAATCACAATCATTGAAAAATCAAAATCAAACTTCTCATCCTCAATATCTTGAACAATCGGAGCACATTTGATAATTTCTCCAACTTCCTCTAATCCTTTGAAAACCAAGAATGCACGAGCTGCTTTCAACATACAATTCTCATCAATATATACAGTCACACCATATACATTCATATTCTTAGCTTTTGCTTCCGTAATTGCATTCTTTTCAAAATCTGCAATCGTAATCTGAGTAAACTTACGCTTATCAGCACTTGATACAGTATCTGTCTTTGGTGCAACCGGTGTTTCGACCACATCACTCACCGAACTCGAACTACTTTCAGCTTCCAAACATGCATTCAATGCTTCAATTACATCTTCATTATCATTCTCACCTTCATCCGAAGTAGAAACAATACAACTAAGATACTCTTCAACAGCATCCAAACACTTAAATACAACATCAACCAAATCCGGTGTTACACTCATCTTTCCGTTACGAACTTCCGAAAAGACATTCTCCATGTCGTGTGTTAAACGTTGCATTCTTTTAAAGCCCATCGTTCCTGCCATACCTTTAAGCGAATGTGCTGCTCTAAAAATCTCGTTCACTGTGTCGATATTGTCCGGCTCAGCCTCTAATATCAACACCTGATCATTCAATGTCTGTAAATGTTCCTTTGTTTCATCAATAAAAATCTCGAGATATTGACTTAAGTCCATCTTAAAACACCCCCACTTTTCTTGTTATTTCTGCTCCAATTTTTTCTAATGGTAAAATGACATCTGCCATGTCATGATCTACAATTGCTTTTGGCATACCATACACAACACATGTATCTTTATGCTGCGCAATTGTATATGTTTTTTGTTGTTCATTAAGGGTTGCTATTCCTTCACACCCATCACAGCCCATTCCTGTCAAAACTACATTCACAATATGAGGAATGCGTAACTGCAAAATACTTGAATATGTAACATCTGCACAGGGTCGTAACCCATTGACTGGTTCCGAACAATCTTCACGAATTACAATTTTTCCGTCCTGATTGTTCATTAATAGTAGATGTGTGCCACCTTTCGTAAGGTATACATGCCCTTTTTCTAAGACTTCATTATGAACAGCTTCCGTTACAAGAATATCTGACACATGATTTAAACGCTCAGCTAAAGTAGACGTAAACCCCTTCGGCATATGCTGCACAATAATCACAGGTGCATCCAAACGCTTAGACAATCCGGGAATTACCTTATGTAATGCCTTCGGTCCACCTGTAGAGCTAGCTATTATAACAAGTTTATTAATATTATCTGCAGACATAGACTCACCCCGTATTTTTCTAATAATGATATTATATCAAACGATACTCTGCACATAAGTGTATATTAATGTTTTATGTAAAAAATATCATATTATGTCTACTTTTCTGACATAATATGATATCTATTTGCTAGTTATTAATCTGGGATCTACGTTTCCTTTGTTCACTAAAAATGTGATGAATAATCTTTTCTCTCATTCCGTTATCCATTTTCCAAAACATGACACGCTGATCATATATTGTAGTATTGTTCACATTCCTTTCGGAACGCAACATTTCTGCATAAGCATGCACAATTTCGACCTCATCATTGTGTTCTATATCGAACTGAACTTCAAGAAAAACTCCTTTTTCTTCTTTGTAGGCTGATACAAAACGAATACCACCGCCACTCAAATCAATCATAATCGCTTCTTTCCATTGAAGAGTACTTTCATCCGGAAAGAAAGCATTTCCGGCTTGTATCATTTCTAACTCTTCACCTTCAATAATGCGATATCGAATCGGCTTACGACTTTCCAATCTAAAAAACTGTCTACGTTGCACTTTATCAAGCGGAGAAATCAGTTCCAATTCCATCAAAAAGAATCCACCCTTTTTATATCGCCCTGTGACTTTCACTTTACAATTATGCAAGCCAGAATTGGCATAAAAGGTCGCATCAAAAGAATCGCCTACAGAAAGAGGAACAATCGTACCGCCCTTCATCGGCATTGCAGCATATATTCTGTTATTCGGTGCCTCATCAAGAACCTGACTAATATACGTGGTCGACTTTTTATCCGGATCAACCGAAAGTCTTGATTCGATTTTTTCAAGTTCTATCTTATCCCCAATCGAAATTCTACTATCCATATACCCTACCTATTATTTTTTTTGGTTTTAATAAAATTCAACAAAACTTTAGCAATGCCTATCTTTTGCATTTCATCAAAAGTTCTGTCTAATAGTTTAGCACATATACCCTTTATTCGTAAAGCAGATTCACAATTCGGATAATAAATTGCTATCGGTTTTTGCTCAACAACAGCATTGGTAAGTTGTTTATCTATTGGAATGTATCCCAAATACTCCAATTGAATATTCAAAAACTTAGACACCACAACACTAATTTTATCATATATCTCTGACGCTTCCTCTTCACCGGAAACACGATTTGCAACAACTTTAATTGATTTTTGTTCTCTGTTAAACTCTTTCTTTCGATTTACGGCTTTTAGCAAAGAATATGCATCTGTAATTGATGTCGGTTCAGGTGTTACAACCAATAAAACCTCCGGTGAACTTAAAACAAATTCTATTACCGAATCAGCAATTCCTGCACCCGTATCAATAATAATTACATCATACAGACTATCCAGTTTAACTAGTTTTGCAATTAATTTTTGAAGTTTTTCTTTATCCAAGTTCACAAGGTCTTGAACACCGGAACCACCGGAAATAAAACCTACGCCATTTGGACCCGCCGTAATAATCTCTTCAATTGATTTTCCGTTATAAATCAAATCAGCAAGATTATATTGCGGTCGAATTCCAAGCATAATCTCAACATTAGCCAAACCAAAATCCGCATCTAATATAACAACTTTCTTTCCCTGCGCTTGCATTTGCAAAGCAAGATTAACAGAAAGACTTGTCTTTCCAACACCACCTTTTCCGCTTGTTACAGCAATTACGCGTGCCGATGGTGCTTGTTCTTTTAACTGTTCAACCTTTTCTCTTAATTTATCTGCCTGATCCATAGCCATCGCCACCTCCTAACACTTGTTTTGCAATGACTTGTGGATTCATCACTTCTATATCATCCGGAACATTTTGACCGTATGAAACATAAGAAAGCGACATTCCTGTATCCAATCTTACATTTAAAATATTACCAATTGCATCGGTTTCATCTAACTTTGTAAAAATCAAACTATATTCTCCAATATCAGTATAAAGTGAAGTGATATTTTTTAAATCTTTATACTTAGTAGTTGCACTTAATACGAGATAAGTCAGATGACTATAACCTGAAAAAGCATCATACAAATTTTTCAAATCACGAAACTGTTCTTTGTTTTTATGAGAACGTCCTGCTGTATCAACGAGAATATAATCATATTCCTTATATTTTGGTAAAACAGATTCTAAATCTTTAATCTCATACAATACTTCAACAGGAATTGATAAAATATTAGCATACGTTTTTATCTGTTCTACTGCTGCAATACGATATGTATCAGATGTGAAGATGGCAATTTTCTTTTTCTCTTCCAGCAACAACTTAGAGGACAACTTCGCAATCGTTGTCGTTTTTCCAACGCCTGTTGGTCCAACAAAAAAGATTACTTTGGGTTTCTTATCATCCTTATCGAATTGAATCGGTTTTGTCTGTCCAAGCTTTAAAATAATTTTTTGATACACACATGCCAGCATGTCATCGAGTGTACGAATCGTTCCTGAATGTGTTATTTCTTCTATAATCTGTTTCGCATAATGAAACGAAACCTCATTATTAGTTAATTGTTCAATTATTAAATCAATAGACTTGTCTTTCAGACTCGTTTTGCCGGCCATATCATCTTTTATTTCTCCGACAACTACATTCGAGCGTTCAGCTTCTTTATTGTTTGGAGATTGCTTTTCTTGTTTCTGGCTGGTTTTTTTATTACTCTTTTGTGATTCAATCTGCTGTTCCAAAAGCATAGCAAGACTATTCAATTTTTCTTCCAATTCTTTTGCTTCCTTTGATTCATCTGAGATTGCACTTCTTTCCGGATGCAATTTTTCATCAATTTTGGCATGAATTTGTGTTGTTGATTTGCTAGGTTGCTCACTTTCTTTTGATTTGCGAACTTCATCTACAGCCGCTGTTACTTCAACTTGCGTCTTACGAAATGCTTTAAAAAGTCCCTTTGGTTTAATCGTTTTAATATTCATAACAATGGCATCTTTTCCTAAATCATCTTTCGCCATCATAATTGCCTCAGTTTCTGTATTTGCTTGAAATTTTTTAATTATCATTAATTGTCACCACCCCAATTGATTGTAATTCCACATCAGATTCGATTTCATTATAAGATATTACAATTAAATCTTTAAAATAATCCTTTGTAAGCTTTTTAAAGTACATTCTAACAATCGGAGAAGTGATGATAATAGGCGCCTTCCCCTGATTCTCAAGTTTCTTTAACTCCGTTTCCACCGAATTCAATATTTTCTTAGTTGTCGCAGGGTCCAATGTAATATATGCGCCTTGCTCTGTTTGTTTAATTGAATTCATAATATCTTGTTCAATTTTTGGATCCAAGGTAACAACTGTTGTCATTTCCCCTTCCGCAAAATATATGTTAGAAATCGCACGTTTCAAACGTTGACGAACATATTCTGTAAGAACATCTGTATCTCGTGTAGTTGCGGCATAATCTGCAAGTGTTTCAAAAATAGTCACTAAGTCTCTTATCGAAATACCCTCTGACAATAAATTCTGTAAAACCTTCTGTATTTCGCCCACACCCAACAGCTTCGGAACTAATTCATCAACAAGTGTTGTGTGATTTTCTTTCACATTATTAATCAAGTTCTGAACATCCTGTCTTGTTAACAATTCATCCAAATGAGATTTAATTATCTCTGTCAAATGTGTTGCAATAATCGAAGGTGGGTCAACAACGGTATACCCCATTGACTCAGCACGCTCTCTTTGCGCTTCCGTAATCCATATTGCCGGTAGATGAAAGGATGGTTCAAATGTAGGAATACCGGTAATCTCCTCTTCTACATACCCCGGATTCATAGCCATATAATGATCAAACAAAATCTCTCCTTCACTAATTTGAATACCTTTTATCTTAATAATATATTGATTAGGATTTAACTGAATATTGTCTCGTAAACGAATAATCGGAACAACAGCACCTAATTCCAATGCAATCTGTCTACGAATCATAACGACTCGATCAAGCAAGTCTCCGCCTTGATTGACATCAGCCAACGGAATAATACCATAACCAAACTCCAATTCAATCGGATCAACTTGTAAAAGCGCATTAACATTTTCATGTCTACGTATTTCATCCGCTTGTACTTCTTCTTCTTTGACTTCGTCTTCAATTGTAGCAATCTCCTTAGACTGTTGCATCAAACGGCCAGCTACAACCAACATTAATCCAAATGCCAGATATATTAATATTCTTCCTTCGCTTCTAAGTGGCGTAAATACACCAAGGAAACAAAGTGCACCACCAACCATGTACATTACCTGAGGAACATTAAACAACTGTCCCACCATAATGTCACCGATATTACTTGATTTGGATGCCTTTGTTACTAAAATACCTGTTGCAACAGAAATCAACATAGAAGGAATCTGAGATACTAAGCCGTCACCAATTGTTAGGATGGTATATCTCGACAGTGCTTCAGACATTTCCATACCCTGCATCGTAACGCCAATTATAATACCACCAACAAGGTTGACTAAAGTAATAATCAAACCTGCTGTCGCATCACCCTTAACATATTTCGTAGCACCATCCATAGAGCCAAAGAACGCAGCCTCTTGTTGAATCTTGTCTCTTCGCTCCATTGCTTCCTTATCTGTAATTGCACCGGTATTAAGATCAGCATCAATCGCCATTTGTTTACCAGGCATCGCATCCAATGTAAAACGCGCAGTAACTTCGGATACACGTTCAGAACCTTTATTGATAACAACCATCTGAACAATAACTAAAACAATAAAAATAATAGCTCCTATAACCAGATTACCGCCACCAACAAAGTTACCAAACGTTTCTACTACAACTCCGGGTTCACCGGTTGTTAAAATAAGTTTTGTAGAAGAAATATTAAGCGATATTCTGAATACCGTTGTAAACAGCAAAATAGTCGGAAAACTTGACATTGATAAAATTTCTTCAGCATACAAACAATTAAATAAAATTGTAAGTGAAATCATTAAGTTTACCGTAATTAAAACATCTAATAATAATGATGGGATTGGAATAATAAATAGAATAATTGCAACAAGTAAATACAAACCAACAAATAAATCTGCTTTAAATGCAATTTTTTTCATATCCAATCCACCTCCTATCATCAGTAATTTTACGAATTTTTTTATTATATTAACCTACTTTATTATGAAGCTGATAAACATAAGCTAATACTTCTGCAACCGCTTGATATAATTCAGGTGGTATCTCAGCACCTAAATCCACATTGTAATACAACATTCTTGCAAGCGGCTTATTTTCTACAATTTCGACAGCATGCTCTTTTGCAACTTCTTTTATACGTCCTGCTAAAAAGTCTGCACCTTTTGCAACGACAACCGGTGCTTGACCTTGTCCGGATTCATATGCTAACGCAACAGCAAAATGTGTCGGGTTTGTAATAACTACGTCTGCTTGCGGAATCGCAGCCATCATACGTCTTTGCGATGCTTGTTGCATTCTTTGTCTTTGTTGTCCTTTTACTTTCGGATCACCTTCCTGGTTTTTAAATTCATCCTTAACTTCCTGTTTGGTCATTTTATTATCTTCTTTGAATTTCCATTTTTGATACAGAAAATCCACAGCGCCTATTCCGCAAAATAATAGACATATCTTTAAAAGTAATTCTAATATAATGTCGTACATCAATTCTAATCCCTGTACAACAGACATGTCATACAACAAAAACAATTCATCTACATGTTCTACCAATACATCGTAACTGATATATGCAATTGCAACGATTTTTACAACAGATTTCAATAATTCAACTAACGTATTCATCGAAAACATACGTTTAAACCCACTAATAGGATTCAATTTATTAAACTTTGGTTGCAATGGTTTCGAAGTGATTTGATACTTGAATTGTAAAGAATTACTAAAAAAGGCAAAGACAAAACCAAACACCAAAAATGGTGCACATGCAATTGCCATCTCAATTGTTGTCTGGAACATCAAATACAAAAACTCTTCTGTATGTATACCATCGTTAACCATACGAGGTATCAAACTATAGGATGTATCAAATGAATGAAGCAGTTGTCTACCAACAAAGGGTACTCCAAAACGCAAACACAAATACAACGAAATTAATGTGGCAGCTGTTACTATCTCCGTACTTTTTGCCACATTACCTTCTTCTCGAACATCTTTTAATTTCTTGGATGTTGCTTCTTCAGTTTTTTCTCCTCCCGGACCTTCTTTTGCAAACAACTGAAGATCCAACGGCATTATAATCTTATATTGTATTTCCGTCAAAGGAATCACTCCATTCTAATTCGCATCAATGGACAACAAACACTTGTATAACTTTTTCAACAATATCTTGCATTTGTTCATATACATACATTGTTACAGTCGGCAAAAACTGCATTGTAACAAACAACACTGCAAACCCTGCAAATATCTTCAACTGAATACCCAGTACAAACATATTCATCTGTGGTGCTGTTTTCGCAAGAACACCTAAAACCACACTTACAATGATTGTTGCAATCATACACGGTAAGCAAATACGCAACGCAATAACAAAATAAGTAGATATATATTCCAACATTACATCATAAAGTGTGCCGGCATCCACCTTCGCACCCCCTATGGGAATTAAATAAAAAGAATCTGCCAATGCAGATATAATAAAATAATGCATATTGCTACATAACATAATTATTACAACAAGCATATTATAAAACTGTGCTGTAATCGTTGCTTCCGAATTAAATGTAGGATCAAAACTTGACACCATGGAAAAACCCATTTCTCTGTCAATAAATTGTCCTGCCATATTGATAATTGACATTGTGATATTCGCCGTAAAGCCCATCGTCACACCAACAACCAGTTCTTTTACCAGAATGACTGTATATTCAATAAATGTTGTATAATTCAGAGGTTCGTATGGATGTATTGAAATCATAATATACGCTAAAGCAATACCTATAAACAATCTTGCTCTTCTTGTAACTCCCATATTATTACCAAAAATGGGGGCAAAAGCCATTGCTCCCATTATACGAACCAATATTATTAAATAATATTCCCAATGATAGATTGAAAAAGTATGTTGAATCATAGCTACCTCACATACGTTGCAAAGCTTTCAAATAATCTGGTCATAAAAGAAACCACGTTATCCATAATCCATCCACCACATAAAATCAGTGTAATAAATATACTAATAATCTTAGGTACAAACGTCAAGGTTTGCTCTTGAATAGATGTCACTGTCTGAAAAATACTAATAACCAAACCTACAATTAACGATACCAGAAGTAACGGAGCAGAACATATTATAATTAACCACAAAGCTTCTCTTGCAATATCAATGACAATTGCTGTATCCATCTAAACACTTCCAATCTGTTTTCTTTCGTCAGTAATTAAAACTTTTAACCAATTCTCCAATCACAAGGTTCCATCCATCAGCCATAATAAACAATAATATCTTAAACGGCATCGATATCGTAGTCGGCGGTAACATCATCATACCCATAGCCATTAATGTAGATGCAACTACCATATCAATAATGATAAACGGAATATATATTAAAAAACCAATAATAAAAGATTTCCTTAACTCGCCAAGCATAAATGCAGGAATCAGAACAGAATTAGGAATATCTGTTATCTCAGAAACATTCTCCATCTTTGCTAATTCCAAAAAGAAGTTAACATCTTGCGTTTCAACATTGTTAAACATAAAATCACGCAAAGGATTCATACATGCCTCGATCCCCTGCTCCTGTGTAATCTCTCCTTTTGACAACGGCTCAATACCTTCTTTGTTAATGCGATCTAACGTAGGAGACATAATAAACAGTGTTAAAAACAACGCAAGCCCTATCAGTACATTGTTAGGTGGCGTAGATTGTGTACCCAATGCAGTTCGCAAAAAATGGAATACAACAATTATTCTTGTAAAAGACGTCATCATAACAACAATTGATGGAGCTAACGATATAACAGTTATAACCAATAGCATCTGGAGCGTTCCCGATAACGTACCTTCTTCATTCGTTGTATCAACTGTAATGCCCAATGTATAAGGTACATCTTGTTCCAAATTGGTTATAGCATCCTCACCAACCGTTTCATTGGCATTTCCCGTAGCATAGGAATGAAATCCCAAACAAAGTACGGAAAAAATAATGAGATATGCAACTATGAATTTTTTAATATGAATTTTCTTTTGTATTTCTAATAGATGTCTACAATTCTTTATCTTTTCTTTCATTTTTCATCTTATCCAGTATGCTTTTAAAATTAATCGGTTCTACAGAAGCAACTTGCTTGTTAATCTCAGATTCTTCTAACTGTGTCAAAACAGTAACTTGATCTTTACAGATTGCAAGTGCTAAATAGTGTTCCCCTATCTTAACAATCTGAATATACTTGTTATTAGATAAACGGAACACTTCTATTACCTTAATATTGCTTTTATTATTCAATGCATTTGATTGAAAACCACCAGCAATTCTAGCTGCCAGATAGGCAAGTACCAGAACAAATAAAAATAATAATATCAATACAATTAATTGTCCTATACTTTCCAAAAAACTTGTCTGTGTTAATAACATACTACTCAACAGCTTTCTTTACAGCTTCAAGAACACGATCCGGCTGGAACGGTTTTACGATAAAATCTCTTGCACCTGACTGAATACTTTCAATAACCATTGCCTGCTGACCCATTGCAGAACACATAACAACACTTGCATTCGGATCTGCTTCTTTAATCTTCTTAAGTGCTTGAATTCCATCCATCTCAGGCATAGTGATATCCATCAATACCAAATCAGGCTGTGTCTCAGCATACTTTTCAACAGCTTTTGCACCATTCTCTGCTTCACCTGCAATTGTGTAACCATTCTTAACTAAAATGTCCTTAATCATCATTCTCATAAATGCTGCATCATCACAAATTAAAATACTCTTCGCCATATTATATTCTCCATTTCATAAAATACTTTATTGCTTAATGATATCAGATACTCTGATACCAAAATTCTCCTCAATAACAACAACTTCACCTTTTGCAACAAGTTTACCATTGACAAGTACGTCTATCGGCTCTCCGGCAATTCTTTCAAGCTCAATAATTGTACCCGGGGTAAATTCTAATATTTCTTTGATTGATTTACTGGTTCTACCAAGTTCAACAGTAACTTCTAATGGTACATCCATAATCAAATCAATATTCTCTTGTTGTGTAATTGGATTCACACCAATATTAAACGGTTGGAATTGTACAGGTTGTACATTCACATCTTGCATTGGCGGTGCATACGCATATGCCATACCTTGACCCATCATAGGCTGCCCCATCATCGGCTGCCCCATCATCGGTTGACTCGCCATTGCCTGCTGCATCATTGGTGTTCCCATTTCCGGAATAGGTTCATTATTCGAAGTCGATGTGCCAGAAGTTGTATCATTCTTCTCAGGCTGTGGATTCGGTATCTCCTCAGGCTCTTGTGAAGAAACAAACTTCGAATACAATTCCCTTGCCAAGTCGATTGGATACAATTGCATGATCGAGCTGTCTACCAAATCTCCAATCTCCATTTTAAAGAAAACTTTAACAAAATCAGTTGATGCAAAATCACCGACTTGACTTCCGTCAATCTCATCCATCAAATCAACAAGCTCAGCAGAAGGTGGTGAAATATCAATCTTTTGTCCTAACATAGAAGATAAAGACGTTGCCGAAGATCCCATCATCTGATTCATTGCCTCACATATTGCACTCAAATGCAAATCCGAAAGCTCATCTACAAGATTGGTTCCATCTCCTCCCATCATTAAATCTGTTATTACTTTAACATCATCTTCTTGAAGAATCAAGATGTTATTACCTTCAATACCCTCTCTGTATGATATTGTAATAAAAACACAAGGTTTTTGATATTCAGCAACCAACTCGTCCCATGTACTCGCTGAAACAGTCGGAGTCGTTATTGTAACCTTTTGATTAACCAAGGAATACAACGTAGTAGCTGCTGTACCCATACATATATTAGAAATCTCTCCAATCGCATCACATTCTTGTGCAGATAACGGAGAACCTCCAGAGGCTGTATTAGGAGTTGCATTACCACTATCAGCATTCATATTACCAAGCAATGCATTTATTTCTTCTTGCGATAACATTCCGTCCATTATCCTACTCCTCTCTTATTATCTCTGTAACTTTAACCGCATAATTATCAGCTCCCGAACCCGGCAAAGCTTTAAATTTTACAATATTACCAACATATACATCCAATTCATCTTCTACCATCGTATCTAACTTGATGATATCCCCCACTTGTAAGTTGATAAAATCCATAACCGAAATACTACTTTTCCCTAACAATGCTTTAATTGGTATCTGCGCCTTATTAATGGCAAGCTCAATATATTCATTATAGGATTCTTCATCTTTTTCTTGCATCGTCGAGAACCAATATTTCGTATTCAGCTTATCCATAATGTCTTCTAAAGTTAAGAACGGAAGACATATATTCATCAAGCCCTCAACATTTCCAATTGCAACACTTATCGTAACAATAGCAATCATTTCGCTCGGTGAAATAATCTGGGCAAACTGCGAATTCGTCTCAATGCGCTCCAATCTCGGATGAATCTCAACAACATTCTTCCATGGTTCACGTAGTAAATCTACCAATATTGTAAAGATTCTTTCTAATACACTAAGTTCTATCTCAGAAAACTCTCGCGCTTTTTCTATCGGATCACCCAAACCACCAAGCATTCTGTCAATTATTGCGAATCCTAAGTTCGAAGCAAATTCAATAATGATATTTCCATTAAGTGGTGCAAAATTCACAATTCCTAACAAAACAGGATTAGAAAGTGCATTGGAAAACTCCGAATAAGTTACTGCTTCTGAGTTCATCACATCAACTTGCACATTCTTTCGTAAATATGCAGGAAAATTACTTGACACTAACCGACCAAAATGCTCAAATATTATCTCCAATGTTCTTAAGTGTTCCTTTGAGAACTTGGCAGGTCTCGCAAAGTCATAATCTTTAATTTTAACAGTAGGCTCTTCACTGATTTCATCTACATCAATCTCGCCTGAACTCAATTGTTTCAACAATGCATCAATCTCATTTTGAGATAACACATCTGCCATATTCTCACCTCCAATAGCTTCAAAAATCTAGTCTGTAAAAGAATACTATTGGGTTGTAAATTTACTAAATGAGACTCTATAGATACATTGTGTTGCATATTTCTTTTGCAAGCTATCTAAAATCTGTTTTTTAATCTTCTCCTGTGTTGCTTGATCTGTCACTTCAGCATAAGTATATCCTTGAATAATATTACGCGCTTCATCAAACACAGGACCCTGTGCACCTTGTAATACAGTGTTCAAACTTTCATAGTCTTTAGAGGAGTTATCTAATTCTAACGTAATACCAACCTGCACATAATGATTCTCCCCGCTTCCATCATCTTTCAAATTAATCACTTGGGCTTCCACATTGTATGTCGCAATATTCTCCAAAGCAACGTTCGGTTGTGCATCATCACTTTCTAATTCCAAATTCAAAACTGCTGCAATCTGTGTAATAAGATTATTCGTCTTCTTTGCTGACGGCATACAGACAAATACAATCATAACATTCAAAATCAAATTCACTACACAAAGTGCTAATATAATTACAGTAATCAAATTCTTTTTCATTGCTTTTCACCTCTTATTGTTGAACATCGGAATTCAATCGATTATATATCTTAATCGATACACGTCTGTTCTTTGCTCTACCTTCCTCAGTTTCATTCGATGCCACAGGACGACTTTCACCATATCCTGCAATCTTAACATTTTCATCTTTCAAACTTGCTTGTTCCATAACGTATTCATATACTTTATTCGCTCTTGCAGTTGATAAATATCTGTTGCTTTCAAAATTAGAAGTAGATATAGGAACATTGTCCGTATGACCTTCTATTTCAATCACGCAATCTTTATATTTACTCATTATGGTTGCAATCTTTTGCATAAAAACTTTTACATCATCTCTAATCTCCGCTTTTCCGGGATCAAATAAGACCGCACCATTCAAATCCAAAGAAACATATTGCGAATTATAATCCATTACAATACGGTCATCTATCTTATACGACTCTGTCATCTGTGAAATCTCATCATACATCTCTTCAGACTGTTTTAAACCTTGTTCTTGTAATTCTTTTTTTAATTCCTGTTCTGAAATATCTTCTTGTGGTTCCTCTTCTTTCGTCTGATTCTCCGCAAGATTCTCATCCGTTTCAGACTTGTCATTCTTGCCGTCTTCATTCACAGAACCGGTTGCAGATAAGTCTTGGTTGTTACCTTCAACTTCGGAAGAAACACCAATATATTCCAAGATAGATTCAATACCCGGAAGTTGTGTAACACCACCCGAAACAATCTGTCCTTCTATCAGAGAAACAGCACCTGCTTCAATCACACTAAAACTTGCTTGATTAAATGATGCCATAATTCTTCGAATCTTTTCTTCATCCATATTAGAGCTGGCAAACAAAAGAACGAAGAAACACAATAACAAGTTCATCAAATCACTAAATGTTGCCATCCATGCCGGTGACCCTTCCTCAGGTGGTTTTTCTCTTCTTTTTGCCATTAAGCTTCACCACCTTCAGACAAACTATCTCTAATACCAGGTGCCAAGAAGGATTTCAATTTCTCTTCAATTACACGTGGATTCTCACCTGCTTGAATTGATAACAGACCTTCTATCATAATTTCCTTTAATTGCATCTCATCATCATTCAATGTACTTAACTTTGTTGATATCGGAGCACTAATCCAGTTAGCCAAAACAGAACCATAATATGTAGTAATCAACGCAACCGCCATATTCGGACCAATCTGATCCGGATCCATGTTCATAAGCATAAGAACCAAACCGATCAAGGTACCAATCATACCCCATGCAGGACCCATAGCACCAATCTGTTTCCAAAATCCAATATTTCTCTGATGACGAGTATCTGTATTCACTAATTCAGCCTCTAATATGCCTCTAACCAATTCAGGATCCGTACCATCTACAATTAATAAAATACCTTTTTTCATAAATGGTTCCTCCAGATTATTAGCGGACTCTTCTAACGCTAACAAACCTTCTTTTCGAGCAACGTTAGAAAGTTCAATAATCTGTTTAATTGTACCTATTGTGTCATTATTAGGAACCTTAAAAACCAACCCTATTGATTTCAAGCCGGCAATAAAATCCTGAATAGAACAACTTGCCAACACGGCACCAAACGACCCACCAAATGTAATTAATGCTGATTTCACATCAACAAAGTATATCAAAGCTGCTGCTCCGGCATCACCTGTTGCCATACCCATAATCATTAAAGCAAAGGCAGCTATCAAACCAATTATTGTTGCTAAATCCACAATCTTCACCTCGCCAATCAATAAAAATTCAGCCTATTCTTACAAAAAAACAGACTTTCTGATAATCCATGTCATATTATAGCATAAAATCTCAAGATATGCTACTAAAATTTATGAATAATTACTATATATTGACCTTTTATAAGAAATAACAGCATCAATCACTTCTTGTCCGCTTTCTTTTACTAAAATCTTTTTTCCCGTTGTCAAAGAAATCACAGTATCAGGTGTTTCTTCAACAAATTCAATTATCTCTGCATTAACAATAAACTTAACATCATTTAATTTGGTTAATTCAATCATACAAACACTCCTTTTTACAACGACAAAGATGCATCACACGAAACGTGCAATGCATCTTCATATTATATTAAACTATCTCTTCAAGTTAACAAGTTCTTCAATTAATGTATCAGAAACTGTAATAATTCTTGAATTAGCCTGGAAACCTCTTTGTGTAACAATCATGTCAGTAAATTCCTGAGACAAATCAACGTTAGACATTTCCAAAACACCCTGTGTCATCGTTTCACCTGTGGATGCAATATCTTTACCAATGCTATCAAATTCACCGGAAGCTCGTGTTTCTTTGTATAAACTTCCACCAATTGCTTCCAAACCAGCCGGATTAATAAAGTTAGCAACTGCAATCTGACCCAACAATTTGCTTACACCATTATCATAAACACCATATAATCTACCTTGTGTATCAATTGTTACATCAGTCAAAGAACCAACTGTACGACCTGCTCCGTTAGACGGATCATCATCCATACCTCTATGTGTCTCGACATCACACTCTCCAGATTCAGAGAACATAGTCAAGTTCGAAAAATCAACTGTAATACCAGGAATCTGGTCATCCGGATTATTCGCTGTCATATCTCTAAATACATCACCATAAAGCATTTCACCATTCGCATCTGTCTTAGGTGTGATTTCAAGTAATAATTTCTCATTACCAACCGGTCCGCCGGCACCTTCGAAAGCACCTGTATCCGGATTAAAACTGATTGTATTTGATCTTTGTTCCGTACCACCAGGGAACTTTATATCATATTTGTCTGAAATATCAACATTGTTCTCATCGCGAATAGAATCAATCTCAACATCGTATTTTCCATCTTCACCATTCGCAGTAATCTTGAATTTTACAGTATAATTGTATCCCAAGCTATCATAAATTGAAACTGTTGTAACAACACCCTCCGCTGTCTGCAATCTCGGATCAGTTGCATCTATATTACCAGTCATATATGCCTGAGAAGTAAGTTCCGGTGCAGCTGTTTGATTCTCTTCTGCTTCCGGACGAAGTGCAGAAACAGTATCTCGTTTAATTTCGTTTGGATTGTCCGGATCAACCTGCCAACCCATTACATAGTCACCACTACCTGTTACCAAATTACCGGCATCATCCGTTGTAAAAGCACCAACTTTAGTAAAATAGTTGGTTCCACCTCTGTTAACGATAAAGAATGAATTACCATTAATCATCAAATCATACGGATTATTCGTTGTCTGTGCAGAACCTGAAGTCTGTGTTACCGCAACAGTTGCTACACCTGTACCTAAACCAATCTGTTTTGCATTGCTACCACCACTACCATTGGTAGAGCCTGTAGCACTTTGTGTTGTTTGATATAATACATCTTTAAATAATACTTGGCTTGATTTAAATCCAACCGTATTAACGTTCGCTATATTGTTACCAATTACGTCCATTTTTGTCTGGTGTGTCTTAAGACCTGCTACACCAGAATAAAGTGATCTCATCATAATAAACGACCTCCTCTTTAATCGATGCATTCCTCTCTGTCAGTCGAGGAATAACTAGCCCCCAAAAAGGTCCGGCTAGACAATAACTGCTCCATCAATATTCGTAAAAATATTGCTGTCATTCGTCGTCTGATCCATCGCTGTAACTACCGTGTTATTTTTGATATTAACGATAAATGCGATATTATCCATCATAACTAATGACTCATTGATTCTTTTTTCCTTTGCTTGCATAATTCCTTTATTCAGGCGCTCCATCTGATTATCATCCAGATTAATATTACGACTAGCTAATCTTTCGTTCGCGTGTTTCGAAAAACTAACCCGTTCTTCGTTTTGTGCACTTGCCTGTTGAAAAATTTGCTGAAAGGAAAAACCTTGTTCATTCACATTTGTTTTTTGGTCAGCTCTTTTACTTCCGTGCAAAAGATTATCTGCCATCTGATCAATTGTAAAATATGAACCTTGTAATCGTTCCATACAATCGCCCCTTTTCCTTAAGGTTATGCTTCTTTCTTTTCTTCAGTTTCTTTTTCGTCACCTTGCACAGGTTCTTGTGCAGTTCCATCTGTCGGTGTTTCATCCCTTGAAATAAATTCAAGATAATCGTAACTAACAACAGAATCCAAATATTCAGAAGGATAATACTCATCACCAATATGTAAGTATGTCTTTCCCTCACTCATAGTTACATAATCAACAATTCCACTAACAGGATTAATGTTACCCGCCGCATCCGGTACATTCAAAATAACATATTGTCCGGTCAAACTCATTGCCTGCGTATTTGAAATTGTAGAATTTACATTCTGCAGTTCTTCCACTGTAGAAAATTGTGCCAACTGTGCCATATACTCTGTATTACTAGTTGGTTGTAGTGGATCTTGATATTGCATCTGTGCAACTAATAATTGCAAAAAAGCATCCTTATCTAAAGAGCTATTTGATTTGCTGTCAGCCGCTGCTACAACGTTAGAAACAGAGCTTGTATCAATACTTGTAACTGCCATGACCATACCTCCTTTTCAACTAATAAATATATCGGATGATTAGAATAAAAATTTTAGACATTATGCCAGATAACTTACACTACTACCTGTCGCTTTCATCTTTTCAATCTCAACAACTTCATCCTCAAGCACTTCTTCAGAAAGATCATTCAAATCAATCTTCCGTCTTGCTTTTGTACCTGACTGTTCATGGAACGAATCCTGTTGTTCCGACTTTGCATCAAAGCCCATTGTCGACACCATAACTTCAATTGCTTCGACTTTCAATTCTTGTTGTTCCATTGTTTCTTTTAAATTCAAAAGACCCGATTCAATTGCCTGTTTTGCAGCCTCTGTTTCTGCCACAATACTTGCTGTCATAACGCCTTCTTTAGAAACAACATTGATTTGAATTCTACCAAGATGTTCCGGATATAACTGCAATTCCAAAGACGTCTGTTGCTGATTCATATTCAATCGAACCTGTTCAACAACCTGTCGAACAATGTCCGCTTGTCGAATCGGCTGTTCTGATAACACAGTCTGTTCAACCTGATTCACTGCATTTTGAATTGCTTGTAAAATCGGATTGTTAAATGAGGTATTTTTCGCCGTAGTTTTTTGTGTTAACGATGTCTCATCTTCTGCTATCGTTTCATCCATCTGTTGATTAGACTGTTGATCAGACTGTTGATTAGACTGTTCCGTCGTAGATTCTTCAGAAACGCTATCTTTCGAAACAGATTTTGTTTCTATATCGACTATCACTTCAGGCTCTTCATTATCAACAATTATCAAAGGCTCATCCGACTGAACATCTGCAATATCATCCTTATTCAAAGAAAGTGCCTGTGTTAATAACAAGTCAAACTCATCATTGGATATCAAAGCATTGACATCATCAATAATCGTCTGTAACTGTTGTAATTCCTCTGTTACGTTCATCATAAAATCTTGTAATTGATTACCTAACGTTTCATCAACAAGTAATTGCGAAGCATCAACTTGATTCATATTCAAGAAAAATTCTTTAAGGCCATCCTTTGTAAACAGGTCAGCCGGAACCATTCCAAATTCTTGCAATTTTGCTCCCAACTCTTCGATTGTTAAATCAAATTGTTGCATAACATCCACTAATAAATCGCCAATCGCTTCAAAAACCGCCTGTAATTCATCTTCCGTAAGGTTATCAAACCCTTCCGGTACCAACATAGAATCTGTGAGATTCTTATCACTTTCAACCTCTTGTTCTATCTCTTTCGATACTTTGTCTACAGGTTCTGCAACTGTTTCTTTTTGTGCTTGTCTTTCAATTTCGCTCTTACCGGCAATCTGATAATCATCTGATGTTTTCTTCGATTCCGCATTACGATTCCCAGATGTATGATCCACATCTACATTATCTGTTACATCTGATGAATTCATATCCACAGTACAATCCTCAGAAGTTGACTGATAATTATTAGATTGTTGATTCGTTTTGCTAAGAATATCTGCAAAACCAACACCCGGACTCAACTCTTCTTGTGATGGTAAAGACCGATTGGTAACATTTCCTACCAATAATAGATTAGCTGCGTTTACATTTTGATTTACCTGCATATATTGCCTCCTTCCATAATTATTGTGGTTAAGGCATCAGCTTTTTCGTTACATTTGCCGCAAAATCAGGATCTAATTCATTCATAACCTTTGCACGGCTATCCGCTTTCATTGCCCCTAGTATCTCAGCCACCGTATCCAGATTCCCCATCTTTTCTAATACTTCCGCCGCATCTTTCGGCTTCATATTTTCATAAGTCTTGGCCAAATCCTTCAATTCAGAATCCGCAGATTCATTCAAAAGCAACTGTCTGTATATTGCTTCTGCATGTGCCTCATCAATACTTTTATACCACTTAATATATGTATCGGCATCCGGAGCATTTTCTCCATAGACTATTTCGTTATAAAATTGTTCTTTTTGTGCCTGAAATTCATTTTGCGCATCTTCAAACACTTGCAAACGTTCAATTTGCTTTTCCAAATCTTTGATTTGTTCTTTTAGATTTTTGTTATTCTTTGTTAATTTATCATTCTCTTCCTCTAGTTGTTTGATTAATTCCTTTGCCTGGGAAAGTGTCGCAATTTGATTTTCTTCTCCCATATCTTCTGCTTCTTCTGCTAATTGTTCATCAGACGGTTTCGGCAAAATCAAATTAACAACAGGAACATCCTTCAATATCGGACGTAAAACCGAGTTTCCGAATCCTCCGACGTCAAACTTGATAAGCGCAATAATAATAACCAACCAAACCAATATAATTAACAAAACAAAGAATGCAGATAGCAATTTGCTTCCGATACCTTCTCCATCTTTTTCAATCAAATCAAGTTTATCTTTCTTTGCCATAAGACGTCCTACTCCTCTTTCTCATTATATTGATAACTAACCAATTCATCTATTTCTTTCATTTCTTCAAGATTCAATTCCTGTAAAAATGTCTCAAATTGCTTTTCTTTTAATTTCTCATGCACCTTACGTTCCTGCATCGCATGATTTAACTTCTTAGTGGCTAAATCTAATTCATTTTGTATCTTATCAATCAGACGATTTTGCTCAAGAATATATTCATCCATCAATATAATTGCATTCTTACATTCCTCTATCTCTAAAACCTTAAGCTTTTGTGATACAAGATTCCTATATTCATCCATATACATATCTTTCCTGTTTTCGAATGCATGCAGCACATCCATCGCTTCATCCAATCGCACTCGAACAGACATATATTCTTGTTTCGCTTGTTCTTCTAACTTATATTTTACATCCAAAATATTTTGCATACGATAAAAAAACTTAGCCAATTGTACATCTATCCTTTACATTAAATTGAATCCGAAAATATATCCTCTAACATATTGATTTCATCTTCAAATGCATACTTACTATGTGTATCTTGTTTCAAAAAATCATTCACCTGATTAATCTTCGAAATAGCATAATCAATCTCCTTGTTAGAACCTGCCTTGTAAGCACCAATGTTAATCAAGTCCTCAGCCTCATTATAAGTGGCTAATACCGTCTTCAATTTTCCGGCAACAGCTTTATGCTCTTTCGTCACAATATTATTCATACAACGCGAAATACTTTGTAACACATCTATCGCAGGATAGTGATTCTTGTGTCCTAGCTTTCTCGATAACATGATATGACCGTCCAAAATACCTCTTGCCGTATCAGATATCGGTTCATTAAAATCATCACCATCCACCAAAACTGCATACAATCCGGTTATAGACCCTTTTTGCGAATTACCGGCACGTTCCAAAACCTTCGGCAATTCAGAATATACAGACGGTGGATATCCACGTGTCACCGGCGGTTCTCCGGATGCCAGCCCAATCTCTCTTTGTGCCATACAAAAACGCGTCATATTATCCATCATCAATAAAACATCTTTTCCCTGATCTCTAAAATATTCTGCAATTGCTGTCGCTGTTTTTGCAGCCTTATTACGAATAAGCGCCGGTCTATCAGATGTCGCAATCACAAGAACGGAACGTTTTAATCCTTCTTCACCCAAATCATTCTCTATAAATTCACGCACCTCACGTCCACGCTCTCCTATCAATGCAATCACATTAACATCTGCTTTTGTATTACGGGCAAACATACCCATCAATGTTGATTTACCAACACCTGATCCTGCGAAAATACCAATTCTTTGCCCTTTCCCAACCGTCAACATTCCATCTACTGCTTTTACGCCCAAGCACAATGGCTCTGATATCATTTTTCGTTTTAATGCATCCGGAGGTGGTGCTTCAATCGGATAGCTATCAGACAAATTTAACACACTGCCGTCCATCGGTCTTCCAAGTCCATCCAAAGCCATTCCTAACAACGCATCTCCGACAGGAACTTTTAATGGTTCATTCGAGTTCTCTACAATTGCACCTAACCCAATACCTTCAACATCATCATACGGCATCAATAAAACACGGTTATCACGAAAACCAACAACTTCCGCCATAACCGACTGCATTCCATCCTTCGAGGTGATTGTACACAAATCATTTAATTTACATGTAGGACCTACCGATTCAACAGTAAGTCCTACTATTTTTGTTACTTTTCCCAATTCTCTTATATACGATTGACCAATAAGAGAAAAATACGATTCATAATTGATACTCAAAAAAACCACCTATTCTTTTATCATCAACTTCAAAGCCTTATTCAAGTTCTCTAACTGAACATCCAGACTAACATCTACAACACCATGATCCGTTTCAATCATACATTGTAAAGAATCCAATTTTGAATCCTCAAATATCTCTATTTCAACAGAAGGATTGCGTGCACCATACACTTCATCTTTCCGTTCAACAAACGTTGCATAATCCGAGCCAGACACACGAATAACAAAATGCTTACTATTATCCAACCCTTGCATCGCCTGATTCACCATATATAATAAAACATCTTTCTCATTTTCAACAATCACACCTGTGATAGAGGGAATCAATCCACACAATAAATCAACCATCTTAGATTCTACTTCCCGTATCAGAATCTCCTCTTTTTGTTGATAAGCTTCTTGCAATTCATGTTCTTTTTGTTGCAAAGCAGCTTCCTTTTTTTCAAAATCACCGGAAAGTGTTTCCCATGCACGATTATATCCTGCCTGATATCCTTCCTCTTCTGCTTGTGCTTTTATTGTCTCAATCTCATCAAACGCATCTGCACGAAGCTGTTGTACTTCATCATGCGCCTTAGCAATAATAACTTCCGCCTCTTCTTTTGCCAATGCGACATAGTCTATATCATCATCCAACAGAGGTTCTTGTTCTAATGTCAGTTCTTCAATCCCCGCATCTTCAATCAACGCTTGCGCAAGCACCTCTTCATCAGTAAGATATTCTTGGCTATATTGCTCATCATTGTTTTTTTCTTCAATATCTGTATCAATTGCTTTGATAATCCTATTCTCATTGGCATTAATTACCAATTTTTCATCATTTGCAAATGCAACAAATCCAGATTTAATTATATTAGACAATAATCTCGTCACCTCCACCACGAGAAATAACAATTTCTCCAGTGTCTTCTAACTTACGAATAATATTAACAATCTTCTGCTGTGCTTCCTCAACATCCTTCAAACGAACAGGGCCCATATATTCCATATCCTCTCGAATCATAGTTGCAAGACGAGAAGAAAGATTGCTGAAGATACAGTTTTGAACATCTTCGTTTGCATTCTTAAGAGCAATTGCCAATTCATTGTTGTCAACCTCTCGAAGAACTGTCTGGATCGCACGATTATCCAGGGTAAGAATATCTTCAAATACAAACATCTTACGTCTGATTTCATCTGCCAATTCAGGTTCTTCAATCTCAAGTGTTTCCATAATATGTTTTTCTGTACTACGATCAACCGTATTCAAAATCGATACAATTGCATCTACACCACCAACAATTGTGTAATCCTGATTGACAAGTGATGACAATTTCTTTTCCAATACTTTTTCCACTTCCTTAATCACATCCGGACTCGTACGATCCATCAAAGCAATACGCTTTGCAACGTCCGCTTGTTTCTCAGGCGGAAGTGCGCCTACTACAGCTGCAGCCTGTCCCGATGGAAGATACGCAAGAATCAACGCAATCGTCTGTGGGTGTTCATCTTGTATAAAGTTCAGTAATTGAGAAGGATCTGCTTTTCGAACAAATTCGAACGGACGCACCTGCAACGAAGCTGTTAATCTACCAATTACATCACGCGCTTTCTCTTCTCCTAACGCCTTATCAAGCAATTCCTTTGCATAGCCAATACCACCCTCAGCAATATATTGCTGAGCAAGACATACTTCATAGAATTCTTCCAAAACACGTTCCTTCAAATCCGGAGGAACACTTCTCGTGTTGGCAATCTCTAATGTAAGTGATTCTATCTCATCCTCTTTTAAATGTTTAAATATACTTGCAGATTTTTCAGGTCCTAACGAAATCAGCAAAATCGCTGCTTTCTGAATCCCAGCTAAATCATCATCATACACAGCCATTACTTTTCCTCCAAATCTAATCGAATTCTATCTATTCTTTAATCCCATTCATCATTCAACCAGTTACGCAACAACAATGCAACTTCATCCGGATTCTCTTCAACAAAACGTTCAATTTGCTGTCTTGTTGCAGATTTTTCACTAAACTCAATATCTTCTAATGTCTGATTTTCTTTCGTTGTTGCAAGCAATGCCTCAACAGAAAGCTCAGGTTCAAGTTCTGTCACTTCGACAGGTTTCATTCCCTTGAATACTACAAAGCATAACAATGCAACAATCAAAATAGCCAGAATGAATTGTAAATAATTCGTAACTGTATCAACTGCTGTTGCTTCATAAGGATAAAACAACGGAACTTCATACGCCTGAATTTGAATATTTTCAACATTGATACCTGTTGCTTTTTCTACAAGTGCATATGTTTCATCATCAACTTCTATCGCTTTTCTTTCAGCATTTTCTTCCTGGAATGCTTCAAAATTGGTTCCTTTTAGCAATCCTGCTTTTTTCATCTTTGCTTCATCATATATAACATACTTGCTAAGAACCACCGCAATTGAAGAATTCGCTGTATTCACCTTACCTACTGCTTCTACAGTAATTGTCTTTTTAACACTTTCACTATAAAGCTGCTTCACAACATTTGCATTGCTGTTTGCCAAATAACTATCAACCAATTCATAATCATTGATTTCATCATCATTAGAATCTGTTCCCGGAATACCTGCATCACCGTCAACATTCTCTGCACTATATGTATAAGTCTCTAACAACGGACCTGTATCTTCCTCTTCATCTTCCGTATAATGTAACTCATCCTCAATTTTGGTCTGATCAAGATTAATATCTAAATTCGCTTTGACCTCTGCATCATTGTAGACACCGGAATTGACAAAAAGACTTCGAACCTGATCCTGAATATTATCTGTTACCTGATTACGAATCTTAACAGTCTGAGAAGCAGAGCCAATTACTGAGGTCTCTTCGCTGTCACCACCAAATAACAATGCACCAGCTTGATTCACAATACGAATAGAATCTGTTGTCTTGTTACCTAACGCAGTTGCAATGTAATTCGCAATTCCTTCTACACTTGCCGCATCAAAACTTTCCGTCGTAACTAACAAAATACTAGCTGAAGATTCTTTTTCTTCCGACAATAAAGAATTTGTAGAATCAGGGATTGTAATCTGTACAGACGCCTGTTTAACACCTTCAATATTTTCAATAATCTCAGCGTATTTGCTTTGCATAACAAGCTTTTCTTTTAATTTTCTTTCACTGTCTGTTGTCGACATGCTATTATTAAACAACAAATCCCAAGAATCATCATAATTGGTTGCAATATTATTCTCACCCAATGCCAAACGTGCTTTTGATTCACTTTCTTCCGGAACAGATAACGTCTTACCATCCGTAGAAAATTCATAATTGATTGCCTCTTCCGTTAATATTTCTTCTGCCGCTGCTGCATCTTTTGTGTTATCAAAAGTAACAATTTCAACATAAGTTGTTCGATTAAGCAACACAATAAGCGCCACCAGTGTAAAAATCACTGCTGCCGCTATACAAATAATCATCGTCTTTTGCTTACTGGTAAAACGATTCCAAAATTCAACTATCTTCGTTCGAATTGTCTTAAGTCTTTCTAACATAATAATCCCTACCGTAGAAATAAAATTATCTTACATTATATCTGCATGCTCATAAGTTCTTTGTATGCTTCTAATACCTTGTTCGTTACTTTTACCGTATATTGTAACGATATATTCGCTTTTTGCTGTGCTATCGCCAAATCATGTGTACTAGTTGCGTATCCCAACGCAAAATCAATCTCAGCCTGTTCTGCCTGATTCTGCAATGTATCCGTCTCTTTGTACATTTCGATAGCTGAATTAAATAAATTATCAAAAGCTGCCGTATTATCCGTTGTGACTTCTTGTGTCCCACCCAAATCCAAAATCGGATTATAGGCATCTAAATTGTTAATTACATTAATCGCCATAACGATCACCCTTTCAAAACACCATCATCTTACTGAAATAATTCCAATCCCTTCATCGCCATTGATTTCGCAGCATTAAATGCTGTTGCATTGGCCTCATATGAACGACTGGCATCAATTAAGTTCGTCATCTCAGTTACCGTATTCACATTCGGTAACTGCACATATCCATTCTCATCTGCATCCGGGTGAGATGGGTCATACGCCATAGCACCTTCCCTTGTATCTTCAACAATTGCCGATATCTTAACACCTTTTGCTTTATATGTTTCTAAATGGTTGCTTAACACTCTGTCAAATGGTGCATTAGAGTTTTCCTGAAATACAACCGTTTGTCTTCTGTATACATCACCATTCTCATCTCTAGTCGTATTAACATTTGCAATATTCTGCGAAATAATATCCATTCTTGTGCGCTGTGCTGTCATTCCTGAAGCTGATACATTCATTGCATTAAAAATACCACTACTCATACGCATCTACCTCCTAATTACCTGACAAAACAGTCTTATATCTGGCAAATTCCTGACCAATCTGTTCAACAAGTGCATTATATCGAATCTGATTCTCTGCCATATATACATTCTCTGTATCCACATCCACGTTATTCCCGTCCAAACGATACGATAATGATGAATTATCCGTATAGGTAATTCCGCCAAAATCTGATAAATGTGTATTCACATCTGCAATTCTCTCATCTAAGATTTCTCCGCCAATCAAAGCTTGCTCTAAGTAATTTTCAAAGGAGACATCTTTTCTTTTGTAATTCGGCGTATCAACATTTGCCAAATTGTTTGCAATGATCTCACCACGCAAATTAGCCGCATCTGCAGCCTTATCCAATACATTAATATAATTATAAATATTGGTATTAATCATATTACTCCCTCCTCCAACTACAAGCTATTCCTCAAAATAACAATAGCAAAGGACTCATGAGTGAACCCACAAATCCTTTTGCTACATCAAATCCATTCATTAATTATGTACTTTTTGTAGTTCTTCAAAAATGAACTCATTCACAACTTTGATATATGTTCCCTTCATTCCTGAAGACTTCGTTGTTATAACACCTGCACTTTCAAATTTGCGAAGTGCATTTACTATTACGGAACGCGTAATTCCGACTCTGTCGGCAATCTTGGATGCAACCAAAATTCCTTCCATTCCATCTAATTCATTAAAAACGTGTACAATAGCTTCTTCCTCCGAATTAGATAATGTACTGATAGCAGAACGTACAATTGCAAGCTTTCTATCTTCTTCAGCATTCTCTTCATTCACGCTACGCATCATATCCAATCCGACAACCACCGTCCCGTACTCGCTTAATATAATATCGTCAATCGAATATGGAGTATCTTCTCTATACATAAAAACTGTGCCAAGGCGCTCACCTGCTATCTCTATCGGAGAAATGATTGCCTGATAACGTTCATGATTTTCAAATTCAAATCCAAGCGTTGCCAAATTAACATTCTCTTTTGTAGATAACACACCCAAAAAGCGCTCATTTAACAGATTGTCAATAAATCCACCCACATTCGGTGCAATCATCTGCGTTATCACGCCAATATCAGAACGGTTACGGATACCTAAAACCTTTCCCTTCTTGCTAATAACAAGAATATCTGATTCTAAGATTTCACTTAGCACCTTGCAAATATCATTAAAAACAACCTTATGAGATCTGTTATTATGTAAAAGCTGATTAATTTTTCTTGTTTTATCTAATAACTGTACACTCATAAGCACCCTCCAATCAATTATAATTTTAGCACAATTTCAAAACAATAACAACAATTAAATCAATACAGAGGATCGTTTTTAACATTTATTATACATTTTTCGGTTTTGTACAAACAAATCCACATGTTTCATTACTACAAACCAATTTGTTACCCTTTTCTAACATAACACTATTACACTTTTCACATCTTATATCAGACGGTCTTTGCCATGTCATAAAATCACATTCCGGATTATCAATACAACCAAAGTATTTTCTACCCTTCTTTGTCTTTTTTAACACAACATCCTTTCCGCAATTCGGACATGCAACACCAATCTTTTCGTAATGTGGTTTTGTAAACCTACATTCAGGAAATCCGGGGCATGCAAGAAACTTGCCGTGCGGTCCATATTTGACAACCAAATTTCTACCACACTCATCACACAATTCATCAGTAACTTCATCTTCAATCTTAATGTGTTCAATTTCGGCATTTGCAGCTTGTACAGCTTCATCCAAATCCGGATAAAAATTAGAAATTACCGTCTTCCAATTCACCGTTCCTTCTTCAATGTGATCCAAAAGCATTTCCAAATTAGCAGTAAATTCCGTATCTACAATAACAGGAAAACCTTTCATCATAATCTGATTAACAGCCTCACCCAATTCTGTTACATAGATATTACGGTTCTCTTTCACAACATATCGACGCGCCAGAATTGTTGATATTGTAGGAGCGTACGTACTAGGTCTTCCAATTCCTAGTTCTTCCAACTTTTTAACAAGCGAACCTTCCGTAAAATGTGCCGGTGGTTGTGTAAAATGTTGTTTGTCTGTTAATCCATCTAATATAATCTTAGAATTCTCATCAATCTGATCAAAGAGATTACGTTGTTCATCATTTTCGTCTTCAATCGAATAAACAGCCATAAATCCTTCAAACAATAGTTTCGTCGAAGTGGCAGTAAATTCATATCCATTTGCAATTAATTTAACTGTTGTACTCTCATATTGAGCAGCCTCCATTTGACTGGCCAAAAAACGATTATAAATCAACTGATACAATCTATATTGATCTCTTGATAACTGGTCTTTTAACATCACAGGTGTTAATGTCACATCCGTCGGACGAATCGCCTCATGTGCATCCTGAATCTTCTTAGCCGATGTTCTTTCCTTTTCGGAAGACAATGCATAATCTTTTCCATACTTTTCTTCAATAAAAGAAAGTGCTGCTACCTTTGCTTCATCAGAAATACGAATAGAATCCGTTCGCAAATAAGAAATCAAACCAATTGTCCCATGCCCTTTGATATCAACACCTTCATATAGTTGTTGTGCAATACGCATTGTCTTACCTGTTGCAAAGTTTAATTTCTTTGCAGCTTCTTGCTGTAATGTTGATGTTGTAAAAGGTAATGGCGACTTCTTTACTCTGGTTGTATTCTTTACTTCTTTTACAGAAAATGTTGCATTCTTCAAGTCATTTAACACTTGTTCCATCTGCTCAGCAGAAGAAATCTCAGCTTTACCTTCCGGTGTCCTTTGTAACTTTGCAACAAACGGCTTTTTGTATCCTTCCTTTTTAACAGATGCTTCTAATGTCCAATATTCTTCAGGAATAAAATTATTAATCTCTTCTTCTCTGTCACAGATTAATCGCAATGCAACTGATTGCACACGTCCCGCACTCAAACCTCTTTTTACTTTAACCCATAACACAGGACTAATCTGATAACCAACCAATCGATCCAATACGCGTCGTGCCTGCTGTGCATCTACAAGATTCAAATCAATATCTCTTGCTTGTTTCAACGAATTCTTCACAGCATTTTTGGTTATTTCATTAAATGTAATACGCTTAAATTTCTTCGGCTCAAGCTTTAACGCAATTGATAAATGCCATGAAATAGCTTCACCCTCACGATCCGGGTCAGTTGCAAGATATACTTTATCAGCCTTTTTTACAGCCTTTCTTAAAGTTGATAGCAAATCACCTTTTCCGCGAATTGTAATATACTTCGGTTCAAAATCATCTTCAACATCAATTCCCATTGTCGACTTTGGCAAATCTCTAACGTGCCCATTGGACGCAATTACTTCATAATTGCTTCCCAGAAATTTTTTAATTGTCTTCGCTTTTGCAGGCGACTCAACGATTACAAGGTTCTTTGCCATAATAAGGCTCCTCCCGATATATTATAGTTTTAATGCATAATAATTTCTTGTAGTTTCAACTGCTCCTCCAATCACAGCCAATCGATTAAGGGCCATACATACTTCTTGGGGGGCAATTTGTGCTTTTGCAATAATTTCATCTAAATATTGTGGTTCAACACGCAAACAACTATACACTATTTTCTCATTCGGTGCAAGCAAGTTTTTATGAACAAAAGAATCTGAATCTATAAAATCTGCAATTTTCATCTGATTTGCATTCTGAACACGCAAAATTTCCAAGATATCATTCACTTCGGTAACAACATGTGCCCCCATTCTAATCAATTCATTGCAACCTCTGCTTTTTACATCAATCAGTCTACCCGGTAAAGCAAATATTTCTTTCCCTTGTTCTAATCCTTGATCCACGGTAATAAAGGTTCCGCTTTTTTCCATTGCTTCAACAACCAAAATACCATCTGCCAAAGCACTAATCAATCGATTACGATGCGGAAACAAACCGGGATTTGGCTTTACTCCTAATCCATATTCTGATAGAATTCCACCTTTTTCTTGCATGTCCATAAAAATGCGATAATTCTCATCCGGATAAATCCCATCAATCCCACACCCTAGCACACCTATCGTATATGCGTTGGCCTCTAGGGCACCTACATGGGCCATTCCGTCAATTCCTCTCGCTAATCCACTAATAATCTGAACAGAAGCTTTCCCTAATTCTCTTCCAAAAAATCTTGCCATTTCACTGCCATAACGTGTACAATCACGCGCTCCTATAATTGCTACTCTCGGTACAGTAAATGACGGCATATTTCCTTTTAGATAAAAACCAATCGGTGAATCAGAAATCTCTTTAAAACAATCCGGATACTCTGTTGAATGCATATGAACGAAACGTATATTCTTTTTCTCTAATTGATCAAATCCATTTAATATCTGTTCTTCATTTCTTGATGCAAGAAAACGTTCCAAATTCGATTGTCCTCTAAAATATGCAGACAGTTTTTCCTCGTTTAATCCAAAAATCATCTGCGGATTTTCATATACTTTTAATAATTTGTGTTTTGTATTTCTAGTTATTCCGGGAGCTTCATGAAACCAAAACCATAATGCATCACAATCCATCATACCCCACTTCCTTTTTGAAAAATATCAGTCATACGATAAGATAACGCTTCTAGCATATGTCTGCATTGTACATTCTCACTATGATCCAAATCAGCAATTGTACGCGCGACTCTCATAATTTTCGTAGCTCCCCTTGCAGATAATTGGTACTGTTGAAAAATATCTTTTCTCAAAGATCGTTCTTCTTTACCTAATCTGCAAACCTCTTCTAATGCCTTTTCCGGTATCTGTGAATTATAACGAATATCGTATGGTTGTAATCGTCTTTTTTGCACTGCATGTGCAATAACAATCCTCTTTCTTATCACTTCTGATGTCTCTTCTTCTTTTTCTCCATACAATTCTTCATATTGCAGTTTTTTAACTGCAATACTCATATCCATCCGATCAAGCATCGGTTCTGATAACTTATTCAGATAACGCTCGATCATAGGGCCGGTACACCTACATTTTGATAAGTCCGGATAATATCCGCACGGACACGGATTCATCGCCGCCACCAACATAAAATTACACGGATATGTATAACTACCCTGCATTCTGGAAATTGTAACAACACCATCCTCCATCGGCTGACGCATCATTTCGATTACATTCTTAGGAAACTCTAAAAATTCATCTAAAAATAGAATTCCGCAATGTGACAGACTTATTTCACCGGGTTTGGGATTTCTCCCTCCTCCAATCAAGGCATTGGCTGTAATAGAATGATGTGGTGCCCGAAACGGCCTTTCACAAATCAATCCATCCTCCGCATCCAGCATACCATTCACACTATAAACCTTCGTCAGTTCCATACTTTCTTCATATGATAACTTCGGCATAATACTCGGCATGCGTTTTGCAATCATAGATTTACCTGCCCCGGGAGGGCCTAAAAATAAAATATTATGCATCCCGGCCACGGCAATTTCCGTTGCTCTTTTTAAAATTTGTTGCCCTTTTATTTCTGAAAAGTCAACACTTGTTTTTGACTTATCCGCATGATAGATCTGATGTGGAAAAATCGATAATTCTTCTGTTCCCATCAGATGATCGACAACTTCAGAAAGTGTTTTGGCAGGATAGATTGTAATCTCAGGAACAACTGCCGCCTCCTTACGGTTTCCATAAGGTAGAATCACTTTAGAAATGTTCATTTTTCTCGCGAAATCAACAATTGGTAAAATTCCTCTTACGCTTCTGATTTCTCCATTTAATGACAATTCTCCGATAATCAATGTACTTTCTAACATTTCCATCGAAATATACCCATATGCTGCTAATAGTGCTACACATATAGGCAAATCAAATGCTGATCCCTCTTTTCTAATATCAGCCGGTGATAAATTGATGGTGATTCGTTTTGGTGGGATTTGATATCCCGAGTTTCTTAAGGCTGTTTTCACACGATCACTTGCCTCACGAACTTCTGATGCTAAGACACCTACCATATTAAACATTGGCAGGCCCTCGCTTACATCGGCTTCCACTGTTATGAGTCGACCTTCCACTCCATGCAGTGTGCCACTTAGAACTCGACTATACATGGTCATTCCTTTCCATTCTCGAGTATGAACAATAAAACAATATCATATCAGGCAATACTTTGCAACTAATTATTATATATCTACGCACAAAAAAAGTGTCATTTTATAAAATATATCCAAACGGAAAATATCTTATAAAACGACACTCATTGGATTCTAATTCAATAATTTTTTCAACTCATCCATGAATATATTAACGTCCTTAAATTCACGGTAAACAGAAGCAAACCTTACATAAGCAACTTGATCAAGTGACTTTAACTCATCCATAACGATTTCTCCAATCACCGTACTCTCAACTTCTTTTTGTTCTAAATTAAATATCTTCGTTTCAATTCTTTCAATGCATTTTTCAATATCATCTACCGAAATCGGACGCTTATGACAAGACTTAAACACACCGGATTCAATCTTTGAACGATCATATGCCTCGCGAATCTTATCCTTCTTAATTACAACAAGAGGTATTGTCTCTACCTTCTCATATGTTGTAAATCTTTTGCCACACTCTTCACATTCTCTTCTTCTACGAATGGAACTGTTGTCATCTGCCGGTCTCGAATCAATAACCTTCGTACTATCCTCTCCACAAAATGGACATTTCATCTTCCTTCCTCCTACTCATATGTATATTATTATTCATCTTTCATTGTGACATTGTCCAGGCAAACATCCACTAATATGATATCCGGCCCGATCCGCACAACATGTTCAAAAGAAATCCAATACTTCTCAGCCTTAGCAAAGCAAGAAAAGAAACGTATTGGTGCTGGTACAATCAACGCACAAATCTGACCGTTAGATGGATTAATCTCAATATCAGCAACACAACCGATTCTTTTGCAATCTTTGCAATTAATGACCTCTTTTTGTTTCAAATCCAAAAACGTCATACAAGGCTCCGTGCTCTTTTTATACAAGATATGCTCTCATCCACAATTATATGATATACAATTTGTGCTTTACATAATCTGTTTACATTTGTATTATACATGATAAGCAAAAAAAAATCTACTAAATTGTTAATATTTTGTTAAAAACTTTTCAGAAATCGAGAAATATGCTAAAATACAACAGCAAAACTTAAAAAGAGGTGACAAATCATGAGGGAATATGCAGATGAGACTTCAATTAAGCCGATAGAGCAAGAAGAATCGTTGACGAATCCAACCGAAGACAATTTTAAGGAAGATGCTTTAGAACTAGCCACTATGTCCTTCAAAGAAAAAATAACATACAAAAATCAGTTACACAAAAATCGTATGGCAGATATGGACAAGAAAGAAAAACTATCCTATTTGATTAATTATTATAAATGGTTCTTAATTGTAGGTTTATTGGTTATCATAAGTGCTGCTTATGCAGGACGTGTTATATATCGTGCCTCATGGCCAACCTACTTAGAATTAGCTATCGTCAACAACAAAAATGATTTTAACTTTCAGGCCTATGTAGCAGATTCGTATCGAACATACTATTCATTAGACGAAAAGAATTTCATTGAGATTTATAACAATTTATCCGTTTCAGAACAAGAAGATACAACAGAAGTCGGACTAACCATGTCGAACTATCAGACAATCGGTTATTATAATATGTACGATATGTTAGATGTTATCATATGTGACAAAGAAGCACTAAACCTCTTCGTTTCAACTGACGACACAACTGCTATCGACCTTAGTATGGATACCGCGTTATATGATCAGATAAAAGAACATGTAATTACCATGTCAGATCCTAACGGAATCAAAAACGACGGCAAACCATACACTGTTGCACTTGATATCAGTGATACACAATTTGTAAAAGATGCGAATTTTTCATATGATGAAGTATACTTACTAATCCCGAGTACAAAGTATACCGATAACGAAAATACAATACAATTTATCAAATTTATATTTGGAATATAAAAAGAAGCAAGGCATTACGCCTTGCTTCTTTTTATAGAATAATCTTAACCGGACATTTTTCTTTACATACACCACAATGTGTACATTTATCCTGATCTATAATAGCTAAATTATTCTCAACTTTTATTGCATCTGAAGGACAATTTCTTGCACAAAGTCCACAACCAATACAACCTGTTTGACAGACTTTTTTCACTTCTATTCCTTTATCTTTTGAATTACACTTCACATGACACGTTGCATCTGCAGGAAGCAATTCAATCAAATGCTTCGGACATTCCGCTACACATTTGCCACAAGCTTTACATTTATCCGGATCCACAACTGCAATTCCGTCTACAATTTCAATTGCATCAAACGGACATACATTTTTACAGGTTCCAAATCCCATACAACCATAGTTACAGCCTTTGGGACCTGCACCCGGATTATTCATTGCAAGTTTACAATCGGCAGGACCTACGTATTCATATAAATCCTTTGCTTTTTCACATGTGCCTGCACACTTAACATATGCCGTCATACGTACACTATCACCTGCATCAACACCCATCACATTCGCAATTGCTGATGCACACGCTTCTCCACCCACAGGACAAGCATTCACTGCTGCTTCCCCTTTTGCAATTGCAGCTGCCAAACCGTCACAGCCCGGAAAACCACAACCACCACAATTATTACCCGGAAGACATTCTCGAACTGCAATCTCCTTCTCATCTACTTCAACCGCAAATTTCTCGCCTGCAATTCCAAGAAGGATACCTATAATCAATCCGGTGCCACCAACAACCGCCGTGGCAATCAAAATAGATGTTATACTCATCACACCGTCCTCCTTATTTGATCAAACCTGAAAAACCAAAAAATGCCATCGCCATCAAACCGGCTGTAACAAGCACAATCGGTGTGCCTTTGAATGATTCCGGAATATCATTATATTCAATCTTTTCTCTAATACCTGCCATAATCACAATCGCAATCGTAAAGCCGACTGCCGTACCAAATCCATTCACAACAGACGTTATAAAATCATATGATTTTTGAACATTAATCAACGCAACACCCAATACTGCACAGTTGGTTGTGATTAACGGAAGATATACGCCCAATGCTGAATATAAAGACGGTATCATTTTTTTCAAAAACATCTCTACAAATTGTACCAAAGCTGCAATCACAAGAATGAACACAATCGTTTGCAGATATGTAATGTTCAATTTTTCTAAAATAAATGTGTATATTAGGCTTGTCACCGCAGACGCAATCGTTATTACAAAGATAACTGCGCCGCCCATACCTGCCGCAGTATCAACTTTCTTTGACACACCAATAAATGGACACAAACCCAAAAACTGACTCAACACAACATTATTAACCAATGCCGCGCCAATTGCAATCAAGAAAAGATTCATCTTTTACGCCTCCTTTTTAAGGTTCTGTTTAGCTTTGCTGTTTCCTTTTTTGCAGATGCTTTTTTTCGATTCTCTAAATGTTGCATCTTCATCTGTCTGTACCACTGATGCAAATCCATCTGCAATCTCTGATGTAAGCGAAGCCCATAAATGCGAACTCGTCTTTGCTTTTCCATTCTTTTTAGAAAACGCTCTCGCTTCTTTAGGGAGCGAAACTGGCGCTTTAATATACTCTTTTTTGTCATTGTTGCGCCTCCTCTTTCTCCTTTTTAATGCGTTCTTCAGTAAAAGCTTTTCCGCCACACAAGGTATTGGCACAGTTCGAGCAATCACCTTCTTTTTCACAGATAGATACTGCCATTCCTGCTTTTTTTGCATTTTCAAGTCTAACTTTGTTCTGTATCGCAACAAGACATGCCAAGACGAAAAACGCACCCGGTGCCAAAATCAAAATTGTTAATGGCTCATAACTTTGCGGCATACATCTAAATCCAAAAACCGTTCCGTTCCCAAACAATTCTCTAAAGATACCAATGGCAGTAAGACCAACAGTGAATCCAAGTCCCATTCCAATTCCGTCAAACATAGAAAGCCATACGCTATTCTTCGATGCATAACTCTCTGCGCGGCCAAGAATAATACAATTCACAACTATAAGCGGAATATAGATTCCAAGACTTGCATATAATGACGGCACAAATCCTTGCAATAAAAACTGCACAATCGTAACAAACGATGCAACAATTACAATATATGCCGGAATTCTTACCTTATCAGGTATTACCTTTCTGAGAGCTGATATCATCATATTACTCAATATCAAAATAACCGTCGTCGTAAGTCCCATACCAATACCATTGATTGCCGAAGTTGTCACTGCCATCGTCGGACACATACCAAGCATCTGCACAAAGGTGGGATTCTCCGTAACAATACCGCATTTCAAACGTTCCATTGTCTTATTCATATCCCCACCTCCTATTCTAACGTACGAATATAATACAATCCCGCATTGACACCATTCACAACTGCATTCGTTGTAATTGTAGCTCCTGAGATTGCATCAATTTCTTCATCCGTAGTTGCACCATTTTTCGTATATTGAAAATTCTCAACATTCTTATCACTAAACTGCTTCATAAATGTTTCTTCTGCAGCCTTCATACCAAGTCCTGCAGTTTCTGCTATAGATAAAAATGAAATACCGTTAAGCGTTCCATCCATCCGTACACCCATTGCGAACTGAATATCACCACCATATCCCTCATGATTGGTAATAGTCAAAACATATCCTATCTTCTTACCTGAAGCATCCGATACAGACATCACTTCATGAATCGTCGCTGCGTAGCCTTTTTCGCTCAGCACACCTTTCACTTCTTCAACATTTAAATCCACATTTTCAAAGGAGGATGCATCTGCAAAAACTGCCTTGTAGGCCTCTTCTTTGGCACGTTGCTGCTCTTTTTTAATCGGTTCCTTTGTAATCTCATATACAGCACCTAAAAGCAAGCCTGCAACAAGTGTGATAAGCAACAACGAAATAGTATTCTTAATACTCTCATTACTCATGCTTTACTGCCCCCTTTCCAAATGCTTTCGGAACAGTAACACGTTCAATTAACGGAACAAGCAAGTTTCCAATAATAATGGCATATGAAACACCTTCTGCCGAGCCACCAAAAATACGGAATAAGAATGTCAACAAACCTAATATTATGCCAAACAACACTCTTCCGCGTGGTGTAATCGGTGATGTAACATAATCCGTAGCCATAAAAAATGCACCAAGCATCAAACCGCCACCACAAAGGTGTGCCAATAAAAAGCTCCAATCAAAGCCTCTTCCGGAAGCTATTGCATATATCATAATGAAAACCGAAAACGAACCAATGTAATATAGCGGAATACGATAATTAATAATTCTTCTGAACAACAAGAATACTCCACCTATCAACAATGCCATTGCAGACGTTTCACCAATTGTTCCCGGAATTGTTCCAATCGCCATTGAGACAACATCAACACTGCCTCCGGATTTCAACTCTGCAAGTGGCGTGGCTGTCGTCACTGCATCATAAGTGAATGTTGTCATTCTGCCGGTAAATGAAATTAACAGAAAACATCTCGCACCAAGTGCAGGATTCATAAAATTCTGCCCAAGACCGCCAAATAATTGTTTTACAACTATAATCGCAAAAAAACTACCTATAATCGGTAACCAAAACGGAACCTTAGGCGGTAGATTAAGTGCCAACAACAAACCTGTGAGTGCTGCTGACAAATCGCTGATTGTCACTTTCAAGCCAAAGAGTTTTTGATAAATACCTTCAAAAACAATACAACTCAATACAGTAATCAAAACTGTAACAAGCGCATCCATTCCAAAATTATAGATACCAAAAATGGTAGCAGGCATTAATGCTACAATAACCTGTCCCATAATATTGGTAGTCGTCTCTTTGTCCCTAATATGCGGAGACGACGATATCTTCATTGTATAATCCACTAAGCCCACCTCCTATTTTTTCTTATTCGCAAGAATCTGTTTTCTTGTTCCTGCTATAATCTGTGTCAAGTGTCGTTTCGCCGGACATACAAAGGAACAACATCCACACTCACAACACTCCATGCCATCATATTTTAAGAAACCTTCCGTATCACCATGCTCAGCTAAGGTCGCGAGATGATTCGGCATAACGCGTCCCGGACAAACATCTACACATCTTCCGCATCGAATACAGTTCGATGGTTCCGTAGCTGCTACGATATCCTCTCTAAAACAAAGCAAAGCAGATGAGCCTTTTACAATCGGTACATCAAGCGAAAACATTGCTTTTCCCATCATCGGACCACCGGATATAATCTTCCCCGGATCTTCGATATTAAATCCACCTACTGCATCGATTAATTCCTGTGCATTCGTTCCAAGTCTCACTCGGAAATTCGCCGTATCACAGACCGCATCACCGGTGACTGTAACAACACGTTCATATAATGGTCGTCCCTCAATAATTGCATTATAAATCGCAACAATCGTATCAATATTGTGTACAATACATCCAACATCAGCCGGCAACATACTCGAATTAATGTATCGACCTGTATTAGCAAAAATCAGCTGTCGTTCTGCTCCCTGCGGATATTTTGTCTTCACGGCATTCACGGTTATATTATCGATGTCCTTTGTAAGCTCCTGTAACTTTTTAATTGCATCAGGTTTGTTATCCTCAATTGCAATAATACCTCTTGCATTGTCAAACAGATTAATCACAATCTGAAGACCGGTCACAATCTTTTCAGGTACTTCCATCATTCTTCTGTAATCCGATGTCAAATACGGTTCGCACTCTGCACCATTCACAATAATTGTATCAATCGCATCTTCATTCTTTGGAGATAACTTAACGTGCGTAGGAAAACCTGCACCACCCATACCTACAATACCGGCTTCCTTGATTGCTTCCTTTACATCCTCACGATACATTTCGTCTAATGGTTTGATATTCACAGAAAAATCTATCTCTTCAAACAAACCATCATTATCAATTACAATCGATTCAACTTTGCTACCTGAGACGGTAAATCTCGGTTCAATTGCTTTTACAGTTCCCGAAACACCGGAATGAATATTCGCAGATACAAATCCACTCGCTTCAGCAATCTTTTGACCCACTAACACCTTATCTCCCTTTTTCACCAAAGGGGTAGCCGGTGCTCCGATATGCTGAGATAATGGGTATACCGCTTCTTGTTTTGGCAAATATTCTTGAATTGCTTTATCCTTGGATAAATCCTTTCCGTCATACGGATGGATTCCTCCTGAAAATGTTAATAAACCCATAAATGCACCTCTCAATTAATCCTTTTGCGTTCAATTTGTAATCCAACATCCACAAGATATTGACTACACAATTATATAAATTATACTACATTTAGACCTTTTTTGCTACATAAAAATATATGCCAAATCCTCTTTCCCAACAACCAAAAAGAAGCACTTAGACATGTATATAACATGAATAAATGCTTCTTTTATCTCTCTTTGATTCTTTGTGGTGTCACTTTTCCACCGCACTCCAGTTTCTCCACTTCTTTCTACCAGTTCTCCATAGGCATTATAACGGTACTTGTCAGTGATTCTTCCTTCCTCGTTGTTAAGAGCACGCACATCTCCATGTCCGTCAAATAGGTAGTAAGAAGTTACTTCTTCTCTTACCTGACTGATCAGAACGTCTGCACGGTTGTAAGTAGCAATCACTTCACCACTCTTATCTGTCTCAGCAAGAGTATAAGAAAGACTTCCTGTGGTATCAGAGATGTAACAGATAACATCGTTACCATTCACCTTGCTTCGTCTTACTCCCTCTGCATCATAGGTATAAGTTTCTTTCTTCTCACCTTCTGCATACTGGACGAGGCGGTTATAGACATCGTAAGTGTAAGCAACTGCCTTTCCTGCTCCTGACTGGCTTAACAGGTTACCATTGGCTATTTTCAATTCAATACTACAAATTAATAATCAACCAGTTCTTCCTTCAATCTCAACAATACAGTTTGATCTGCTTTTAATTTGAACTTTAATGTATTATCCTCATAACTTCCTCCTATTTGTCCTAATACATAAAAATTCATTGTATCCTCAAAATAAAGTTTTAAATATGCATCACTTTCACAATCATGGATTTCTATTTCTCCACTAAGAGAATTTATCATATTATC